>JAFEAI010000260.1 GCA_018266475.1 Bacteroidota bacterium
TTGCGCGCCACCAGCTCGATGCCGGTGCTGGACACCCGGAGGTACTGGTAGACATTGGCCAAGGCGCCGGCATCCTGGTGCCACACCCAGTTGGCATTCGGATAAGTGGCCGCATACGGGGTGCCGGTGGCCGTGACGAAGCTTAGCGTGCCTGCCTGCTGGATGGGCAAGGCGGCAAGGTTCCACGTCTGGTTAGGGCCGTTGCTGAGCAGCAAGGGGCTGCTGCCCGTTTGCAGGTACATGGTGGCCTGCACCCCGAACGGGCCGAGGTTGCCGTATTGGATGGTTTGTGCCGCAAGGGGCGCAAGCAGCAGGCAGGCGAGCGGAGTAATGATCTTCTTCATGCGAGAGTTGTTGGATGGTGGCTTGTGTTCAGCGGAGGTTTCCGCAAAGAAAGGCCGGCCAGTGGGTTTTGGCACTGTGCTGCGGGGCTTTTACCGCTTTTCGGTAAGATGGATAAGTCTTCCGTGCGCAATCCACTTCCATGCCGGGCAGCTACCCTCATGGTTCCAGGTTCTTACGCTTTGTTACTCGCCTCGGGGTTAGGTCCGGCCCCAATTCGCGTGGTTCCAACGGCGGCATTCAGCAGTGCCATTAGCTTCCCTGGGAAGCTCGGCCGGAAGGGAGCTTCCAGCTTTGCCGCGTTGGATGCAATCAGGTCAGGTGATCGCCTTGGGCAGATGATCTGCATCCGCCGCCGACTTATTACCTTCGCGAACCCGAAAAGCAAACCACCCATGAAACACCTGCTCCTCCTGCTGCTGATGCCCTTCGCCATCGGCGTGCATGCCCAACGATCAAAGACCGCCATAAGGTCCGCCGGGGCCTATACCAGCTACGGCGACGCCATCCGGCTTGAAGGGGCGATGACCATGGCCGAGTTTGAAAAGGCTGCCGCCGGAAAGGATTCGCTGGATGCCAAGGTGGCCTGCGAGATCATCCAGAGCTGCGCCAAGAAAGGCTGCTGGATGACCGTGAAGACCACCGATGGCACGCCCATGATGGTGCGCTTCCGGGATTATGGCTTCTTTGTGCCCAAGCAGGGGCTGGAAGGCAAGCAAGTGGTGATGCAGGGCCGTGCCCGCAAGGAGGAGACCAGCGTGGCCATGCTGCGCCACTACGCGGAGGATGCGGGCAAGAGCAAGGAGGAGGTGGAGGCGATCGACAAGCCCGAGGTCAGCTGGAAGTTCGAGGCCGACGGCGTGCTCATCAAGAATTGATGAACCGCAGCGGACCCGCATCGGCGGCAAAGCCCGGAGCGATCCTCCGGGCTTTGTTACTTTCCATGCTCCTGCTGCCCGGGGCCTTGGCGGCCCAAACGGACCTGCGGCTGCGTGCAGGGCGGGAGGCCGCCATACTGGGCGCCGGCATGGTGTTGCACGGGGCCGGCCAATGGCAGCACCTGCAGCATCGGGCACCGGTGCGGATCACGGTGGACCCGCTGCGGCTTCCGGGGATCGACCGGGGCGTGGTGGGGCACTGGGGGGCACCGTCAAACCAGGCCAGCAACATCCTCTTCGGGGCGGCCACAGCGGCCTCCTTGGCCACCGTGCTCATCAACCAGCACGGGCAGCGCCCGCTGGAGCCCGTGGCCATCGTGGCGGAGAGCGTTCTGCTTACCTCCGGGCTCACCAACACGGTGAAGGAGATCGCAAGGCGCCCGCGCCCCTATCTCTACGACCCCGGCGGCCCGCGCACGGTGGATGCCTCGGGCGGCGATCTGCTTAGCTTTTGGAGCGGGCACACCGCCAACATGGCCTCCATCACCTTTTCCACCGCGTACATCGTGCAACGCTCGGACGCCTCGCCCGCTTTGAAGACCACCACCTGGATCGCCGCCGCGCTGGCCCCGGCCGCCATGGGCTACCTACGGGTGCGGGCTGCCCGCCATTTCCCCACGGACGTGCTTGCCGGCTATGCCGTGGGTGCCGCCGTGGGCATCTTGGTGCCCTACCTTCACCGCCCCCTGGAAAAACGCTGAACATGTCCCCGATCGCAATAGCCGTCCACGGCGGTGCCGGAACCTTGGACCCCGCCGCCATGACCCCGGAAAAGGAGAAGGCCTACCGGGCGGCCCTGGCTGCCGCCGTGCAGCGCGGGCACCGCCTGCTGGCCTCCGGCGGCACCGCCTTGGATGCCGTGGAAGCCGCCGTGCGCGTGCTGGAGGACACACCCCTGTTCAACGCCGGGCGCGGGTCGGTATTCACCGCCGATGGCGGGCATCAGATGGATGCAGCCATCATGCGGGGCGACGACCTGCGGGCGGGGGCCGTGGCCGCCGTGCAGAACGTGAAAAATCCGGTGAGCCTGGCCCGCCGTGTGATGGAGCGCTCCCCGCACGTGCTCCTCAGCGGAAGGGGCGCATTTGAATTTGCCCATGCCCAACGGCTGGAACTGGAGGATGATGCCTACTTCTTCGACCAATTGCGCTACGACCAATGGCAGGAGGTGCGCGGCACAGCGGCCGTGCAGCTGGACCATAGCGTGCGCGAACGCAAGTTCGGCACCGTGGGCGCGGTGGCCTTGGATGCAACCGGCTGCCTGGCTGCGGCCACCAGCACCGGCGGCATGACCAACAAGCGGTGGGGGCGCATCGGCGACAGCCCCGTGCCCGGCGCGGGCACCTACGCCAACAACGCCACCTGCGCCATCAGTTGCACCGGCAACGGCGAGGCTTTCCTGCGCGCGGTGGCCGCGCATGACGTGCATGCGTTGATGGCCTACAAAGGCTTGCCGCTGCAAGAGGCCGTGCGCATTGTGGTGCATGAAAAACTGCCCCCGCTGGATGGCGAGGGCGGCCTCATCGCCATCGACCGGGACGGCAACGTGGTCCTGGATTTCAACTGCACCGGCATGTACCGCGCACACATCGACCACAGGGGGGAGGAGGTGGCCATCTTCCGCTGAATCCGCTTTTCGACCGCTCGCCACGCAACAGCGGGCCGGTCCGCCGCAATAACCCATCTTTGTGAAGCCGGAAACTACCGGCGATAACCCTCAAAACCACCACTTCCATGAACCGCAATCTGTTGATCGTCATTGGTGTCCTTGTAGCCTTGGGCCTTTGGGCGGTGAGCTTCCAGCGCGGCATGGTGGGCATGGATGAAGGCGTTTCAGCACAATGGAGCAACGTGGAGAACGCCTACCAGCTGCGCGCCGACAAGACCAAGAACATCGTGGAGATCATCAAGGGCTCGGCTGATTTCGAGAAGACCACCCTCACCGATGTCATTGAGGCGCGGGCAAAGGCCACCAGCATCCAGCTGAAGGCGGACGACCTCACGCCCGAAAAAATGGCCCAGTTCGAGGCCGCCCAACAGCAGCTTTCCGGTGCCCTCAGCCGCCTGATGGTGACCGTGGAACGCTACCCCGACCTGAAGACCACCACCGCGTTCCGCGATTTCCAGGCCCAGTACGAAGGCATGGAAAACCGCATCGGCGTGGAGCGCCGCAAGTTCAATGAACTGGCACAGGCCTACAACGCCAAGATCAAGCGAATCCCCAACAGCTTCATCGCCGGCTTCTTCGGCTTCAAGGAAAAGCCCTACTTCAAGGCGCAGGAAGGCACCGAGAACGCCCCCGACATCAGCTTCTCCAAGTGAAGCAGCGCATTGCCATCGAAGAGTGGCTTTCGCCTGAAGACCTTGCGCGCGTGCGCCAGGCCATAGAACGCGCAGAAAAACAGACCAGCGGCGAGATCCGCGTACATCTGGACATCGCCATCCTGGACGGCGTGCTGGACCATGCCGCCTTCGTGTTCAAGGACCTGGGCATGGACCGGACCGCCGAGCGCAACGGCGTGTTGATCTACGTAAGCGTGCCCGGCCGCAAGGTGGCCGTGGTGGGCGATACCGGCATCCATGCCAAGCTCGGCGACAATTACTGGCAGGACGTGCTGGAGGCCATCCTGGCGCACTTCAGGCAAGACCGCTTCTGCGAAGGCCTTTGCACGGGCGTGGAGATGCTCGGCGGGAAGCTGCATGCGCATTTCCCGCACCGCAAGGGCGACCGCAATGAACTGAGCAACGAAGTGAGCTTCGGGACATGATCGCACTGCGCCGCATCTTCCTCCTGGTAGCCCTGGCAGGGGCTGCTGCGGGCGTGCATGCCGCCACGGACCCCTGCTTTCCGCCAAAGCCCGCGAACGAGGACCATCTGGTGTTCCAGTACACCCGCTTCCTAAGCCCGCAGGAGGCCGCCCAATTGGATGGCAAGCTGGTGCAGTTTGCCCGGGAAACCAGCAACCGCATCGCCGTGGTGGCCGTGGACACGCTTTGCGGTTATCCGCCGTCGGAGTTCGCCTTCCAACTCGGTGAGGCCTGGGGCTTGGGCAAAAGGGGCATCGACAATGGCGTGCTGGTGCTGGTGAAGCCCAATGGCCGCGCCGGCGACCGCCACGTGTTCATTGCCGTGGGCTACGGCCTGGAAGGGGCCATCCCCGACCTGGTCGCCAAGCGCATCGTGGACGAGGAGGTGCTGCCACGCTTCCGCGAAGGCGATTTTTACGGCGGCATGGACAAGGCCACGGACGTGCTGATGGGCATGGCCAAGGGCGAAATTGATGCAAAGAGCTACGGGGAGGAAGAGCCCATTTCCGGGGCGTCCGTGCTGTGGATACTGGCGATCCTCGGGTTCTTCCTGTTCATTTTCGTTTCGGCCGCCCTGCGCGTGCGCCGCTATGCCCGGGTGAACCACATGGATTTTTGGGCCGCCTGGATGCTGATGAACGCGGCCAGCTCATCCCATGGCGGCAGTTGGCGCGGCTTTTCAGGCGGCGGGGGAAGCGGCTTCGGCGGCGGTGGAGGCGGCTTCGGAGGCTTTGGCGGCGGAAGTTTCGGCGGCGGCGGGGCCGGTGGTTCCTGGTAGCACATGGCCGGTTACAAAAAGTGGATCTTCGGCAGCTTGGGCTTTGCGCTCACCGGTACGCCCATCGGTGCCGTGCTGGGCTTTGCACTGGGCGCACTGCTGGACAATGCCGAAGGCGTGGTGGTGGCCAAGCCTGACCAAGGGCAGCGCCGCTACGCCCCCGATGCGGGCCAACGCCCCGCCACGCCCGGCGACCTCGCGGTGAGCTTAGTGATCCTTACCGCCGCCGTGATGAAGGCCGATGGCCGCGCCACGCACGGCGAACTGGGCCATGTGCGGCAGTTCTTCGCCCGCCAGTTCGGACCCCAGCACAGCGCCGAGCTCCTGCGCCTGCTGCGCGATGTGCTCAAGCGCGAGATCCCGCTGCGCGACGTGTGCGCCCAGATCCGCGGCCACCTCAGCCACACCGAGCGCCTGCAGGTGATGCACTACCTGATCGGCCTGGCCCACGCGGACGGCAGCATCCACATCGCCGAACACCGCCTGCTGGAGCAGATCGCAGCCGACCTGGGCATCAGCGCAAAGGACCTGGCCTCCCTGGACGCCATGTTCCGCGGCCCTTCCGTGGATGCGGCCTATACCGTGCTGGAGGTGGACCCCAAGGCCAGCGAGGAGGAGCTTAAGAAGGCCTATCGCCGAATGGCCATGAAGCACCACCCGGACCGCGTGGCCCACTTGGGCGAGGAGTTCCAAAAGGCTGCTGCGGAAAAGTTCCGCAAGGTGCAGGAGGCCTGGAGCCGCATTGCCGCCGAGCGCGGCATCAAGTAGCTTTCCTGCCCACCCGCACCAGCGGCACCTCCCGCGGCGCCGCGATCACCAAGGGCACCTTCTCCACCACCGACACGTTGGGGTCTAGCCCCATGGCATCGCGGTCGCTCATCGAGAGCGTCTTCAGCGCGAAGTAGGCGTCCAGGATGAAATCGTCACGCAGGCTGAACTCGTTCTCCACGGAAAGCACCCGCTCCGTGATCACGTACAGGATGTCCGTGTGGAAATCACCTCGCTTGATGGATTCGTACTTGCTGCGGAACTCCAGCTCATGGTCGGCATCAAGCTCTTCCAGCACGCGCCGGAAGAACTGGTTGATCCGCGGCTGCACGCGGAAGCCCAGGTTGAAATCCACCCGGATCACCTTGTCGTCGATCAGCTCGGTGATCCGGTATTCCATCGTGTACGGCTCGTCGGTGTAGTTCACATGGATGAACCAGTAGATGTCCGCCCGCTTCACCTTGCGCGCCAGCAGGCTGTTGATGATCCAGCGTTCCACATGGGCGGGATTGTCCGCCTTGGTGAGGTAGGCCAGGTGCGTGGCGTACTTGGGTATGTCCTTGTCGTCGCTCAGGTCGCGCAGCGCCTGCACATGGTCGGTAAGCGGCACGAACTGGATGAAGCTGTTGACGATCTTCCGCGCCCGGAACCAGATGAACATCACCCCCAGCACCAGCACCACGCCCACCAGCAGCAGCGGGTAGTGCAGGATCTTCACCGCATTGGCCACGAAGTTCGCCAGCTCCACGGTAAAGAACAGCGCGATCAGCGGAAGTACCAGCCACAGGGCCCAGCGGCGCACAAAGTGCAGGTAGCCGAACAGCAGCACGGTGGTCATCAGCATGGCCACCACGATAAAGAACCCGTATGCGGCTTCCATGTTGTCGCTGCTGCGGAAATAGAACATGACGCCCATGCACCCAGCCCAAAGCAGCCAGTTCACGCTGGGGATGTAGATCTGGCCGCGCACCACGGTGGGGAACTTCACGCGCACCCGGGGCCAGAAGTTGAGCGTGATGGCCTCGTTGATCAACGTGAAGGAGCCGCTGATCACGGCCTGGCAGGCTACGATGGCCGCCAAGGTGGAGATGCCCACGCCGATGAACCTGAACCAGCCCGGCATCACCTCAAAGAAGGGATTGAGCTCCCCGAGGTCGGTGCCCACGTGCTTGAGCAACCAGGCCCCTTGCCCCATGTAATTGCACACCAGGGCGATCTTCACAAAACCCCAGGTGGCTTGGATGTTCTTCTTCCCGCAGTGCCCCAGGTCGTTGTACAGCCCTTCGGCACCGGTGGTGCAAAGGAATACGGCGCCCAGCAGCCAGAACCCGCCGGGATGCTGGGTGAGCAGGCGCACCGCGTACATCGGGTTGATGCTTGCCAGCACATGCGGGTTGTGCAGGATCTGCGGTACGCCCAGCACCATGAGCATGGTGAACCACACTAGCATGATCGGCCCGAAGGAGAAGCCCACCACCTTGGTGCCGAAGCGCTGAAAGATGAACAGCAGGCTGATGATCGCGGCCACGGTGAGCACCGTGGCCATGTTGCCTGGAAAGATGATCCCTGAGAAGGCATGGACCCCGCTGAGGCCCTCAATGGCCGAGCTTACCGAGATCGACGGGGTAAGGATCCCATCCGCCAGCAAGGTGGCCGCTCCCACAATGGCAGGCAACCAAAGCCACTTGCCAAAACGCCGCACAAGGGCATATAGTGAAAATACGCCTCCTTCACCCCGGTTGTCCGCGTTCAGCAGGAGGATGATGTACTTGAACGAGGTGAGGATGGTGAGGGTCCAAAAGATGCAGCTCAATCCGCCAAGGACCACCTCCTCCGTGATCGGTCCCGTGGCGCCCACGATCGCCTTGAACACATACAACGGCGAAGTTCCTATGTCCCCGAATACGATCCCCAAGGTCATCACCATGCCTGCCCAGGTGAGCGGGTGGTTCTGCGATTTTTGGAGCGGCATGCTGGCCGGGCATTTTTCCACCCGGGAAAGGGCGCGAATGTAGGTTAGTCGCCGATCGGTTGAGCAATGCCGCCGTGGGCAAACGCATCAAACTTGCCAAGCCAGGATGGGATTACGCACCGGTGTGCTCACCAGGCTTGAAAAACCACCGGTGCTGTACTTGGTTGGCCCTCCGAGCGAGGCCGGGGAGCGGCTCCGCTCAGGGCATTGTATTGTCAGTGACTGGATGATAAACATGAACTGCCCTGAGCGGAGCCGAAGGGCCACCCACAAATCCTTGGTTCTCACGCTGATGAATTGATTGCTTGATTTCAGATGCGTCTGCCCTGCAATGCCGCCGTGGGGTGGCTCCTCGCGGGAAGGGGCACCATTGTGGCGGGAGCCTTCAACGCTATAGGCCGGGACCGGATAGGTCGTGGCTCACACGCCCGGAGGCGAGTAGCGGACCCTGCAGAGGCGCAAGGTGAGGAAGGGTGTTTGATGCATACGCTGCCCGGGACCATGGGCTTGCCGAAGGGCTCGGGGATTCTCAAGCGGTGCGGCAGCGGATGCCTTGTTCGCCGTATCCTTCCTTCCGCAGCCGTTGCTCCTAGGCCACCGGACCGAGAGGGAGTTATCACCGGCGCGCAATTGCCATCAGCGCATGTCGTTCACCTCCACGCCGGGGTACTTGGCCTTGTCGAAGGTGAACAGGGCGTCCACCATTTCCGCGTTCGGCTTGAAGGTCTTTAGCACGTACGTCACCACGTTGCCGTCCTTGTACTTCATCACCACTTTGCGGGGTTCCATCTTGTTCTTGTCCACGGTGAGAACGATGGTGTGGAAGGCTTTTTTGGCCGGGTCCAAGGGGAACAGGTTGATGGTTTCCACGGCCACGCCGTTTTCGGTGCTGGCGCCCACGTATTGGCTCTTGAAGCCCTTTTCGTACACGTTGAAGAGGTTGGCCGGGTCAAGGGTCTCGTCCATGTCCTTGGTATCGGATATGGTGACCTCGTTGGTCTTCTTGCTGTACGTGTACAGGGCCTTGCCGTCGTTGATCACGGTGTTGTCCAGCAGGGTGAGGCGGAATTTGCGGTCCTTCACTTTCAGGTTGCCCTCCTGGGTGAGGTCCAGCTTGCTGGCCGCGTTCACCAAGTGGCTGCTGAAGTCGGCATCGAAGCTCTTGTAGGTCTTGTTCTTGGCGACCAGCGCGTCCACGATGGCGCGGCCCTTGGGGTCGTCCTGTGCGAAGCCGTGCAGGAACAGGAACAGGGAGGCGAGCAGGAGGAGGAGCTTTTTCATGGTGTGTTGGGCGGGCCTTATGGGCATGCAAATCTAAATTCGGTGGCTTGAAGGCAAGTCCCGTGCCATGGCTTACGGAAGGGTGTTCCGCTCATGGTCGGGCGGCGTGAGCAGGGTGCCGGTGCAGTTGGGCGCGCCGCAGCGGCAGGCCCAGATCTTCTTGAGCCGCTTGGTGTAGGGCACGTCGAAGCTGATGCCGTAATCGTAGCTGAGCTCCTCGCCTTTGCGCACGGTGCGCATTGTTTCGATGATCACGCGGCTTTTCCGCGGATCTTCCGGGTGCTCGTGCAGGTAGGGGATGCAGTTGGGCGCGCAGCTGTGGTTGATCCACCGCGCGGCGTTGCCGCCCACGTTGCCGTCAATGATCCAGTGGTCGTCCAAGGCGAACAGGAAGGTGTGGCCGCTGTAGATCTCGTCGTACTGCTCATCGGCTTGTGCGCGGGTGATCAGCTTGCCCTTGTACTGGATAAGCTCGGTGCCGGCCGGAATGTCGCGCGTGGCAAAGACCCCGTTGCCATGGATGGGGGAGCGGCGAACGCGGAACGGCTGCGCCATGGATCAGGCCTTCGCCGGTTTCCGGGTGCGGGGCTTGGCGGTCTTCAGCATGGTGCCCGTGCAGTTGGGTGCGCCGCAGCGGCAGGCCCACAACTTGCGGTCCTTGGCCGTTATGGGGCCTTCCACCTGGATGTCGTAGTCGTAGGTGAGCTCCTCCCCGGGGGCAATGGCACGCAGCGCCTCGATCACCACCCGGTCTTTTTCGGGGTTGCCGCTTTCATCGCCGATCACGAAGGCCTTGCAGTTGGGTGCGCAGCCGTGGTTGATCCAGCGGGCGGTGTTGCCGTTGATGTTGCCGTCGATCACGTACGTGTCGTTCAGGATGAAGAGGAAGGTGTGGCCGGTGTCCTTTCCGCCGTATTCATCATCCACTGCGGCATGGGTGCGCAGTTTGCCCTTGTATTCGATGATCTCCTCGCCTTTGCGGATGGGCGCCGTGGCGAATACGCCGTGGCCGTGGATCATGGAGTTGCGGCGTACGATCTTGCTGGGCATGCGCGGTTGGAAAGGGGCGCGAATGTACGTTTCAGCAAGGGCGGCGCGCCTCCAGCGCGTACACCATGGGCAGCTTGCCTTGCAAGCCTGTGATGCGGAACAGGCCGTCAGGGCCTTGTTCCGTACCGGCAAAACAGTTGTGCGGCGAACCGTCCAGCTCTTCGAAACGCTGGAGCGACAGCCCCGCATGGAGCAAGGCGGAGATCGTTTCGCCGATGCCGTGGTTCCACGTGTGCGAGCGCAGGTGGATCGCGACGGATGGATCGGCGTAGGTGCCCGATTCCACTTCCTCGATCAGCTGGCGGTTGAAGTAGGACCAGGCCACGTGCGTGAAATCATTGTCAAACATCCACACCGCCGGATGGAATTCCACCAGCACCAATTTCCCGCCGGGTTTCAGGTAGCGTGCGATGTTGTGCGCCCATCCGCCCAGTTCCGGCAGCCAGCCCAGCACGCCGTAGCTGGTGAACACGATGTCGAAC
Source organism: Bacteroidota bacterium (assembly GCA_018266475.1). Lineage (GTDB taxonomy): Bacteria > Bacteroidota > Bacteroidia > Flavobacteriales_F > PHOS-HE28 > PHOS-HE28. Next base: position 10,420 of record JAFEAI010000260.1, read on the forward strand.
TTGCCCTCCAAAGGCGGTTGGAAGTCCAGCACATTGGCGCGGATGAATTCGGCGTGCAGCCCCATGTGCGTGGCCAACTTCCACGCCTCGGCGATGGCCTCGTCGGAAAGGTCCAGCCCCGTGACTTCCGCGCCCATGCGCGCCAGTGCAAGCGTGTCCTGCCCGAAGTGGCATTGCAGGTGCAGCAGCTTTTTTCCGGTTACATCGCCCAGCAGTTCAAGCTCCTTTGCGCTCAGCGGATTCTTCCCGGCGAGGAAGCCTTCCACATCATAGAACCTCGAACCCACATGGTGCTTGGTGCGGGCGTTCCACAACGCACGGTTCAATTCAAAGGAACCTTCATACCCCTGCATCATGGCCAACTTTCTTCTTCTTCTCTTTCCCTCTTCTTCACCTCTTCACTTCTTCACTTCTTCACCTCTTCACATCTTCACCTCTTCACCTCTTCACATCTTCACCTCTTCACCTCTTCACTACTTCACCTCTTCACATCTTCACATCTTCACATCTTCACCTCTTCTCCTCTTCACATCTTCTCCTCTTCTCCTCTTCCCTTCCCAATCAGAAGTAAAGCACGCACACCCCGATTGCCGTAAGCACGCACACCAGGTCCACCAGCAGCATGATGCCGATGGTGTAGCGGGTGTCCTTCACGTTCACCGTGCCGAAGTAGAGGGCCACCACATAGAACGTGGTTTCCGCCGCACCTTGTAGTACGCTGGAGAGCTGGCCGGTGAGGCTGTCCGCACCGTAGGTCTTCATGGCGTCCAGCATGAAGCCGCGCGAGCCGCCGGAGCTGAATGGCCGCATCAGCGCCACCGGGATGGCATCGATGATCTCCCGGTCCACATGGAACACGGCGAGCAGCGCGGAGAAGCCGTCCATCACGATGCCCATCAAGCCGCTGTTGCGGAAGATGCTCAATGCCGCCAGCATGGCCAGCATGTACGGCAGCACGCGCAGGCCCGTGGTCCAGCCGTCCTTGCTGCCGTGGATGAAGGAGTCGAACATGTTGGTGCCCTTCTCCTTGAAATAGCGTTCATGCAGGAAGGAATAGCCGACGATCAGCAGGATGATCCCCAGCAGCAGGCCGTTGCCGAGGTTGTCCGTGAAGTGGAATTTCGCTGCCCCGGAGAGCCCGCTGATGTAGGCCATCAGCCCGCCGATTACCCCGCTGATGAGGAGGACGAACAACAGGACGGGGACATTGAAGAGGTTGATCTTCTGCCGGATGCCCACGAAAAGCAGCGCCGCCAAGGTGCCCACGAAGCTGGTGACGATGCAGGGGATCATGATGTCCGCCGGATTGGCTGCGCCCATGGCGGCCCGGTAACCGATGATGCTGGTGGGCAGCAGCGTGAGGCCGGCGGCGTGCAGGCACAGGAACATGATCTGGCTGTTGGTGGCCTTGTCCGGCGCGGGATTGTTTTCCTGCATGCTCTCCATGGCCTTCAGGCCGAAAGGCGTGGCGGCATTGTCCAGCCCCAGGAAGTTGGCGGCGAAGTTCAAGGTCATGTAGCCGTAGGCCGGATGGTCCTGCGGCAGGTCGGGGAAGATGCGGCGGAAGATGGGGGAGAGGAAGCGCGCCAGCTTTTCCATGGCCCGCGAGTCCACCAGCAGGTTCATCAGGCCGCAGAAGAAGGTGAGGTAGCCGATCAGCGGCAACCACAGGCCTGTCACCGTGTTCTTGCACGTTTCAAAGAGACCGTCCGCGGCCTGCTTGCCTTTGCTGTAGCGCACCATGCCGCCCTTGCCCAGGGTGATCAGCGTGTCGCCGCGCATCACGCCCACGCCGCCCGCTGCACGCAATTCCGCCATCAAGGCCGTGCCGTGCAGCTCCGCGCTGTCCTTTTCGGCCACCATCAGCGGGTCGCCCTGGTTGCCGTTCACCAACGTGCCCAAGCTGTGCTGCCTGCCCGTGGCCAGCATCACCAGCGCATAGCCGATGCTGAGGATGAGGATGAACGTCCAGAAACGACTGAGGGCCATGGGCGGTGCTTGCCCCGCAAAGAAGGGATGTTATGCCAAGCCCGCGGAGGCCCGGGCATGCTGGTGGTGAACAACCGGATGTGTACGACACTACCATTTTCGCGACAAGCATCCATGCGCGTGCGATCGGCAGCTCTTCGAGCAACGACGGCGTTCTATTCGCAAGGATCCGTTGCGCCTGGGATTGGTCAATGATGAAGCGGCATACCCATGGAGCAGTGCGAATCTGCAATTGGGCTTTGGATGCGATGTGGCTTAGTGGGAATGCGGCGCGAGCGTTTGTCGCTCGCGCCAGGGTTGGGCTAAGGCCCGTTGGATTATCACTCACCCCAATACCCCGATCTCACCCTCGCTCAGCCCATACAATCCGCACACCAGCCCATCGATCCGTTCCTCCACATGCGCGATGCGCCCGGCAAGTTGTTGGGCCTGTTGGCCGTTGGCGGTTTCCAATTCGCGGTGCAGATCCAGCAGGAGTTGCACTTGCGCGGCAATGGCGGCGCTCTGCTTCTTGTCGTAGACGATCGGCAAGACTTCAAGGTATTGCCGGATGAAGCGATAATACCCGCCGCGAATGGAAGGACTGATCTGGGTGTAGAGGAAGTGGATGAGGCTGCTGTTCAGTACGCCCAATAGAAACAGGTCATTCACGGGAAGGATATAGGCGGTATTCACACAGTAGAAGCCGTCGTCGTCCCAAAGGGCCTGCATCCGCGCGGCGATGTCCGGAAGAAGGATCTTGGGCTTAGCAAATGCCGCATAATACTCGCAAGCCCGCAGCTCCCACCAGTAGTCACCTTTGTCTGTGCGCTTTTCCGCCTTCTGCTTGAAGGGCAGCAAATGCCCAGCCAGTGCCGGGTAGTTCTCCTTCAGCCACTTCCACCCATCCTTCGGATTTCGGCCCTGCGCATTTGTGAAGCCGTTTGGAAACACGATCAAATACTTCCCGCTCTTCGGCTGCTTGTACCGCTTGATGTCGCGCCCGGCGAGAAAGGGTTTGATCACCTCGGCGCTCTTCTTGTCCGCTTTGATCAGTGCCTTGCGCGTGGCCGCATCGATCACGAAGGCTTCGTTGTAGCCGGTCTTGATGCCATAATAGATCTTGCCGTCCACGTATTTGCCTAACGGCACGCCCATGGCCATCACCTTCTTGAAGAGCTGTTGTTCCTCGGCGCTGGCGAGGCTCCAGCCGCTGGCCTCCAGGCTGCTTTGGGGCAGCTTGCGGCTGTTGCTCTTCACGTAGGCGGCGAGGTTTTCAAAATCCAAGGTCTTCACCTCGCACACGTTGATGTTGCGGCCGGGATTGCCCTTGGCGTAGAGCACGATGCAGGGGTAGGTGGTGGCGCCGTCGAACACGGGCAGGTCGCCGAAGTCGATCAGTTCGCGGATGTCCTGCTTCTTCAGCCAGGTGCGCAATCCTTCGCCGTAGTTGGCCCGCATCCATTTGTTGGCCACAATGATGCCGTAGAGGCCGCCGGGCTTCAGCAGGTCCGCGCCCTTTTCCATGAAGTAGGTGTAGAGGTCGGCCACACCGTGGTACACCGTGTAGTGCTGTTGCAGGTAGGGCTTGTGGGCGCCGAAGTGTTCCTGCCGCACGTAGGGCGGGTTGCCGATCACCGCATCGAAGCCCGTGGAGGATGTGCCGAACGGCATGAGCGGCTCGCTCACTTCATTGTTCTTCCCGAACCGCTCCAAGATCCAGGCACCCTCCTCGTTCAATTCCCGCAATACGCGGTCCGCCTTGGCCAAATGCGCCTTGATGGCATCTTGCCCGGAGCTCGGCCTGCCCTTGCCCACTTTGAACACCTCCGGGAACGCATGCCGCCAGTTGAAGGGCTTTACGCTGCGGGCATCGCCTTCGGGGTGCATGTCGTACCAATCCGGCCCTATGAGGCTATTGCCGCATTGGATGTTCGCGTCCAGCGTGGGCAGCACGCGGTCGTGGAAGAGGCCGAGCTGCTGGTTGATGCTGGCCTCGGTTTCGCCTTCCATGCACTTTAGCAGCAGGCTCAGCTTGGTGACCTCCACGGCGTTGGCATCGAGGTCCACGCCGAAGATGTTGTTGACGAGGATGCGCTTCTTCTCGGCGGTGGTGAGCTCGCCATCGGGCCGCAGCTTGTCGCTCTTCTTGCCGGTGCGCAGCTTCCCCGGCGAGCTGGGACGGGGACGCCTCAAGGCACCGTATTGTTCCTTGTGCCAATCCAGCAGGTATTGGTACGCGCCGAGCAGGAAGCTGCCGCTGCCGCAGGCGGGGTCCACAATGCGCAGGGTGGCCACCTCGCCGGGTTTCTTGCCCTTCACCAGTTCGCCCACGGTACGTTCCACAATGTATTCCACGATGTACTGCGGCGTATAGTACACGCCGCCGGCGTGTCGCACTTCGGGCTTTTCCTCTATGCGTGCGCGGTGGCCGCTGTCCATGCGGATCTGCTTGCCCAGGAACTGCTCGTAGGCGCTGCCGAGGATCTCCACGCTGATCACGCTGAACTCGTATGGACTGGCCGGGTAGTAGAGCTCCTCGATGATGGTCTTCATCACCTTGTTGTCCACGGTGATGGTTTCGCTCACCTGGTCTTTCTTGAAGTCGAAGAGGCCGCTGTTGTAGCGGCGGTCGGCGTGCTGGAAAAGATCGAAGAGCTTGGGGTAGTGGTCGCCTTTTTCCTTGAGGATGGCCTTCATCTGGCCGTAGGGTTCCACGCCGCGGTCCTCGGCGATGCGCAGGAAGATGAGCCGGTCGATGAGGTACTGCACCACGAAGTTGATGGCCTCTTCGTCCAGGTGCTTGTTGCGGAGGCTGATGCTGGTGGCAAGGTAGGTGCGCCACGCATCGAGGCTTTGCAAAAAGGCCTTGTCCACGGTGCCGGTACCGCGCTTGTGGGTGTCGCTTTTGAGAAAGCGGTCGAAGCTGCCCTTGAGCACCTGTTCCTTGCTGAAGGTGTCCCAGATGAAATCGAACTCAGCGATGTATTGGTCGTAGGTGAGGTACTTCAGACGGGCCTTGCTGGCGTTGTCCTTCAGCCCGGGCCGCTGGGTGCAGTCGTACACGCTGAACTCCTCGAAATCGGTGAGGATGCTCACGGGCAGCTTTGCGCTCCATGCGTAGCGGCGCACCTGGTAGGCGGGTTCCACGTCGGTCTTCACCTTCACGCTTGGCTTTTTGGCCTCCACGAAGAATAGGCGCTTGCCACCCGGCAGGCGGAAACTGTAGTCGGGGGCTTTCAGTGCACCGCTCACCTTCACCTTGTCTTCATGGATCACCTCGCGGTAGGCCTCGGCGAAGCCCTGGCTGTTGTCCATGTCCCAGCCCAGCAGGCGGAAGAAGGGGTCGATGAAGTCTTTGCGCACCAAGGCTTCGCTGTACGTGCTTTGCTTGTAGCTGGCGTACTGCTCGTGGAAGCGGTCCACGAGTTTTTGCAGTTCGGCCTTGGCTTCTTGCTTGGTGGGCATGGGGGTGAAGGTAGCCGTGGCACCGCATGGTGGACCATGCCGGTGGGATGCGGTTACGAACAATTTTTCGTGGGACATGTACCCATCCCCGGCGCTCCGGTTTTCTCCGAGTGCCTTGGCCCCATGAATGTGCTAAGCGGGTCCAAGGCCAACGGATCCACCGCGACCTGCGGTGCGGTATCCGCTACCATCCATAACCACGGATGGACTCCCCCGATCGCGCGTGCGTGACGTTCGTGCCAAGGATGGGGCATCAACGGATCATTGCCTTGATCCACGTGGCGATTGAGTCCGGTTCTACAAAGGGTCCGTTGGCATGGGGGCCGTGAATGACATGAAACTGCTTGGGCTGATTGCCTGAATCGTAGAGTGCCTTTCCCATGGAAAGCGGCACAACGCTGTCATCATCGCTGTGAATGACCAGCAACGGGCCGAAGTAGTTTTTGATGGAACGTGTTGCACGTGGGCCTTCATGAATCAGCAATGACAGCGGCCCGATATGGGTCGTTGCTTGCCCAATGGACTTGAAAGAGGAGAACCCTCCTTCTATCACTATTTCAGATGCCAAGCCTGCCGTGCGATCAGCCATTACGGCCGCAGTATGGCCTCCTAACGATTGGCCGTAAATCACCAGTGGCAAGCCTCGTACATCCTTCCGCGCATGCAAATAGGCAAGTGCTGCCTGTGCATCAATAAGCACGTGTTTGCGGCTGGCCTTTCCTTCCGAGAACCCAAAGCCGCTGTAGTCAAAGATGAATACTTGAAACCCCCGCTGTAAAAAAGGAATGACTATCGGGTATTCTGTAAGTAAATTGCCGCCATTGCCATGGAGGAACAGCATTGTGATCTCCGGTGCTTTGATCGTGTCGTTGGACTTCATCATCCATCCGTTGAGCTGCTTGCCATCACTATTGAAAAGAACGCTCTCCACGGAATAGGGCAATGGATAGGGAGCCCCGTCAGTGAATGTTACCGTAGGTTGGTGAGCTTGTCCACTGAAATGCATAATTATGGGATCACCCGTTGATGGATCCGTGCTCGTAGCCGCCTTCAACCCCGTTGGAAGCTTATCGGGCGCAAGGAAAGCCTTGTTCCATGCACATGAAGAAAAGAAAAAAACCGGCAACAGCGCATAAAGCACTGCTGCCGGAACTTTTACAGTAGAATCCATTGGTGTTACCAACTCCAAGTATATGACTTTCACGTGGTATATGTGCCTCAACTTGCACGAGCGTCTTTCGCTCGTAGGTTCACGCATAGATGGGCGAATGGAAAAAGGCACGAGCGGTGGCGGATGAGGGGCCGGGCACAGGGGCAGCCTCTTGGAATTATCGGTTAAGCAGGATGCAGGGACGTAGTGGCCGAGCGTGTGAGGCCAGGCCCGAGCGCGGGTCCGATGGGCATCGGACCCGCGCCGGAGTGGCCTGCCGTGGCAACGGATATGCCCCGCCCTCTGTCGATCAACGGATCCTGCGGCAGCGGGTGTATGCCGGTACTACGCCTGCACTTCCGCCACCGGGATCCCCAGCGCCTTCGCCACGCCTGCCCCGTATGCCGGATCGCACTTCAGGCAGTTCCCGATGTGGCGCAGCTTCACCATGCGCGGCGCATCGCCCATGGCGCGCGCCGTGTTGTCGAACAACACCTGCTGCTGCGCGGGCTTCATCAGGTTGAACAGGGCGCGCGGCTGCGAATAGTAGTCGGTGTCCTCGCGGTGGTTCCAGTGGTCGGCCGCCCCGGCCAAGCTCAGCGGTGGTTCAGCGAAGTTGGGCTGCTCCTGCCATTCGCCGTAGCTGTTGGGTTCGTAGCCCAGCGTGCTGCCGTGGTTGCCGTCCACGCGCATGGCGCCGTCGCGGTGGAAGCTGTGTACCGGGCATTTCGGCGCGTTCACCGGGATCTGCTGGTGGTTCACGCCCAAGCGGTAGCGCTGTGCATCGCCGTAGGAGAACAGCCGCCCTTGCAACATCTTGTCCGGTGAGAAGCCGATGCCGGGCACCACGTTGGCCGGGTTGAAGGCGGCTTGTTCCACCTCGGCGAAGTAGTTGTCCGGGTTGCGGTTCAGCTCCCATTCGCCCACCTCGATCAGCGGGTAGTCGCCATGCGGCCACACCTTGGTGAGGTCGAAGGGGTTGTACGGCACTTTGGCGGCATCGGCCTCGGGCATCACCTGCACGCAGAGCTTCCATTTCGGAAAGTCCTTCCTCTCGATGGCTTCATAGAGGTCGCGCTGGCTGGTTTCGCGGTCGTTGGCGATCAGGGCGGCGGCCTCGGCGTCGGTGAGGTTCTTGATGCCCTGCTGGCACACATGGTGGAATTTCACCCAGAAGCGCTCGTTCTTGGCGTTGATGAAGCTGAAGGTGTGCGAGCCGAAGCCGTGCATGTGGCGGTAGCCGGCGGGCAGGCCACGGTCGCTCATCAAAATGGTCACTTGGTGCAGCGCCTCGGGCAGGTTGGTCCAGAAGTCCCAGTTGTTGCGCGCGCTGCGCAGGTTGGTGCGCGGGTCGCGCTTCACGGCGTGGTTGAGGTCGGGGAATTTCAGCGGGTCGCGCATGAAGAACACGGGGGTGTTGTTGCCCACCAGGTCCCAGTTGCCTTCCTCGGTGTAGAACTTCACCGCGAAGCCGCGGATGTCGCGTTCGGCATCCGCCGCGCCCCGCTCACCGGCCACGGTGGAGAAGCGCGCGAAGAGTTCGGTCTTCTTGCCCACCTTGGCGAAGAGCTTCGCGCGGGTGTACTTGGTAATGTCGTTGGTGACGGTGAAGGTGCCGTACGCGCCGGAACCCTTGGCGTGCATGCGCCGTTCGGGGATCACCTCGCGGTCGAAGTGCGCCAGTTTCTCCAAGAACCATACGTCCTGCAGGAGTTGCGGGCCGCGCGGGCCGGCGGTCAGTACGTTCTGGTTGTCCACCACGGGGCAGCCGGAGGTGGAGGTCAGTTTCGCTTTCTTGTCCTTGTCGGCAGCGTCGCTCATGGTGTGGGGATTTTACAGGGTTGGACCTCCGGCCAAGGGATTCGGGGCCGGGAAGAGGTTCACAAGGTAAGCATCCCCAGGGGCGTTAGGGCGCTTCGGCCATGGCCTTCAGTTTGAATGCGGCGGGATCGCGGTGATGGCTCCGGCGGTTACCTTGGTCCCCGCAACCGAACCGACGGACACATGAGAAAAATGACCCTGTTCGCATTGGGCCTGGCGCTGGTCGCCACGTCGTGCGTTTCCAAGAAGAAGTACACGGCCATCCAGCTTTCCAACCAGACCCTGCATGACAAGCTGGATGAAGCGAACCGCGCCTTGAACGATTGCAACGGGCAGAAGGCGGTGCTAGATGCGCGCCTGGCGGAACTTCAGAACAAGAACGAACACCTGAAGGACCAGGTGGCCACGCTCAACAGCACCAATGCCGCCCTGCTCAACAATGTGGGCAATATGGCCACGCTCAGCGCCAAGGAGGCCGCCAACCTGGAGAAGTCGCTGGAGAACATCAAGGAGAAGGACCTGCAGATCACCCGCCTGCGCGATGCCCTCACCAAGAAGGATTCCGTTACGCTGGCCTTGGTGGTGAGCCTGAAGAGTTCGTTGGGCAACCTCAACGATACCGACGTGACGGTGAACGTGGAGAAGAGCGTGGTGTTCATCGAGCTCAGCGACAAAATGCTCTTCAAGAGCGGCAGCACCGTGCTCTCGCCCCGCGCCAATGAGGTGCTGGGCAAGGTGGCCACCGTGCTCAATGACAAGCCCGACCAGGAGGTGCTGGTGGAGGGCCACACGGACAACGTGCCCATCAGCCGTGATTGCTTCAAGGACAATTGGGACCTGAGCGCCTCGCGCGCCATCACCATCACCCGGGTGTTGCAGAACGACTACAAGGTGGATCCGGCGCGCATCACTGCTGCGGGCCGCAGCCAGTATGTGCCCAAAGTGAGCAACGACACGCCCGAGGGGCGCAGCACCAACCGCCGCATCCGCATTGTGATCCTGCCCAAGATGGACCAGTTCTACAACATGATCGAGAGCGGCCTGAAGCAGGCCGCCGCACAGGACCATTAAAGGGCCTGCACAGGCATTCCGGGAAGGCGGGCATGGGCATTGGGCCATGCCCGCCTTCGCTTTCTGCCTGGCCCCGCATTCACCCATGGCGCCATGCCGTCCAAGCATGGTTGCTTCCTGTCCGCCATGATCCGGGCAGAGGCAATAAATTGGCCGCTCTCAACAAACTCTCATGGCGTTGGATACGGAAGGAACGGAGGAATTGCACACCGAGATCGCGATATTGCGCAAGAAGGGGGCCGGGCATGTGGAGGTGCTGTACAACGAAGGCGCCCGCTGCACGGCCCGTGCGGTGGCGCATGTGCAGGCCAAGCGCCGCGAGCTGATGGGCACAGGCCCGTATACCGTATTGACGATGATCCCGGAGGGTGTGGAGTATGACCTGGAAACCATGTCCCACGACCAAGGCGCTCCCGATCGCGCAGCGGGCAACATCCGGGCATTGGCCGTGGTGGCGCAGCAAGGCATTCTTGCCACGCTGACGCGCCTCTACCTTTCCTACTATCCGAAGCTGGACAACGTGCTGATCACGCAGGATGAGCAGGCTGCGCGGGCCTGGCTCGCCGAAAGGGCGGAGGTCCGTCCTTGATGCCCGGCGGTGGCGGACGGACTGAACCGAATGCGCACGAAAATGCTCCTGTCCATTGCAGCGGTAGTGCTGGGCATACCTGGCCTGGCCCTGCTTTTTGCCCCGGATAGCGCCGTGGGCTTGTTGGGCGGCACCGGGGCGGCATCCGCTTTGTTGGCCCAATTGGCAGGCGGGATGGCGATCGCGCTTGCGGTAAATGACCGGATGGCCAGAGGTACACTGCTGGGCGGCATTCACGGGAGGCCCTTGCTGGTGGCCAACCTTTGTGCATTCACCATTTCGGGCCTTTCCCTGCTGAAGGCCGATACCCCTCCTGCGGCGCGGCCATGGCTGGTCGGCACCGGGGTGTTGCTGTTGGCCTTTGCCGCCATGTTCGGGCGGCTGCTTTTCGTGCATCCAAGGCAGTGACCGAAAAGGCGCGGAGAAAACCAAGGGTTTAGTGGGAGAATCGGGAACAATGTGTGCGAGCGTGCTAGTGATGGGCGCGACCTGTACCCACGTACCCTCGCACCCTCAGCCTGAGCGTAGTGGAAGGCGCACCCCCACCGACACTCGAAGGGAATGCTCCATTAAAATTGTGGTAGAACCAAAATAAGGGGAAGTTGATACGTGTAATTGGCGTACATTTGTACGCATAAACCGGAAAGCAATGGACGCCAAGATCACCCTGAGCTTCGACCAAAGCGTGGCCGAACAAGCCAAGGCCTTCGCCGCATCCCACAATATCAGCCTGTCCCGCTTGGTGGAGTTCATGCTCAGCAAGGTGGCCGAAAAGCGTTATCGCACCCTCGATGAGCTTCCCGTCAGCGATTGGGTGGGCCTGGTGGCCGATGGCGAAGCCACCTATGTGCGCAAAAACGCCTCTGCGCACAGCTTGAAGAAGGATTACCTGGCCAGCCGCAACAAGCGGTAAGCGTGCCGCCGCAACAAGGTTGAACCAAGTACGGAATGGCTGCCAAGCGGATCTTCGTGGATGCCAATATCCTGGTGACGGTGCTGCGGAACGAATATCCGCGCTTCAGCGCCTGTGCCCGCGTGCTTAGCTTGGCGGACGACCGGCGGTTCGAGGTTTATACATCTCCGCTGGCCTTGGCCATTGGGGCGTACTTCGCCGAAAAGAAGAGCGGTGCAAAGGCCGCCCGCGAGAAGATCGGCCTGCTGGCACGGAAGCTGAAGATGACGAGCATGGGGCCCGCTGCCGTGGAGCGCACGTTGGCCGACCCGCGGATCACCGACATTGAGGACGGGTTCCAGTACTTCTCGGCCGTGGAGGCGGGCTGTTCGTGCATCGTCACGCATGACAAGCACGACTTCGGCTTTTCGCGGATCGAGGTGCTGGATGCGGAAAGCGTGCTGCTGAAGTATGCGGTGAGGAAGTAGGGCAGGGGAGTGGTTCAGAAGCCTGCCCCAGGGCCTGCCGCCGTACCGGTGGGGTGCAGCATTTCATCCAGCGCTGCTTCCGTGGGCACCAGCACCTTGCGGGCCTTGGACCCCTCGAAGGCGCCGAGGATGCCTGCGGCCTCCAGCTGGTCCACGATGCGGCCCGCGCGGTTGTAGCCCAACTTCAGCTTGCGTTGGATCAGGCTGGTGCTGCCCTGCTGCGTTTGCACCACCACGCGCGCGGCCTCTTCAAACATGCTGTCGCGCTCCCCAAGGTCCAGGTCGCCGCCACCTTCACCTTCCTCGGTGGGCACCTCCGGCAGGATCAGCGCATCGGGGTATCCGCGCTGGTTGCCGATGAAGGCGGTGATCTGCTCCACTTCCGGGGTGTCCACAAAGGCGCACTGGATGCGGATGAGGTCGTTGCCCGTGCTTAGCAGCATGTCGCCGCGGCCGATCAATTGGTCGGCACCGCCGCTGTCCAGGATGGTGCGGCTGTCGATCTTGCTGGTAACGCGGAAGGCGATGCGCGCGGGGAAGTTGGCCTTGATGGTGCCGGTGATGATGTTCACGCTGGGCCGCTGGGTGGCAATGATCAGGTGGATGCCGATGGCGCGGGCCAGCTGGGCCAGGCGGGCAATGGGGGTTTCCACCTCACGGCCTGCCGTCATGATCAGGTCCGCGAACTCGTCCACCACCAGCACGATGTACGGCAGGAAGCGGTGGCCGTTCTCCGGGTTCAGCCTCCGGCTGATGAACTTGGCGTTGTATTCCTTGATGTTGCGCACCTCGGCATCCTTGAGGAGCTCGTAGCGCTCGTCCATTTCGATGCACAGGCTGTTGAGCGTGGCCACCACCTTCTTGGTGTCCGTAATGATGGCCTCGCCGTCGCCGGGCAGCTTGGCCAGAAAGTGCCGTTCGATCTTGCTGAAGAGCGTGAGCTCCACCTTCTTGGGGTCCACCAGCACAAACTTGATCTGGCTGGGATGCTTCTTGTACAGAAGCGATACCAAAATGGCGTTCAGGCCCACGGATTTACCCTGCCCCGTGGCACCGGCCATCAGCAGGTGCGGCATCTTGGCCAGGTCGGTCACGAAGGTTTCGTTGCTGATGGTCTTGCCCAGCACGATGGGCAGGTCGGCCCCGCTGTTCTGGAACTTCTCGCTGGCCACCACCGCGCGCATGCTCACCACCTGGGGTTTGCTGTTCGGCACTTCGATGCCGATGGTGCCTTTGCCGGGGATGGGCGCAATGATGCGGATGCCGAGGGCGGCCAGGCTCAGCGCGATGTCATCCTCCAGGTTTTTGATCTTGCTGATGCGTACGCCCGCCTGCGGCACGATCTCGTACAAGGTGACCGTGGGCCCGATGGTGGCCTTGATCTTGTCGATGCCGATGTTGTAGTTGTTGAGCGTGGTGACGATCTTGTTCTTGTTCTCCTCCAGCTCTTCCTTGGTCACGGTAAGCTCACCGGTGCTGTGCTCCTCCAGCAGGTCCAAGCCGGGGGGGACATAGCTGCTCAGGTCCAAGGTGGGGTCGTATTCACCGAATTCCGTCAGTTTGGCATCTATCTCCGCCTCGGTCAGTGCTTCATCGGGTTTGTGTACTTCCACGCTGAATCCGTTGCTTTCCTCGTTGATGCTTCCGGGATCGAACGGGAGGCCGGCCACTGCGGCCAGGGGCGGGTCTATCTTCACCTCTACCGCAGGTTCCTCCGGTTCGGCCTCCGCTTCTCCGGCTTCATCGCCCATGCCGGATGCTTCTTCAGGGGATCCAACAGCGAGGGGTTCATCCTCCCCGTCTTCATCCTCCTCCGTGGCGGCGATCGGCAGTTGCTCTTCCTCCCGGCTTTTTACCCGGTTGCGGCGGTCCTCCATTGGGGCAGCCTCTTCCGCTTCCATGGTGGCCGGTGCGGCCTTCGGGTTGCGCTTGAAGAGGTCCGCGATCCAGGTGAGGGAGTGGTTGAAGGTGTACACGCTGAAGGCGATGGCGCTGAAGAGGATGGCTGCACCGGCCCCGAAGCTGCCCAGCCAGGCGGTGAGGTGGTTGTTGATGGCATAGCCGATGCCGCCGCCCATGATCTGCCATCCGCCCTGCGGGAAGATGAAGCCCAGCAGGGTGGGCAGCCAGAAGAGCGCCATCAGGCTCCAGCGCAGGGTGCGCCCAGGCGGCAGCAGCCATGCGCCCAGCGCCAAGCGCACCCCGGCCAGGAAGGACCAGAGCACGAACACGAACGACGCCACGCCGAACCAGATGAAGATGAAGCGGTGCCCGATGAGCGCACCGAGCTTGCCCAACCAGTTTTCCACGCGCACCTCGGGCTTGAAGAGGTCGCCCCACGGGCGGCTCATCAGGTCCTGGTCCATGCGCCAGGTGAAGAGGTAGCTGGTGAAGGCCACCAGGAGGTAGCAGGCGGTAAGCACCAGGAAGAGCCCGAACACCTTGTGGACGCGCTCATCGGCCAGGAAGGCGCGCACCTTCCCGAGTTTTCCCCCACCGGATTCCGCCTTGGCGCGCTTGGCTTTGGCGGTGGAAGCCTTCCGCTGCGGCTTTTCCTCCTCTTCGGCAGGTAGCTCGCGCAATTTGTTCTTTCGTTCCTGGGCCACGGTAATGAATTGCTGTCCCGCGTGCTGCGGGGCCGCATGCCTTATGTGGCACGGCGGCTGAAGCAAAGCTACCGGCACGCCAAGGGGGAACGCGGCGCGGTCGTTCCCTCTTATCAACAATGCGATGTGATAGCTGCGGAAGGCCGGCTTGCCAGGTCCTCCCCGTGCAGCCTGTATTAGTTGTTGAAGACGCCGAGCACCTCGTCGAGCTGGGCATAGAGCACCGCCGGGCTTACCTGCTGGTAATCAGGATGGACAGTGAACTTGGAGCCGTCCACCGGCCCCAGCTTCACCGAGGTGGCCTCCAGGCGCATGCGAATGTTGTGCTGTACCACTTCATAGCGCATCAGCACCCCCGGGATTTCACTGTAGGGGCCGTACCAGTTGGGCGATTCCTGCGGGATGGCTTCGGTGTACCATACCTCCGCCTCGGGCATTTCGATGTTGTTGTACAGCAGGAAGGCTTGCATGCAGGGCAGGCCGGCAATGGTGTCGCGTGCGTAGGTGCGGATCACCGCCATGGGGGCGGCGGATTTGTTGAGGAGGGTGAAGTCGCGCCGCTTGAATTCAGCCACCAGCGCCTTGCCCATCACGCTCATGTGGTAATCCACCACCTGGGCGGGGGTGTTCACTACCATGCTGGTCTTGAACACGCCCATGCCGGCACTGAGGTCCAGCGCCTGGTGGTCGTGGTTGAAGGTGAGGATGGCTTTCTCGGGCAGCATGTCGGTCATCAGCCCGTCCGGGGCCAGGTCCGGGAAGCTCATGGCATACTCAATGATGCCTTCGGCCCCGTTGCCCATTAAGGTACTGCGGCTACAGCCGGGGCCGATCAGAAGAAGCGCGAAGGCGGCAAGGCCGATCTTGTGTTGCATTCCTGGGGGATCGGCGCTTGGTACGTGGCCCCCGGCACTTTCGTTGCGAGTGGTGGCGCCCTCAGCGGGTGAAGGTGCGCGTGAGGCGGCTGCGGTTGCCCCGCTCATCGGACACTTCCAGTTCAAGGGTGTGCGTGCCGGGCAGGTCGCTGTATTTGTCAAAGGTGTGCTGAAGGGTATGGGCCTTGGGCTCATATTCCATCAGGATCCACTTGCCGTCCAGCTTGGCCGCCCACTTGTCCACCCCGGAGAGGTTGTCCGTAACGCGCACCCTGAAGCTCCGCTTGCCTTTCATTTCACCGGTGAGGCCGATGGGGGTGAGCACCGGCGGCACGGTGTCCATCATTACGGTAAACTCCCCCAAGGACCGCACGCTGGCGGTGATCTTGCCCCCGGCGAACGTGCCGCCCTCGGGCACGGGCTTGCCGCCGGAGCGGCGCACCACCAGCAATTTGCTTGCCTGCCCGGCGGGGTATTTTCCGGTTACGTCCAAGGTGATCTCCGAGGAAAGTTGGATGGGCGTGAGCTCATCCTGTATGCGGAACAAGGGAGCCAAGGCCCCTTCCGGTTGTGCGGACCTGCTGGTCTTTAAGTAAGTATCCTGGTATAAAGCATTGGGCGGCAAGCTGAAGCGCATGCCTGTTTCTTCGATCACGTTAAGACTTGCATAGGGGTACAACCGCCCTTGCGGCCGTGCTGCGGGCCAGCGGGCAGCTTCTTCGGCGGTGGCACCGTGCAGGGTGAAGTTGAGCGTGGAGCGGTTGCCCGAGGCATCGGTGGCCACTATTTGTATGGCATGGTCTTTTCCCGGCTCCAGGATGATGCGGCCCGGCGCGGTTTCCGGGGTGTAAAGCATCAACCGGTTGTTGGGCAGCTTGTAGCAGCGGTTGTAGTGCATTTTGCCGCCCTTGAACAGGCGGTAGTCCATGTAGGCGTTGCAGTAGCGCTGCACGCCGAAATCCACCTCGTCGAGCGTGATCTCGCATACGGACCTGCCGTCCACGGCCACGCTCAGGGCGCGTATGCCGCAGATGTTCGGGCTGTTGGTGTAGCGGTCTATGGCGTTCACCGAAATGCCGACGGTGCCAAGGGCGGATACCTTGGTGCCGGGCTTCAGCGCAAAGGTGGAATCGGTTGTGGCCGTGGTGTTGAACCCATGGGCGCCGGCGGGCAGCGGGGAGGTGCGCGCCAGGGTGTCCAGCGCGTCTATGCGGATGCCGTAAATGGTGGGCGGCACGTTGTCGGGCACATGCACCCCGAAGGCCTGCGGGTCCAGCGCGTGCTGGTCGGCGGTGCGGCGCACCTCATAGTGCAGGTGGGGGGCGGTGGAGCCGCCCGTGTTGCCGCTAAAGGCAATTATATCCCCTTGCTTTACAGGAAGTTCGCCGGGTTGAAAGGTTTTGTCGATGCTGAACTCGCGGGCGGCGTATTGCAGGTCCAGCAGGGTGGTGGCCAGCTTGCCGTTCAGGCGGTCCAGGTGGCCATATACGGTGGTGTATCCCGACGGGTGGCTGATGTACACGGCCTTGCCGTAGCCCACCGGACTGATGTTGATCCGGCTTACCCAGCCATCGGCAGGGGCCATTACCGGTTGACCGATGCGGCCGTTGGTCTTCAGGTCCAGCCCGGAGTGGAAGTGGTTGGTGCGCAATTCCATGAAGTTGCCGGCTACCTCCGGTGGCAGGGCCAGGGGGTGCCCAAAGTCAGGGTTGACCTGTGCTAAGCCAATTGCGGGTAGTGATTGCAATGCGCAGAATATCAGCGTATTGTTAATCTTGTTCTGAATGAGATGTTTGATCTCGGTTCGCCTGCTTGTCATGCTTGTGAAATCCCCTTTCATAGGAAGGTGCCAAGCTATTGGGCAACAATAGCGGACATTCAACGGGGATGGTACTGAACATGAACACCGTTGGGTGGAAACAAATTGCATGCGGCTGAAGAGCTGCCCATTACCTTTGTCCTTGGACCTAAACGGTCTTTTGCCTGGAAACGATGGACGGATTGCTTGAGCAGATCGGAACGGCACGGGCGCGGGCGCGCCAGTTGCTGGCCGATCGGGCACGCCTGGCGGCGGCGGCGGAAGCTGCCGAGGGCCGCGCCCGCGATGGATCGCGCGAGATCGAGGTGCTCAAGGCCCGGATCAAGGAACTGGAGCAGGAGAACGGGGTTCTTCGGAATGCGGCGGCAGCTCCAAGCGAGCCAAGCCACAATGGAACAAAGGAACAGATCGACGAACTGGTGAACGAAATCGACCAGTGCCTGGCGCTTTTGAACAAGTGATGGACACCGGCCCGAACACCATGGAGGAAAGATCAATACGGATCGAACTGGCCGGAAGGGCATATCCCCTCACCATCCACGTGGAGGAGGAGGAGAACATCCGCACGGCCGCCCAAGAGATCAATGAAAGCATCACCCGCCTGAAGGCCAGCTACCCGCTGACCGACAAGCAGGACCTGCTGGTCATGGCCGCGCTGGAAGTGACCACGCGTGCGTTGAACATGGCCCAGCCCCAGTCCAACAGCATCGATAAGGCGCTGCAGGAGGAACTGGATGGATTGCTGAAAGACCTCGCAGGCTGATCCGCCCTTTGCGCCCCGGAGCGCCCATGGTCCACTGTGTAACCAACAAAACAGTGGAAAATGGACTTTGACATCATAACAACGATCATCGGCCTGGTGGTGGGCATGGCCGCCGGCGGGGCCATCGTGTACGTGCTGCTGAACAGCGTAATGAAAAAACGCAGCAGCGGGATCCTCGAAAAGGCGGAAGCCGAGGGGGAGGCCATTAAGAAGGAGAAGATCCTGCAGGCAAAGGAAAAGTTCCTCCAGATGAAGGAGGAGCACGAGCGCGACGCCCGCGAAAAGGACAAGCGCCTCCAACAAGGGTTGGAAAAACACCGCCAGCGCGAACAGCAGCTTAGCCGCCAGCAACAGGACCTTGCCCAAAAGGAAAAGGTGGTGGAAACCGCCAGGCACGAGCTGGACCAGCGCACCCAAGGGCTGGAGCTGCGCAGGCAGGAGGTGGAAAAAGCACATGAGAAGCAGGTGGCCCAATTGGAGCGCATCAGCGGCCTTTCCGCCGCCGATGCCAAGCAGCAGCTCATGGATTCACTGCGCGACGAGGCCCGCACCGGCGCCATGGCGCTTGTAAAGGACATGGTGGAGGATGCCAAGATCAACGCCAACAAGGAGGCCAAGCGCATCATCATCCAAACTATCCAGCGCGTGGCCACCGAGCATGCCGTGGAGAATGCCGTGAGCACCTTCCACATTGAGAACGACGAGTTCAAGGGCCGCATCATTGGCCGTGAGGGCCGGAACATCAGGGCCCTGGAAGAAGCCACCGGCGTGGAGATCGTGGTGGACGACACCCCCGGCGCCATTATCCTTAGCTGCTTCGACCCCGTGCGCCGCGAAATGGCGCGCCTGGCCCTGCACCAGCTGGTAAAGGACGGCCGCATCCACCCCGGGCGCATTGAGGAGATCGTGGCAAAGACCAAGAAGCACCTCGAGGAGGAGATCATGGAGATCGGCAAGCGCACCTGCATCGACCTGGGCATCCACGGCCTGCACAACGAGCTGATCCGCATGGTGGGGCGCATGCGCTACCGCAGCAGCTACGGCCAAAACCTGCTGCAGCACAGCCGCGAGACCGCAAACCTCTGCGCCACCATGGCCGCCGAGCTGGGATTGAACGTGAAGGCCGCCAAGCGCGCGGGCCTGCTGCACGACATCGGCAAGGTGCCCGACGATGAACCCGAGCTGCCGCACGCCCTGCTGGGCATGAAGCTGGCCGAGAAGTACGGCGAGAAACCCGATGTGTGCAACGCCATCGGCGCCCACCACGACGAGATCGAGATGACCACCATGATCGCCCCCATCGTGCAGGCCTGCGACGCCATCAGCGGCGCACGCCCCGGTGCGCGCCGCGAGGCCGTGGAGCAGTACATCAAGCGCCTGAAGGACCTGGAGAGCATCGCCATGAGCTACGACGGCGTTTCAAAGGCCTACGCCATACAGGCCGGCCGCGAGCTGCGCGTAATGGTGGAAAGCGACCGCGTTTCCGACGGGCAGGCCGATACCATCAGCATGGGCATTGCCGACCGCATCCAGAACGAGATGACCTACCCCGGGCAGGTGAAGGTGGTGGTGATCCGCGAAAAACGTTCCATGGCCGTGGCCAAGTAGGACATGCTCCTTTTCGGCAAGGATACCGGGGCTGGTGAACCGCGGAACCGCAGGGTGCTGGTAACCGGAGGTGCCGGGTTCATCGGCTCGCATGTCTGCGGGGCCTTGCTGGAGGCTGGCCATGCGGTGCGGTGCTTGGACAACCTGGCAACCGGCAAACAAGCCAACATCGCGCATCTGGAAGGAAACGAGGGCTTCAATTTCATCCGCGGGGACATTGCCGAAATGCCCGGCCTGATGAAAGCCATGGACGGCACGGACGCCGTGGTCCACTTGGCCGCCTTGGGCAGCGTGCCGCGGTCCATTGCCTTTCCGCTGGACAGCGAGCGGGCCAACCTCGGCGGATTCCTGAACGTGCTGGAAGCAGCCCGGAAGACGGGCGTGAAGCGCGTGGTGTACGCCAGCAGCAGCAGCGTATACGGCGACAGCGAGGTGATGCCAAAGAAGGAAGGGACCGAAGGGGAGCCCCTTTCCCCCTATGCCGTTACCAAGGCCATGGACGAGATGTACGCCAGCCTGTATGCGCGCCAGTTCGGCATGGAGGCCATCGGCTTGCGCTTTTTCAACATCTTCGGGGAACGGCAAGATCCCGAAGGAGCCTATGCCGCCGCCATCCCCAAGTTCATCAAGGTCCTGCTCCGCCATGAACCGCCCGTGCTCAATGGGGACGGCAGGCAAACCCGCGATTTCACCTACGTGGCAAATGCCGTGGATGCCGTGCTCCTTGCCCTGGAGGCCCCGGCCAACCGCAAAGGGGAGGTGTACAACATAGCCTATGGCGAAAGCTGCGACCTGATCGGCCTGCTGGAGAAGATCCGGGTGCGCCTGGCGCGCATCGATCCCGCGATCAATGGCGTACACCACCTGCATGGCCCCGACCGGCAGGGGGATGTGCGCGCCTCCCTGGCGGATACCGCAAAGGCCCGCGAACAGTTGGGCTACACCCCGCGTTTTTCCCTGGATCAAGGGCTGGACCGCGCAGTCCCTTGGTATGCCGAGCATTGGAAGTGAACACCGGACATGGAAACGGCAAGGAACACGCTGGTGATGGGGGTGAGCTTGAAGGAGGACCGCTACTCCAACAAGGCCGTCCGCGACCTGCGCAAATACGGGCATCCTGTGGTGGCCGTGGGCTTAAAAGAGGGGAAAGTATTGGACGTGCCCATCGTAAAGGACATTCCGCCAGGCATACGGGTGGATACGGTTACCATGTACCTGAACGCCCACAACCAGGAACAGTGGGAGGAAAAAATCCTGGCCCTGAAGCCGAAGCGCATCATCTTCAACCCGGGTGCGGAGAACGGGGCGTTCGCGAAAATGGCCGGAGCGGCCGGCATCGAAACGATGGAGGCCTGCACGCTGGTGCTGCTGCACACGGGGCAGTATTGAAGGCCGCAGTTGCCCCATCACCGCAGGCCAACGCATAGGCGCGGCAGGATGATGGCCGCAGTGCGCGCAGGGCAGGCCACCCCGCTGAAGTGCTCTTTGGCCGCCTTGCAACAGGGGCGGAAACCCAAGCGGACAGTGGATCGCGGCGGCCCCGCTGGGCGTGTTTTTGGCGCAATGAGCAGCACGCGCGCTGTTTTCCAAGGGTATCTTCGCCGCCTTCAAAATAAAACCATGCAACTTTCGGGGGGGGAATACCGCATCGGCGGAGTACCGGTGCGGGAGATCGTTGAACGGGCGGGAACGCCGGTGTACGTGTATGATGCCGCAGTGATGGACCGGCAGGTCAACAGGCTGCTAAAGGCATTCAAGGGCACGCCCACACGCTTTATGTACGCCTGCAAGGCGCTCACCAACCTGGCCGTGCTGAAGCATGCCCGCAGCTTGGGCCTCGGGTTGGACACCGTGAGCATCCAGGAAGTGGAGATCGGCCTGCGTGCGGGGTTCAGGCCGGAGGAGATCCTCTTTACGCCCAACATGGTACCCTTCGCCGAATATGAACGGGCCGTGGAACTGGGCATACACATCAACATTGACAGCATTCCGATGCTGGAGCGCTTCGGGCAGGCCTTCGGCGGCAAGGTGCCGGTGTGCCTGCGGATCAATCCGCACATCATGGCCGGGGGCAACGAGCGCATCAGCACCGGCCACATCGACAGCAAGTTCGGCATCAGCATCCACCAGCTGCGCCACGTGGAGCGCATTGTGGCCACGCACGGCCTGCGCGTGGAGGGCCTGCACATGCACACCGGCAGCGACATCCTGGACACCGGGGTGTTCCTGCACGCGGCGGAACTGCTGCTGGAAAAGGCCGTGCTGTTTCCGCACCTGCGCTTCCTGGACCTCGGCAGCGGCTTCAAAGTGCCCTACAAGCCGGACGACATTGCCACGGATGTGGAGGACCTGGGCCGGAGGCTGTGCGCGCGCATGGAGGCTTTCAATGCCGGCCGTGCCGAAGCCGTGGAACTTTGGTTCGAGCCGGGCAAGTTCATCGTAAGCGAGGCCGGCGTGCTGGTGGTTTCCGTTTCCTTGGTGAAGCAGACCACCGCCACCATCTTCGCCGGGGTGGACAGCGGCTTGAACCACCTGATCCGCCCCATGCTGTATGGCAGCTATCACGGCATTGTGAACATCAGCAGGCCGGAGGCCCCCAAGCGGATCTACACCGTGGTGGGCTATATCTGCGAAACGGACACCTTCGCCTGGGACCGCCAGCTGCCGCAGATGCAGGAAGGCGACCTGCTGGCCTTCCTGAACGCCGGTGCCTACGGCTTCACCATGGCCAGCAACTACAATTCCCGCCTGCGCCCGGCAGAGGTGCTGGTGAAGGACGGAAAGGCGCTGTTGATCCGCCGCAGGGAAACGCTGGAGGACCTGCTGGCCCTGCAAACGGAGGAGGAGCTGATGCCGGCTACAACCGGTCCAGTTCCTGCGTGATCGCCGCGCAGGCCCCGCGCACCAATTCCTCCGTGATGCACAAGGGCGGTGCGATGCGGAAGGCCGTGGGGCAGCTGAGGAACCAGAAGCCGAGCACGCCGCGCTGCAGGCAGCCTTGCACCACGCGCTGCACCTTTCCGGCATCGCCGAGGTCCACGGCCAGCATCAGGCCGGTGCCGCGCACCTCGCCGATGGCCGGGTGTACCAGCAGTTCCTTGAACAACTCGCCCATGCGCAGGGCATTCTCCACCATGCCTTCCTCCAGCAGCACTTCCAACGCCGCCAACCCTGCCGCGCAGTTCACCGGGTGGCCGCCGAAGGTGGT
Organism: Bacteroidota bacterium; assembly: GCA_018266475.1. Lineage (GTDB taxonomy): Bacteria > Bacteroidota > Bacteroidia > Flavobacteriales_F > PHOS-HE28 > PHOS-HE28. Next base: position 32,746 of record JAFEAI010000260.1, read on the forward strand.
GATGTGCCCCAGCACGGGATCATGGGTGAGCAGCCGCATGTGCTCCGCAGCGCTTACGAATGCGCCCATGGGCATGCCGCCGCCGATGGCCTTGCCCAGCACCAGGATGTCCGGCACCACGCCGAAGTGCCCGAAGGCGAACAGTTTGCCGGTGCGCCCGAAGCCGGTCTGCACTTCATCGAAGATGAGCATGGCGCCCACGGCGGTGCAGCGGGCGCGCAAGGCATGCATCCACGCCGCGCCGGGAATGCGCACCCCGGCATCACCCTGCACCGGCTCCACCACCACGGCGGCGGTGCGCGCGTCGATCATGTCCAGGTCCTCCGCCACATTGAAGCGCATGAAATGCACGTCGGGCAACAAGGGCCGGTTGCGGTACTTTTTTTCCTCGTTGCCGGTGATGCTCAGTGAGCCGTGCGTGCTGCCGTGGTAGCTCTTGTGGCAGGCCACCAGCTTGGTGCGGCCGGTGATGCGCTTGGCCAGCTTCAGCGCAGCCTCGTTGGCTTCGGTGCCGCTGTTGACGAAGTAGGTGCAGTTGAGCGATTCCGGCAGCACCGAGGCCAGCCGCTCGGCCAGGAGCACCTGCGGCGCCTGCAGGAATTCACCGTAGGGGATCACATGCAGGTAGCGGTCGGCCTGCTCCTTGATGGCGGCCACCACCTTGGGATGCCGGTGGCCCACGTTGTTCACGGCCAAGCCCGCCACAAGGTCCAGGTACTGTTGGCCATTGCGGGCGGTGATGTGGCAACCCTCGGCCCCTACAATGTCCAGGGCAATGGGGAAGGGGCTGGTTTGCGCCAAGTGGGTGTGGAAGGCGCTCAATAGTTCGGACATGGTGCGAAGATCGGGGGATCCGCCTCTGCCGTTGGGCCGATGGGTTCAATCGTCGTACGGGTTGTCATCCTCATCATCGTCCTCGTCGTCGCCGAGGTCGCCGATGGTGTCGTCGCCGGGGTTTACGCCGGGCGGGTTGAAGAGGCCCCAGTCGTCCGCAATGAAGCGCTTAAGGTCGAAGGCTTGCACCCAGGCAATGAAGAGCATGCGGAACTCCTCCATTTCCTCGCGGAGCAGGTTGAAGTACGGCTGTTCATCGTAGCCGAAGATCTCCAGCCCGCGCAGGCCCACTACCAGCTCGCGCGCGGCCTTGCGGATGAGCGTGGCGTTCTCCATGCGCAGGTCGTAGATGTCGCCGCCTTCAGCGCCCACGATCTTGGCCGGGATCAGCATGGAGTTCAGGTGCATCTCATCCATCTGCTGCTGGAGGGCAAGGGAAATGTTCTCCGGTTCTTCTTCGTCGGCGAGGTCATCTCCACCACCGTGCTTTTTGCCCTTTCCGGGATCAGGCGCGGCCTTCAGGATGTGGTCCACCAGCTCGCGGATCTCCACGGCCTTTTGCATCAAGGGTATGGCCTCGGGCAGGCGGAAGCCGTCAATGAGGCGGGAGATGTCCATGGCTGCCATTGGGTTGCTTCAATGCTATGTTTATTTCCGGTTGATGGCGCGCTTGGCCGCAGCCACCACGTCAGGCGTGTCCAGCCCGTATTTTTTCAGGAGTTCCTCGGGCGTTCCGCTTTCGCCGAAGGTATCGTTCACGGCCACGAACTCCTGCGGTACGCCATGGTGGGTGGTCAGCACCTGGGCCACGGCCTCTCCCAAGCCGCCGTTCCATTGGTGTTCCTCGCAGATCACAATGCATCCAGTCTTCCTTGCGGAAGTTAGGACAGCATTCTCGTCCAATGGTTTGATCGTGTGGATACTCACCACTTGGGCATAGATGCCTTGTTTTTCCAGTTCTTCTGCAGCTTTCATGGCAACAGGTGAAATTTGGCTGTTATTGGTTCTTGCAATGCCGGACTTTCAATTCGCGAACCTCATCACCGTACATCTTGTCAAAACCCAATTGACTAGCCATCTCCAAGTCGTTGCATGCACTGTCGATATCATCCTCTTTAATATGGATTAAAGCGCGGTTGCGATAGGCCCATGAGTTTGCCGGATAAAGCTTGATGGCCATATCCGCATCTGACATTGCCTCATTCAACTTACCGAGCTGCAGATTATTAAATGCCCTGTTGCTATAGCCCAATGCTTGAGAGGAATCCAATCGAAGTATGGCATTGTAGTATTCGTTGGACTTTTCGTATAACTTCATTTTTTGGTACTGGAACCCGATGTTACCCAATGTGCCGATGTCATTGGGCTTGATTTTGTCGGATATAAAGAGATAGGTAAGCGCTTCTTCCGGTTTGCCCAACCTACCCATGATAGTGCTCAGGTTGAGGAGTATGGTCAAATCCTTCGGATAATATTCATAGGCACGTGTAAGGTCGTCAAGCCCGCCTTGATAGTCCATCTTGAATCCTTTTGCCATGCCCCTTGCAGCGATATAATGGAATTTCATGGAATCACTTCCTGCTAACCGAATGGCTTGGTCGTAATCATTGATTGCCGCATCCACCTCGCATACCCTCAATAGGAGGGCACCCCGATTATTGAATAAATTAGGATTATTAGGCGACAAAGTGATTGCTTTATTATACGTCTCAAAGGCTTCTTGAACCAGATTCAATTGATTCAAGTGAAAGGCCTTAAGATTGAGATATTCAGAATTAAGCGAGTCTAACTGGATTGCATGGTTTATGGCTTTCAATGCAGCCTCATGATTGCCCAGTTCCCCTTGGTGTATTGCTTCTTGATGAAATTGTTCCGCAGTTTGACCTGATGCCTGAAGGCAGCAAATGCAAAGGAGAAATGGAAGAAAGGCCCAATGTTTTGCCAGTGTCGGAATATTCATGGACGAATGTAAGCTGCAATCAGCACAAGATCCATCTTGTTGATGACCGCCTTTCCTAAGCCAGTTTTCTATCTGAAGGGGCATAGCAGTTGGCGGTAGTTTGTTAGAGTTATTTCCGCTTGAGCACCTTCAGTGCCGCAGCCACCACGTCAGGCGTGTCCAGCCCGTATTTCTTCAGCAGCTCCTCGGGCGTTCCGCTTTCGCCGAAGGTGTCGTTCACGGCCACGAACTCCTGCGGTACGCCATGGTGGGTGGTGAGCACCTGGGCCACGGCCTCTCCCAAGCCGCCGTAGCGGTTGTGCTCTTCGCAGGTGACCACGCAGCCGGTCTTCTTCGCCGAGGCCAGCACGGCCTGCTCATCCAGCGGCTTGATGGTGTGCATGTTGATCACCTCTGCATGGATGCCCTGTTTCTCCAATTCCGCTGCGGCTTCCAGGGCCTTCCACACCAGGTGCCCGCAGGCGATCAGGGTTACGTCCGTGCCTTCGCTGAGCACTTGGGCCTTGCCGATCTCGAAGGGCATGTCCGCCGGGATGAACACGGGCCATTTCGGGCGGCCGAAGCGCAGGTACACGGGGCCTTCATGGTCGGCGATGGCGATGGTGGCCTGCTTGGTCTGGTTGAAGTCGGCCGGAACCACCACGGCCATGCCGGGCAGCATGCGCATCAGGCCGATGTCCTCCAGGATCTGGTGCGTGGCGCCGTCCTCGCCGAGGGTGAGGCCCGCATGGCTGGCGCAGATCTTTACGTTCTTGCCGCTGTAGGCTATGCTTTGGCGGACCTGGTCGTACACGCGGCCGGTGCTGAAGTTGGCGAAGGTGCCGGTGTAGGGGATCTTGCCGCCGATGGTCATGCCGGCGGCCATGCCCATCATGTTGGCCTCGGCAATGCCCACCTGGAAAAAGCGGTCGGGGAATTCCTTGGCGAAGGCATCCATCTTCAGTGAGCCGGTGAGGTCGGCGCACAGGGCCACTACGCGGTCGTCCTGTTTGCCCACTTCCAGCAAGCCTTCGCCGAAGCCGCTGCGGGTGTCTTTTTTATCGAGTACAGGGTAGGAGGTCATGGTAGAACGGATGAATGGTTGTTGGTGCCCGTCGGATCTGCTTTGGGGTGATCGGTGGTTTGCCGGTTGCGCGCAATGCGGTGTGGATCGCGCCGCGGTCAAAGTTCGATGTTGATGGCCCTTCCGCTGGTGATGGTGAAGTCCTTCACCACGGAGAAGGCGGTTTCGCGTGCGTCGCCACGGCGGTAGACTACCCGGTATTCCCCGGGCAGTAGCTTGAACTGGTTGCGGTCCATGCGGCGGTCCAGGTCCACCACCCATTCCAGTTCGTTTCCCTTCTTCAGGAACACGGCGCCCGGTCCGGGCCTTGCGGCCACCACGTTCAGCACCCCGCTGCGGGGCACGGCCACAGGGGTTACCGCCCCTTGGCGCACCACCACGTTGGGGATAAGCAGGCGCGGCAGGGTGAGCACTTCCAGGTCGTAGGTGCCGGTGCGGTACAGCTGGCGGGAGTTCAGCGGTTGTGCGTTCACCGTGTTCCCTTCGCCCTGTTTGCGCACAATGCAGGGCACGGGCACCTCGGCGGTGACGGCCCCTTCTATGCGCAGTTCCAGCGTGCCTTGCCCGGCCAGCAGGGCGATCACGTTGTTGCGCCCGGCTTCCAAAGAGACGTTCTCCTTTATGCTGGGCGGCACGGTGTGTGCCACTATGCGGTAGGTGTACACCGGGTCGATGTGCAGGGTGTCCGGCACGCCGCGCAGGTTCATGGTATGGATGAGGTCGTAGCGGTCTGCGCCGGTGTTCTGGTCGTAGAAGGTCACGGGCACGTCGGTTTCGGTGGGCTTGCCGTCGTCCGTAAGCAGCAGCAGCTGGGTGGTGGTGCTGCCCAGGGCCTGGTCGATCACCACGCGCATCACGCGGTCGAAGGATTCGGGGGTGCTGGCATCGAAGTAGTTGCCCACGCACTTCAGGCTGTACTTGTTGGCCTCGTCGATGCCGATGCCGATGATGAAGGGCTTCAGGATGATCCCCTTGGCCTGCAGGGCGCGGCTTACGGCGCAGGGGTCCTCGTCGCAGGCTTCTATGCCGTCGGTGATCAGGATGATCACGTTGCGCGCCTTGCCGTCGGGGAAGTCGCCGGCGGCTTTTTCCAGGGAGCGGGCAATGGGGGTGGTGCCGAGGCAGCGCACCTCGTTCATCTTGTTGCGGATGGCCTGGCCGTTGCCCTTGGCGAAGGGCACTTCCAGCTTGGTGTCGTCGCAGTCCTGCTTGCCGGGCTCTATGCGCGTTTGGTGTCCGTACATGCGCAGCGCCAGCTCCACATTGGGCAGGCGCTCCAGCGGGGGGAGCGTTTCCAGCAGCACCCTGCGGGCCACGTTGATGCGCGGCTCGTTGCCCCAGAAGGCGTTCATGCTGTTGCTGGCGTCCATCACAAAGAGGATGCGCGTGAGCCGCGCGGCCTCATCCTTTTCCTGCGCGTTCAGCAGTGCCGGAACGAGCAGGAGGAAAAGGGCAAGGGTGGCGGCCCTGTGCCTTCTCGGCCCGCAAGCGCGAATTGGAAAACGTACGCCCATGCTTCTGCTCCAACGCAAAAGCGTGCCGATCATGCGGGCGGGGCTTGCAGGAGCCACGGTTCAGTAGTCGCCGAGGGTTTCGGGCAGTTGCTTCAGCGCTGCGGCCAACTGGGCATCGTTGGGGGCTACGCCGTGCCATTTGTGGCTGCCTTCCATATAGTCCACGCCCTTGCCCATTTCGGTGCGCATCAGGACCATTACGGGCTTGCCCTTGCCGGTGCGGTGCTTGGCCGCTTCCAGGCCCTGCAGCACGGCGGCCATGTCGTTGCCCTGCATCTCCATCACGTCCCAGCCGAAGGCTTTCCATTTGGCGGGCAGGTCGCCCAAGGGCATTACTTCATCCACATCGCCATCGATCTGGCGGCCGTTCCAGTCCACGGTGGCGATCAGGTTGTCCACCTTTTTGGCGGCGGCGGCCATGGCTGCTTCCCAGATCTGGCCTTCCTGCAGTTCGCCATCGCCGTGCAGGGTGTACACCAGCGCGGGGTCGCCGTTGAGCTTTTTGGCCAGCGCGGCGCCCACGCCCACGCTGAGGCCCTGGCCCAGGGATCCGCTGGCGATGCGCACGCCGGGCAGATGGTCGTGGGTGGTGGGGTGGCCTTGCAGGCGTGAGCTGATGCGGCGGAAGGTGCCGAGCTCCTGCACGGGGAAGTAGCCGCTGCGCGCCAGCACGCTGTAGAACAGCGGACTGATGTGGCCGTTGCTCAGGAAGAAGAGGTCCTCGCCGATGCCGTCCATGGTGAAGTGCCCCGCGTCGTGGCGCATTTCATGGAAGTACAGCGCCACCAGGAAGTCGGTGCATCCGAGCGAGCCGCCGGGGTGGCCGCTTTGGGCGCCATGTACCATGCGCACAATGTCGCGCCGCACCTGGCTGGCGATGGATTTCAGTTCTTCTACGGAGGCTGCGCGTGCTTCGGCCAGTGCAGGTTGGGTCATTGCGTAAGGGCGTGGGATCTTGCCGCGAAGGTATCCCCGCGCGCGGTGCTTTGCCGGCAGCGTGGATAAGTATTGAAAACCGGCGGGAGTGCCCGCAGGTTCAGCGCGGAAACTCCCGCCGGTAGTCGGCAATGGCCTCCTGGATGATGGGCATGGCCACGTCGTTGCCCTGGATGCCTTCCACCTGCACCTGCTTGCCCTCCAGCACCTTGTATTCCTGGAAGAAGTTCCGCAGCTCGCTGGCCAGGTGGGGCGGAAGGTCCTGTGGCTGCCGAAGGTGCGAAACGCTGATGTCGTCCGCAGCCACCGCAATGATCTTGTCGTCGGCCTGGCCGCTGTCCACCATGCGCATTACGCCGATTACCTGGGCGCGCACCATGCACAAGGGCTGGATGTTCACTTGGGAGAGCACCAGGATGTCCAGCGGGTCGTTGTCTTTTCCCAATGTCTGCGGAATGAACCCGTAGTTGGCGGGATAGTACATGGCGGAGTACAGCACGCGGTCCAGCCGCAGCAGCCCGCTTTTTTTGTCAAGCTCGTACTTGGCCTTGCCGCCGGCGGGAATTTCGATCACGGCCTGCACCGTGCCCGGTTGCAGGTCTCCGATGGGGACATCATGCCAAGGATGCATGCCGGCGCGGGCTCAGCCTTTTTTGAAGAGGTTGGCCGGGTTCTCAAAGGCCTTGAATTCGATGGCGTGGCCGTCCGGGTCTTCAATGAAGAAGCTGTGCTGCTCGCCGGGTTGGCCCTTCATCACCAGGTGCGGTTCTATAAAGAAGGGCAGGCCCACCTTCTTCCATTTGTCGCGCAGCTTGCGCCAGTCCGCCAGTTCCAGCACAATGCCCCAGTGGTCGCTGGGCACGTGGCTTTGCGGGTTGTAGGTGCGTGCGGTGCGGGTGGTCATGGGCACCTGCTGCACGGTGAGCTGGTGGCCGAAGAAGTCGTAATCCACCCAGGTGTCCGAGCTTCGGCCTTCGGCGCAGCCCAGCAGCCCGCCGTAGAAGGCCTTGGTGCGCCTGAGGTCGGTGGTGGCGAATGCGAGGTGGAAGCGTCCGTTGAGCATCGGTTGGGGGATCAGCGGTTCAGGGGTCAGTCCTCGTCGTCGTCGTCATCGTCATCATCCGCAGGCGGGGCATCCTTGTCTTCTTCCTCTTCCTCCTCCTCGTCGGCGCCTTCCAGGTCGTCGTTGCCTTCCATCTCCTCGCCGCCGTCACTGTCGTGGCCTTGTTCCTGTTCCAGGAACTCGTCCATTTCCTGGCGGCTTTCTGCGTTCACCTTGATGAGGTACATCACGTCCGGGGTTCGCAGTTCGATCACGCGCAGGCTTTCGCCCTTGGGCGTGGTCACGGTGCGGATGTGGTGGTTTTCAATGCCGTCAGGATATTGCTCCTGCAGTTTATCGCGGAGCTCGTCGGTGAGGGTGTCGAATGAGCGGATGCGGCGTTCCATGGGCTATTACTGGTCGAGGATGTATGCGAAGATGAGCGGGGCCACAATAGTAGCATCACTTTCCACGATGAACTTCGGGGTGTCCACGTCAAGTTTTCCCCACGTGATCTTTTCATTGGGCACGGCGCCGCTGTAGCTGCCGTAGCTGGTGGTGCTGTCGCTGATCTGGCAGAAGTAGCTCCAGAAGGGAGTGTCGTGCCGCTTGAGGTCCTGGTACATCATGGGCACGGCGCAGATGGGGAAGTCGCCGGCAATGCCGCCGCCGATCTGGAAGAAGCCGATGCCCTCGGTGCCGGCGTTGGCGGTGTACCAGTCGGCGAGCCACATCATGTACTCGATGCCGCTCTTGATGATGCGCGGTTCGCAGTCGCCCAGGATGCAGTGGGCGGCGAAGATGTTGCCCATGGTGCTGTCCTCCCAGCCCGGGCAGATGATGGGCAGGTTGCGCTCGGCGGCGGCCACCATCCAGCTGTCCTTAGGGTCGATCTGGTAGTAGGGCTTCAGCACGCCGCTGCGGATCATTTCATAGAACAGTTCGTGCGGGAAGCGGCGCTTGTTGTTGGCCTGGCCGTCCTTCCACAGCTTTACGGCATGCTCTTCCAGGCGGCGGAAGGCCTGCTCCTCGGGGATGCAGGTGTCGGTGACGCGGTTCATGCCGCGGTCCAGCAGGTCGCGTTCCTGGGCGGGGGTGAGGTCGCGGTAGTTGGGCACGCGCTCGTAGTGGTCGTGGGCCACCAAGTTCATCAGGTCCTCTTCCAGGTTGGCGCCGGTGCAGCTAATGATGTCCACCTGGCCCTGCCGGATCATTTCGGCCAGGCTCTTGCCCAGCTCTGCGGTGCTCATGGCGCCGGCCAGGGAGATGAGCATCTTTTTACCTGCGGCCTTGTGGACCTTGTAGGCCTTGGCGGCATCCACCATGGCGGCGGCGTTGAAGTGCAGGTAATGCCGTTCCATGAAGGAAGAGATCGGACGTGTGCTGCTCATGATCGGTGCCGGAGCGGAGGTTGTTTTTAAGGGTGTGTTGATTGGCGGGCGAAAGGTAGCGCGGAAGTACGGAGGCCTAATGCTGCGCGGGCGGTTCGTTTTTCCGCAGCCGGAGGATGGGCGCTGGGGGCTGTCCCACGGGGGCGATAGGGCCCCGGCTGCGGCACGGCCGGTGAACGCGTGAACATGGGCGAGTTCCCTCACCCAATGGCTCCGGCGTGTTCAGCCGGGTGCAGGATGGGAGCGCAGGGCGGTTCGGTCCCCGCACCGGTCAGTGTGCGATCTGCAGGCGCGTGGTACGGCTCCAATGCGGGCCGCGCACTTCCGCACTATAGGCACCGGGCGCGAGGCCGTGCAGTTGCAGGGTGGCCGTTTCCCCTCCGCTACCCGCATGCTGCTTGCGGAGCACCACCCTGCCCAGTGCGTCCACGATGCGGATATCCACCGGACCGGTGGCCGCAGCGGGCAACTGCATGGTGAGCACGTCTGTGGCGGGGTTCGGCCAGATGCGGAAATCGCCGGGGGCAACTGTGCCAACGCCAACGATGGTCGTGCCTGCGGTCCAATGCCAGGCCCAGGTGCCGTCCGTGGGCAGCAGCCCATTGGTGGCGCAGCAGTTGGTGGCGTTGGAGGTCATTTTCATGAAGAGCGCTCCCGAGCCGCCTGCAAATTGCAGCCCTGCCAGGTCCGTGGTGGCCGGGGTGGAGGGATTCATGTACAGGACGGGTGCGAGATCATCGGGGCCGTCATAGATGGCCAAGTGGTCGTACGGGGCGGCTTCCAAGGTGCCGGAGATGAACTGCAGCAGGATGCCGGCACCGCATTCGTTCTGCCACAGCCAGGTGTGTTCATCATTGTTTGTGTAGCAATAGGTGCCGCTAATAGCACTATTGCAAGCCACGTTGATGGTGTCCTGGGCTTGGAGGCCAAGTGCGCTGCAAAGGAGGAGGCCGGGGAGTAGAAGGGTGCGGAGCATAGGGTGTTCAATTTGCGGTGTACCTGCAAGTATAAGGTTGCTTTTGGGGGAAATGGCACGGCGCCGCCAGGTTATCGCTTCTTATCGGCTTGAATTTCCACCACAGAGGCACAGAGAACACGGAGAATACGGAGAATACGGATGGCAGAGTACTATTGGGCTGGAAGGAGGCCACGGAGGCGGCCTTCGGCCGTGAAATTGACAGCATCTTCCCCATGCACAAGAAGGACCTCTGTGTTCTCTCCCGCAAGCGGGATGAAACAGGTGCCTCTGTGGTGAAGGATTAAGAGGCGATGGCCCTGCACGGCGCCGCCAGGTTATACGGGCACTTCCTTTTTCACATACCCCAGCAGGCCGAGCATTTGCTCGGCGCTTTGGGTGTCGCTGAACACGCGGTCGGTGAGGGTGCCATCGGGCAGGCGGTCGATGAGGACGTACTTGGGCTTGGGGATCAGGCAATGCTGGATGCCGCCGTAGCCGCCCAGGGTGTCCTGGTAGGCGCCGGTGTTGAAGAAGCCGAGGTACTGCGGGCGGTCTTCGCGGAAGCGCGGCAGGTAGATGGCGTTCACGTGCTGCTCGCTGTTGTAGTAGTCGTCGCTGTCGCAGGTCATGCCGCCCAGGAACACGCGCTCGTACTCGTCCTCCCAGTTGTTCACGGGCAGCATGATGAAGCGGCGGTTGATGGCCCAGGAATCGGGCAGGGTGGTCATGAAGCTGCCGTCGATCATGTTCCACCGTTCCTTTTCGTTCTGCTTTTTCTGGTTGAGTATGCTGAAGAAGGTGGCGCCGCTTTCACCCACGGTGTAGCTGCCGAATTCGCTGTAGATGTTGGGCTCTTGCACGTCGTTCTCGTCGCAGATGTCCTTGATGCGGCCGATGATCTCCCCGATCATGTATTCGGTGTCGAAGTGCTTGTTGAGGCTGTTTGCGATGGGCAGGCCGCCGCCGATGTCCAGGGTGTCCAGCGTGGGACACAGCTTTTTAAGGTCGCAGTACACGTTCACGCACTTGGTGAGCTCGTTCCAGTAGTAGGCGCTGTCGCTGATGCCGGTGTTGATGAAGAAGTGCATGAGCTTGAGGCGGAACTTGCGCTGCTTGCCGATGTTGCGCATGTAGAAGGGGATGATGTCCTTGTAGCCTACGCCCAAGCGGCTGGTGTAGAACTCGAACTTGGGCGCCTCCTCGGCGGCGATGCGGATGCCGATGTCGCACGGGCCTTGGATCACTTCGTCCAGCGCCCACAGCTCGTTCATGTTGTCGATGATGGGGATCACATGCACGCCGCCGTTGGCCAGGCGGCCGATGTTGCGGATGTAGCCCTCGTCCTTGTACCCGTTGCAGAGGATGGTGGCGTTGCGCGGCATTTCGCCCGTGCCCATCAGGCTTTCGATGATGTTGATGTCGTATGCGCTGCTGGTTTCCAGGCTCACGCCCTTCTTCAGCACCTCGCGCATCACGTAGCTGAACTGGTTGCTCTTGGTGCAGTAGAAGTATTCGTAGGACCCGTGGTAGTCGTGTTCCTTGAAGGCCTTGGCGAAGTATTGCCGGGCCAGGTCGATGTGCTCGCCGATCTTGGGCAGGTACATGATCCGCAGCGGGGTGCCGTGCTTGCGGATGAGGTCCATCAACGGCAGGTCGTTCCAGGTGAGGAATCCCTTATCGAACTTGAATTCGCCTTGCGGGAAGTCGAAGGTCTGTTCGATCAGGTCGATGTAGCGGGTCTTCATGGAACGAACGGTGCGTATTGCTGGTGCATGGATGGGCGGTGCCGAAGGCCGCAATGTGCCTGGACGGCCAACGTAGGTTGGTGGACGGTTCCCGCCCCGGGCAACTTATGCGGTTTTCGGGCGCAATGTGGACCGGTCGTGGCGGGCTTCAACATCAGCGGAACGGGGGCACCGTAGGCATTGCGCCACGCTGCTTGGGTAGGGGGAGGCGAATGTGGCTGTCCGGATATGCGGGAACCATGTCGGAAGACATGGTGCAAATAAACGCCCAACGGACCTTGGATGCCACCGGCCGAAAAAAAAAACAAATGGCCCGGTGAGGGCCACGCTGCGCCCGGTCCGAGGACTTCCCGTCAAGTGGCTGTCCTTGTTGTGCGGATCTCGTGCCATTGCCGGGCTTCCGCGTGGCCCAGTTCCGGGATGAAACGCTGTTCCACCAAGCATAGCCAAGCCGGTGGGATGGCCTGTGCGCGGAAACGCGTCATGGGGGCATTACCTGTCTTCCCCGCCTCGGCAGGGCCGAAGCTGGAGCCGCCCGCCTCCCTGCTCATCCCCGGAAGGATGTCGTGCTTCAACCCGGCTTGCCGCAGGAATTCCCGGCGCCACTCCGCGTCCACCAGCCATCGGTCGTATGCCCAATGGAGCAGGGGGGCATGCCGGTAGGCGAAGAAGCCGGCCAGCAATTCCCCGTCCACTCGGAAATTGCCCGCGATGCCGCATTGCGGCTTGGCCTGCTCCACTTCGATCTTCTTGGCGCGACTGGCCAGCATGTTGAACAGCGTGCGGTCCACGTGGATGTTGACTAAGCCCGGTTTGTCCGGCCGTGGGCGGAGGAAATGGTCGAAGCCTGGCCTTTGGTCCTCCAAGCTGAGGAACAACCATTGGCTGCGCGCGATGGCCTTGCGGTGCTTCCACACCTGCCAGAATAAGGTGAGTGCTGAAACCTGTGCGTAGGAGTTGATGAGGAATATGCCGTTGTCCGGGTATTGCCGGAACAGGTAGTGGCCCGCCCGCAGGTAGTCCACCGGATGGCCATATACCGCATTGGCCAACCAATTGATGCACGCATGGTTGCCGCAACGCCTCAGGCCCGCGATGTGGACGGTGCGTGCCGGTTTAGGCAACAGTAGCCATACGGCGCGGAAAACAGTATGCGTGACACTGCGTGCCAACCTGCGTGAACCTGCTTTAGCCATGGTGCATTGGAACAAAAACCGGACTTGCGCAGCGAATGTAGGTGAGGTCACAGCCACCCCTTTCTGCGGAACATCCACAGCATGGCCCCCGAGATCAGCAGCATGGCCGCGATCACGATGTAGTAACCGAAGCGCCAGTGCAGCTCGGGCATGTGGTCGAAGTTCATGCCGTACACGCCTACGATGAAGGTGAGCGGGATGAAGATGGTGCTAATGACGGTGAGCAGCTTCATCACCTGGGCCATGCGCATGTTCAGGCCGGCGTAGTAGGTGTTCTCCAGGTTGGTGAGCTGCTCGCGGAACATGTTGATGCTTTCGGAGAGGTACACCGTGTGGTCCTGCAAGTCGTTGATGTAGCGTTTGGTGCCTTTTTCGATCAGTGCGGTGGGCATCAGGCTCATGCGGCCGGCCATTTCGCGGGTGGGCGCCACCAGGCGGTTCACCAGGATCAGCTGCCGCCGCAGGTCCTGCATGGCCAACAGGTCGTTGCTGTGCGGGCGCTGGGCCACGCGCTCCTCCATTTGGGCGATGCGGCCTCCGAGGTCCTCCACCACGCTGAAGTAGTGGTCGGTGATCACATCCAGCAGCGAGTAGAGCAGGTAGTCCGCACCTTTCTTGCGCAAGCGCCCGATGCCGCCGCGCATGCGGTCGCGCACCGGGCCCAGCACGTTGCCCGGGCGGCTGCGGAAGCTGATCACCAGCCCCTTGGCCAGCACGAAGCTGGCCTGGTTGCTGGTCACGTTGCCTTCCGCATCGGTGCCCAGGATCTTGGCCACCACGAAGAGCTGGTCCGGGAACTCGTCGATCGTGGGCCTGTGGTCCATGTTCAGCACGTCCTCCAGCAGCAGCTGGTGCAGGCTGAAGCGCTCGCCGATGGCCCGGATGGCCTCCAGGTCCGCCAGGCCCTCCACATCGATCCAGGTGACCTGCCGCAAAGGGTCGCCCACCTCGATGCGGTCAGCGGCAACATGTTGCAGCTCGGTAAGGTTTTCCGCGTCGTAGATGGCCACGCGGATGGACGTGGGTACGGCATGCTGGTCGCCTACCAGCACCAAGGACCCCGGCGGCAGGCCGGCCTTCTCACTGCGCAGCTTGGCCATGGGCGGGCGGGTTTGGGCGGGTATGGTCGGCCTGTATGGAACGGCGGATGGGCAGGGCGAAGGGGATGTTGTTCTCCAGGAAATCCTCCAGCACGGCCTGGTTCAGGTCATAGTGCATGCGCCGCGCCGTTACGGGGTCGTTCGCCCACACGTACATGCGCAGGGTGATGGCGCCCTCGTGGATCTTCACCAAGCGCACCGTGATGGGTTCGCTGGGGATCTCCATGGTGTTCACCACGGCCGGGCTTACGATGCGGTTGGGGTGCAATAGCGCGCGGTGCTGCATCAGGGCCATGGCCATGTTCACATCGGCATGCAGGGCAAGGTCGAACTCGATGAACTCGCAGGTGCGCTCGTCGCGGATGCTGCTGTTGACGATGCGCTCCTCGCCGAGGATGGAGTTGGGGATCACCAAGCGCCGGTTCTCGAAGGAAAGGATGGTGGTGTGCCGCAGGTTGATGTCCTCCACTACGCCGAACACGCCGGCCTCGCCGGCCTGGATCATGTCGCCTACGCGGAAGGGCTTGAAGGCTACGATGAAGATCCCGCTGATGATGTCGCTCAGGGCCTTCTGCGCGGCGAAGCCGATGACCACCGCCAAAATGCCCGCGCCGGCGAAGAAGGTGAAGGCCAGCGACCGCAGGGAAGGGATGGTGTAGATGATGGCGAGCGCGGCCAGGATCACCATCAGCGTGCGCACACCGTTGCGGAAAAACCGGTAGCGCGTCATCTCCTCGCGCCCCTGGGCCTTGGACCGTTTGTAGGCGCGCCGCAGGCCGAAGTAGATCAGCCGCTCCACCAGCCATGCCGTGATCAGGATGGCCGCTATCTTCAGTGCCACCAGCAGGTCCATGCCGAGGCTTTCCATCACCCGCGCGAATTTGCCGCTCCCTGCTTCCATGCGCCCTGTAAATGCGATGCGAACTTACGGGTGCATCAACGCCCCCGGGCGCCCGGGGCCATCAAGCGATCAACGATCGGGCGTGGACGGGCCGCTCATGCATCCGCCAGCGAGGTGCGCAGCTCCACGCCGCCTGCCACGTCCTTCGGCTCCTGGCCGTGCCGGAACACGCGCATGCCGGCCCCTTCCACCGTAAGCCGGTCGCCTTCCACGTGCAGCAGCGTGCCTTCGCGAAGGCCGGCCACCACGGCCTTGCGGTTCACTTCCAGGAACTCCGCGATCCGCTGGTCCCGCGTTTCACCGCCCTGGCCGGCGGGCTTCGCATCGCTGTAATGCGGATTGATCTGGAACGGCACCAGCCCCATGGCCCGCAGCGTGGGCACTTCCGTAATGGGCATGTCGTTGGTGGTCATGATCGTGGGGCACGCCACGTTGCTGCCGGCGCTCCAGCCCACGTAGGGCAGCCCGCCCATCACACGCACGCGGATGGCCCGCAGCAGCTCGGTGCCGTACAGCGTGCGGAGCAGTTGGAAGGTGTTGCCCCCGCCCACCAGCACGGCCTCGGCGGTGGCCAGCGCCTTCACTTTGTCCTGCTCGGCGTGCAGGCTGAACACCTCGTGCCCCAGCGGGCCCAGGGCCTCCTGCACCAGCTTGGCGTAGTGGTCAAGGCCGGTGGTTACTGCCGCATAGGGCACAAAGGCAATGCGCTTGCCCCCGCCAAGGAATTGGCGCAGGTGCTCCTGCGGCCATTCAAGAAAGGCCCCGCCGGCCAGGGTGGAGTTCGAGAGAAGAAGCAGTTGCATGGCTGTGGTTGGGCGGGCCAAATTACGGGAAGGGGGAATTGGCCGGTTGCCCCGTGGAAGGATACCGGTGCCGCATGGGCGGCATGCTTTTTTTCAACCGCCCGCACCAGCGGAGCCGTCCCGTACCTACCTTGGCGGTGATGCGCGCCTTCATCATCGGCTTCATGTGCAGCGGCAAAAGCGTTGTGGGGCGTGAATTGGCGCGGCTTACCGGCTGCCGGTTCGCGGATATCGACCGGGTGGTGGAGCAGCGCATCGGGCCCATCCTGCCCTGGATGCGCCAGCACGGCGAGGCGCGCTTCCGTGAGGTGGAGGGCGAGGTGCTGGAGGACCTGCTGCTGCAGGAGGATGTGCTGGTGGCCTGCGGCGGGGGCACGCCCATGGCCGCCGACAACATGGACCGCATGCTGGCTGCAGGAAAGGTGGTCTACCTGGACGTGCCGCACCAAACATTGGTGGAGCGCGCACGGCGCAGCGGCGGCGACCGCCCATTGCTGCACGGCCTCCATGGCGATGCCCTTGATCATCGCATCCTGGAGCTGATGCGTGTGCGCGAACCGGTGTACCGCCGCGCCACGCTGCACGTTCCCGGGGGGGGCACCCCTGCGGAGACGGCGCTGCACATGGCAGGCCTCCTGGGCCTTCAGGTCAAGTAGACGGTGTCCTTGCGCGCGAATTCCACGCTGATGTGCTCCTGGAGCGTGGTGGTGAGCGTAAGACCCACGATGTCCGCACGCACCGGAAAGCTCCGGTGGCGCCGGTCCACCAGCACCACGGTGGTGAGGCGCTTCAGCGGAAAGGTGATCAGGTGGGCGGCCGCATACATCAAGGTGCGCCCGCTCATCAGCACATCATCCACCAGCACCACCACCCGGCCGCCCAGGTCCACATCCCCTCGGCTGAGCCGCGCCGCGCTTTGCATGGGTGCATCCTTGTCCAGCTCCAGCTCGTGCAGGTCCACTTGCAAGGCCGAGATCTCCTCCAGGTGCTGCTTCAGGCGCACGGCCAGTTTGGCGCCGCGCGGCGCAATGCCCACCAGCACCAGGCCCTTTTCGGCCGCATTCTCCTCCACCAGCTGGAATGCCATGCGGCGCAGCTTCCGCTGGATGCGGTCGTGCTCCAATACCACGGTACGTGCTGCGGCCATGGGCCGAAAGTACAGGTGCAGGCCGTTCGCACCGCAAAAGGCCACCGCACCTTGGGATCTTTCGCAGCTTTGCACCCCCGCACGCCAAAAGCCCATGCTCATCCTCCTTTCACCCGCCAAGAACATGGATGAATCGCCCTTGCCGCCCATGGCGGCGGCCACCGCGCCCGCCTTCGGCCCCGAGGCGGCCCTGCTGGCGGAGCAGCTGCGCAAGCTGGGCAAGGCGCGGATCGCCAAGCTCATGGACCTCAATCCCAAGCTGGCGGAACTGAACGCCGCCCGCTTCCAGGCGTGGGAAGAGGCCATCTTGAAGCCGGCCGCCTTCCTCTATGATGGCGAGGTGTACCGCGCCCTCGGCGCCTCCTCGCTGGATGCCGATGACCTCCGCTTTGCGCAACGCCACCTGCGGCTGCTCAGCGGCCTCTACGGCGTGCTGCGCCCGCTGGACCTTATTGCGCCACACCGGCTGGAAATGGGCACCAAGCTGGCCATGGGCAAGGGGAGGAAGGACCTCTACGCATTCTGGGGCACGCGGATCGCCGATGCGGTGAACCACGCGCTGGAGGACATGGGCGGCGAAACCGTGCTGAACCTGGCCTCGGCCGAGTATTTCCGCAGCGTGGGGCAGGGGAGGCTCAAGGGCCGCGTGATCACGCCCCAGTTCAAGGAGCGATCGGCCAGCGGACTGCGCACGGTGATGATGCATGCCAAGCACCAGCGCGGCGCCATGGCCCGCTGGATCATCCGCCACCGGCTGCACCAAGCAGAGGGGATCAAAGGCTATGATGTGGACGGATACCGCTATTCCCCCGGCGACAGCACTGCGGATGAATGGCTCTTCGTGCGCTGATCGGCGCCGCGCGGCCCCGCCATCCCGTAATTTTACCGCGTGGCCCTCTTCCTTTTCGCCGTGCTTGGCCTGCTGCTGCTGGCATACCTCGGTGTGTGCCTCTTCTACTGGATCTTCCAGGAACGGTTCATCTTCGTGCGCTTTCCCCTGCCCGCGCACTACCGCTTCCGCTTTGCGCAGCCCTATGAGGAACTGTGGACGGACCGCCCGGACGGCGCGCGCCTGCACGCCCTGCACTTTGCCGTGAAGGCCCCTGCCGGGGCGGTGCTCTACCTGCATGGCAATACCGGCAGCCTGCGCCGCTGGGGCAAGCGTGCGCCGCGCTTCACCGCGCTGAACCATGCCGTGCTGATGCCGGACTACCGCGGATACGGCAAGAGCAGCGGCAAGCTCTCCGAGGCGGCCCTGCATGCGGATGCCCTGGCCTGGTTCGACCGCCTGGCGGCCATCTACGGCGAGGCCAACATCGTGGTGTACGGCCGCTCCCTCGGCACCGGCATGGCCGTGCCGCTGGCCGCCGAGCGAAGGCCCCGCGCATTGGTGCTGGAATCGCCGTTCGCGAATTTCATGGACGTGGCCCGCCATTACCTCGCCATCCTGCCCTACCGCCTGCTGCTGCGCTACCGCTTCCGCAGCGACATGGCCATCCGCCGCGTGAAGTGCCCCGTGTACATCTTCCACGGCAAGCGCGATCCGCTGGTGCCCTACAGCAGCGCCCTGCGCCTTTATGCCGCCGCACCTTCGGACATCCACCGCGAAATGATCTCCTTTCCGCGCGGATTCCACAGCGACCTGGCCGCCTTTCCCCGCTTCCGGCGCAAGCTGCGCGCCATCCTGGGCACCGCTCCCGTTAAGGAACACTAAGGGCCGGTGCCGCATT
>JAFEAI010000261.1 GCA_018266475.1 Bacteroidota bacterium
TTGTCCCTTTCCCTCTTCGAGAAAATGCCCATTCAGCAAGCCTTTGCGCGAGATGCCAACACAACCGGAGACCTCGACCTCCGCAATCAGTTGGTATTGTTCGATTATTAACCGGACGCTACTAAGTCAAAGATAATCAAACGGTTCAGCATGTGTGCCCCCAAATCCAGCGTGAGTACATCGATCAGGTGCTTCGATACTGATCAATCCGCTCAACAGAGTACTACCCACACGTGCATGAACCACAAGATTCCGGCGTTGGCAGCGGCAATCTGCCTTGTGTCACTGAACCTCCACGCCCAGACCATCACCTTTCAGGACCAAGCCACGCGCACGCCCATTGCCGATGTCTCCATCACTTGTTTAGCCACCGGCGCCACCGTGGTGTCCAATGCCGATGGCCGTGCAGATATCGCGCCCTTGAAGAATTGCGACAGCATCCGCATCGACCACCTTTCCTACATACCGGTCACCATGGCTTGGACGGCCTTGGCGGCTACGCCCGAAGTGGACCTGGGCTACCGCATGTACCTGCTGCGCGAGGTGGTCACCAGCGGCAGCCGCTTCACGGAGCCCAAGCGGGACGTGCCCGAGCAGATCGACGTGCTGGGCAGGCGGGAGTTGATAAAAAATTGTTGCTTTCTGAAAATTTGCTTATACTTGTCAGGTAAAACGCAATCAAATGTGTATCCTCCCCCCCCCCCCGAATACACCACTTCAACGGGGAGGTGTTTGCCTGAAAGGTGGTAACGGTGCAGCGGAACGTCCGCCACGGCTTCATTTCCAAGTTGCGCTGGCCGTTGCAACACCCTCAGTAATTGCCGTGAGGCCGCTGTCCCTGGTCCTACAAAACTGCAAGTCAGCTAAGGTTGTCATCAGGACTTCCGGCAAACAGGCCATAAGCAGGGATGCGCCTTTCGCCGAAGTGGCGACCTTTCTGTTCGACCGGGTTAGTGGGGCTAAGGGTTCGAATACCAAGGTTACATGATTGTCCTTCCTGAAATCAACACTGCAATGACCAGTCAAACTACGATTGGATCGGCTTTGTGTCGGCAGTACAAAGCATGTAGGCTTGGCATGTTGCATGCAATGCTGGTTTTACTGCCCTGCAAGAACGTGGCTGCCCAGGAGTTGATGCCGTTGAACGATGGAGTTTGGCATGTGGGTTGGGGAACTTCGGATTGCATCTTCTCGGGAATGGAGCTACCGGGCTTGGACTACCACATCGAAGGGGACACCACGATCGGCTCACATACCTATGCCAAATTGATCCGAAGCGGGGTGTGCGGATATTGCTGTCCTCCTTTGGGCTGGCCGTTCAACGGTTACGTCGGAGGCCTTCGGCAGGATAGTCTCAGGGTGTACATCGTCCCCGCGGATTCCACAGGCGAATCGGTCTATGCGGATTTCTCCCAGCAGGTGGGCGATACGGTGAACAGCAGCTACTTGGCGGAACTCTCTCCCTGGTGCTATGAGGAACCCAGAATAGTGGCCGCGATCGACTCCGTTCAACTCAATGATAACCTCTACCACAAGCGGATCACTTACGGGATCTGTCACATGTCGCAACCCTTCGAACTGATCCAAGGGGTAGGGTACAGCACGGGGCTGTTGGAGGCTTTTGCGGACGGCTTTGAAATGTCGGCTTCGTTGGTGTGCTGCAAAACCCAAGGCATGATGCTTTATGGCAATGGCCCGTGCCTGCCGGTGGAGGTGCCGGAAGAATTGACCCAACCCTGTAGCCTGACGGCCACACCGGTTTCAAACGGATGGACCATAGGGCTTGGTTCCTGTTTCGGGCCTAATGAACGCGTACAGCTTATGGTCTTCGACCTGTTGGGAAGAACGGCAATTGGCAGCCTGGACGTGATCGCCGATGGGGAACGAACGGTCGATCTTCCTCTTGGACAAAAGCATCCGTTGGTATTTGTCCGCGCAATCAGCCGCGATAGGGAGGGACAACAAGCAGTCGTCAACATCAAATTGATCAAGCCATGAAACATCGCATCTTCGGCCTTTGTCTGCTGGCGTTCACTTGCTCCATTCATGCACAACAGGTCATCAACGACCTCGGCAAAGTCGGGAGTTCGCCAACCATTGACTTTCGAGCCGTGCGTGACAGCGGCAATGCTTATTTCAACACGCACCAAGATCCGAGCGAGGGTGGGTCATTCGCAAAGTTCGAACGTTGGAAAACGTTCTGGCAGGATCGCGTCTGGAGCACGAACGGGACTCCAGGGTCATTCTCGCACGCCCAGGAGGCGTTGGCATCGCTGCTTGCAAATCCGACATGCACCGGGAATGGCATAAACCCCAGCCCATGGATAGCCTTGGGACCAAGCGAGAATACCGGTACCGGGGTTCCCAATCTGGGGATGGTCACCGCTGTAGCAATGCATCCATCGAATCTGAACATTGCGTTCGCCGGCTTGTCTGCCGGGAGCCTGTGGCGTACAACCAATGCCTTGGCCCAAACACCGAACTGGATATGCGTTTTGGACTACCTGCGCTTGCCGGGCTTAGGCATCAATGACATACGGATTGCCCCCAGTGCCCCAAACATCCTCTATGTTGCGACCGGTACCACATGGAGCGGCGGGTTCGGCATTGGTATATTGAAATCCGTGGATGGAGGAAACACCTGGGACCAGGTTGGCCCGGTAGACCCCTCCACGCAGACCATTTGCAGGAAGATCGTGGTGCATCCTACCCAACCTGATATCGTGTATGTTACCGCAAATGATCGGTTGTTCAAGACGGTGGACGGTGGTTCAACTTGGGCAATGGTCTATCAGTTGCCAAACTCCATCGGGGCAAATCCGTACGACCCGAACAGCCCGGCGAGAGTACTGCGAGATCTAGCGTTGGACCCAGTGAATCCCAATGTGGTATATGCATCCAGCGATGACCATGGAGCCGCCATCGCTGCGGGCAACACCGACGGTGCGATCTTCGTGAAGTCCATGGACGCAGGAGCCACTTGGTCCCAAAGTATTTTGGTAATCGGGGGTACCCAAAGCGACCGGATGACCATCGCTGTATCTCCAGCAGCCCCAGGAAATGTTTGGGCGATCTACAGGTCAAGTTCAACTGATAAGCTTTGGCGGTCGAGCGATCATGGTAGTTCTTGGACATTGGTCGCTGGAAATTATACCCTCAACGGTGGGGGTTATTGGCGGCAAGACTTGGCTATTTCGCCTACTGATGCATCCGTTATGTATGCAGCGGCATACTATGCCAATAAATCAACAAATGGGGGTGTATCATTCATCCAACAGATCGGGGGACAGCATGTAGATACACGGTGCATGGAGATTATTGCAGGCTCCGCATCTGGGAGCGGTGGGGTTGGGGATGTCGTCATTCACGGCAATGATGGTGGCGTCACGCTCACAGTGAACGGCGGAACAACATGGTCAAACATCAATGGCCAAGGTTTTAACACGAGCATGTTTTACGGTGTTGGCGCATCGGAGCTGGACTTCACCATAGGAGGTGGTAGACAGGACAATGATGTGGCAATAACTGATGGAAACGGCTGGCACCTGCCCGAGTTGGCTCAGGATGGTGGAGAAGCTGCATGCCATCGGACCGATCCCACCATCCTTTATGCTCAACGTTGGTGTTGCTCATACAGCAGTAAGCCACTTTACGCCTATGTAAAAAATGGAACTAGTTGGACGAGGTACTGGCAAAATTATCAACCCAGCAACCACGCGAACAACATACGGCCCATGATAGTAACCGAGGATGGTCTACTTTACATCGGGCACGAGGATATCTATCGTTCCGCCACGCCTACCACACCTCCTTACCTTTCCTGGACGAAGATCTCGGATTTCGCAGCGAATTTCTCCTCGGTGCCGTTGAATCGGCCGCTGCGGTCCATAACGAGCTGTTCGAGACAACCCGAGATCATGTATGCGGCCTATTCGGACGCGTGCTGGGGCTGTGGTTCGGCGCAAGGGTATCTGTTCAAGTCCACTGCAGGCGGAGGTACAGGGCCAACCGATTGGGTGGACATCACGGGTAATCTTCCTTCCATTGTCCCGGACTGGCTTCCCATTAGCAATGTGCTTGTTGATCCGACCGATCCCGATCGGGTTTGGGTCACCATGACCGGGTATAGCGAAAATACCGGAGCTTCACCGCCGTACAATGGCCAATACAGGGTCATCATGTCGGAGGATGGCGGCTCGAGTTGGATCGATTACAGCACAGGGCTTACACCCTTCGTTGTTACGGACATCGTCTACCAAAAGGGGAGCAATCGTGGGCTCTATCTTTCAACCGACATTGGTGTATTCTACCGGGACGCCTCAATGGCTCAGTGGGAGTGCTTCAATGATGGGTTGCCGGTATGCATCATAAGCGATCTGGAGATCGATCATTGTGATGGTAAGCTGATTGCAGCCAGTATGGGACGCGGCATCTGGATCACGGCCTTGGTTTCGACCCAGCCGGAAGAAGAAGTCATAACGGGCACGGTTGCCATAAGCCGCGGAAGGGATGTCGCAGCCAACATCAGGATCACAGGTGGAGCGGTATGCACGGTGACGGCAGACTTGCGATTCATGCCGGGAACCAAATTGGTTGTTGAACCCGGCGGGAAACTGATATTGGACGGTGCCAAGCTCACCTCACATTGTGGCGGATTTTGGCGAGGCATAGAGGCTTGGGGCACCACCAACCAACACCAATACCCTGCCAACAATCCTACCTACCAGGGTTTGGTGGTCTTGAAGAACGGCGCGGTCATCGAGCATGCGCTCACGGGTGTTTCATGCGGGAATCCGCTGGTCAAATCAGCCCAAGGGGGCGTGGTACAGGTACAGGGTACGTTGAATGATGTTGGGGCCACCTTCCGGAATTGCCGGGTCGGGGTTGAGTTCAAGAAGTACCGGAACTTCCTGCCAAGCAATTCGGCCATTACCAAGGACAACAACAGCTACTTCCGGCATGTGGTGTTCATTGTAGATGACAACTACCGCGGCAATGACGATTTTGATGCCCATGCCAGGCTGAACAAAGTGGAAGGCATCAAATTCTTCCAGTGTGATTTCATCAATACGCAGGTGTCCGGGCCTTCCGGCATCAATTCCAGTGCCCTGCTTGGGCGGGGGATCTACAGCTTGGACGCCAGTTTTAGGGTATATGGCCAATGTGCCGTGCCACTGCCGCTCTGTGAGCTCGGGTCCGGGCAACCTGAGTCCGTGTGCCCGGAAGCCTCCCTCAGGCCCTCCAGATTTATCGGCCTGGACCATGGCATTCGTGTCGGAAGCAGCAGCACCTCGTATTTTGCCTACACGGTGAAAGACGCATACTTTGAGAACAATGTATGCGGCATTTATTCGGATGCGGTAAACAACGGATCAATCCTGCGCAACAAGTTCGTGATTGGCGGAAGGGAAGTGGCGCTGACCGGTGATGACAGTTATTTTCAGGAGAAGCACCGTGGTGTTTTCCTCAATCAGGCCAATGCTTTCAGGGTGGAGGAGAATCGGTTCTCGGAGGCTGTAAGTACTTATGCGGAAACGGAGGGCGTGGTAGTGGGAAACACCGGGGCCTACAACAACCAAGTTTACAAGAACACCGCCACGGGTGTGGACTACGGGTACATAGCGGAGAACAGCAATGTGGATCAAATACACCCTGCCACCACGGGCCTGTCCTTCACCTGCAACCAGAACGTGCAGAACGGTGAGGAAGATTTCAACGTCAGGAGTTCCTACACTATTCCGGGAACTGATTACAGCATCAAGATCTTCCAGGGTTCCACCACCAAATCTGCGGGCAATGCCTTTACCACGCAGCAGAACGGAAGCTCTCCATATTACAACTACCACAATGCTGCGGAGGTGTTGCCGATCATCTATTTCTGGGAACTGCCACCGAGGGACCTGAACACCGGGGCCTACAACGCACCGTGGGTTCAGCGCAATGCCAACGCCTCGCCGCACAACACCTGCCCCACGCGGATCTTGTGCGGGGGCGGCACAGGCCCGGTAAAGGAAGCGCTCACCCCGCAGATCGAACAGGAACGGCTGGCCTACCTGAACCTGAAGTATGTCTATGAAAGCCTGTTGGACGGCGGGGATTTCGATGAACTGAAGGAAACCATCATGCTTAGCTGGCCGCAGGATGCCTGGGCACTGCGCAACGAACTGATGGCCAAGAGCCCTTACCTCAGCACCGACATCCTGAAAGAAGCGGGCCTGAAGAACACCCTCCCGCACGCCATGTATTTGGAGGTGTGCGTAGCCAACCCGGAGGCCACGCAGCGGGACGGTTTCACCAAGTGGGTGCAGTACGAAATGCCGAACCCGCTTCCGGAATACATGGTGGCCCAGATCATGGCCTCGTGGGACCAAAAGACCTGGCGCACCGGCCTGGAGGCCGACATGGGCTGGCACAATGGCGAGTACCAGCGGCTGAACGATGAGCTGATCACTACCATGCTGAACGACACCGTGGCCCAACCGGCGGACAGCCTGTTGGCACGGTGGCAATTGAACCCCAGCCTGCGGGCGCGTTTCGGGGAGGTGAACGTGATGCTGGGTAACAACCGCTTCGATAAAGCTGTCGCCTTGCTGCAAGGCTTGGATGCCGATTATTTGCTGGAGAAGCAGGGTATGCAGGACCGTAACGACATGTTGGACCTGATCTCGGTGATCCGCCCGGTGATCGAAGGCGATGGCCGGACCCTAATGCAACTGAAGCCCGGGGAATTGACGGCATTGGAAGGCATTGCCGCGCGGCAACCCTCCTTAGCTTCATCGTACGCCCGCAACACGTTGTGCTATGGGTACAAAATCTGTAGCCCACCGGTCACCGGTGGGGCAAGTCATCCAAAGAAGATGCTTGTGTCGTTGCCTGGAGCCGTTGCTGCACCAACACCGTTGCTGATCGTACACCCCAACCCGGCGAGCACCTGGGTGGCCTTCAGTCATGCCTTGCCCGGCAAGGTGGACCAGGCCCGGATCCGCGTGGTGGACCCCTTGGGCCGGGTGGTAAATGAGCTGGCCATTGGCTCCTCGCCCGGCCAGGAAGTCTGGGATACGCGCGGAACGGCTGCTGGCAGCTACACGGTGGAACTCTACAACGCGGGCAGGCTGGTGGATGCCGAACACGTGGTGGTAAAACCCTGAGCAACCATGCTGCGCGCATTCTTCCTATTGGTAAGCGGTGCTTGTGCCTTGGCTGCGGCCAGGGCACAGGCTCCGCTTTGCGTGGACGAGAGCTTCCAGTTCCCGTATGAACCCACGGGCGGTATTGTCACCATGGCCTTCATGCAGGACGGGCGGGTCATTGCCGGGGGGACTGTCCGAATGCCTGGCCCGGTGAATCAACACACGGGCATGGTCCGCGTAATTCCCAGTGGGGCCATTGACCCAAGCTTTGGGCCATGCTATACCCAAGTAGCATCACAGCTCAAAATAGAGGGTGAATACATCTACTATCAAAATGGGGGCACCGGATTCCGGCGGAATTTTCTGTTGGATGGCACCCCGGACTATACCTATGGCACTTCCTGGCCGCCCATGTTTTCCACCAGCCAAGTTAGCAGTTACCATATTTTCCCTGACGGTACGCAGTGGCGAATGGGTGATTACATCAGGAAGATCTACGACGAGGATGGCCAACAGATTGGGATTCAACCGGGCTATGGCTTGGTACAGGCCATGCCCAATGGGGACTACGACCCGGGCTTCGATCACAAGTACACGCCGGGGACCTACCTGAGGAACTTGAGCGTAGAACCGGATGGGCGCTTCTTGTTCTCCGCCAGTAATGCTTTCACGTATGAGGGCACGCCTGTGGGGGCTTTGTTCAAACTTTGGCCGGACGGGCAACTGGACACCACCTTCCACACTTCCATCACATGGAGTGGCGGGGTCAGCGATGAGAAGTACCATTACCCGGATGGCCGGATGCTGGTGTTCGGGCGGTTCATGGCCCCGGAGTATCCCAATGATACCCTGGCCGTGATGCGCCTGCTGCCCGATGGCAGCACCGATACCACTTGGCCATCCATCCCCTTCCTGGCTTACGGTTACTTCAGGGGCTTGGCTGCCGTATGGGACTATCTGGAGATAGAGCCCGGCAAACTGATCGTGGTGGGTGATTTTAACGCCATCGGGCTTCAACCCTTGGGGGCCATCGTCGCCATCGATACGGCAGGCAATGTGCTGTGGAATTACCTGCCGGGTACCGGGGCCGGGGTCATGGAGGACATGGGCACAAACAATTCGTACTGTCTCTTACATGTGATCAGGGAAGGCCCGGATGGCTTCATTTACCTCTGCGGCAGTTTCTCAGGCTACAACGATGGCTGCGGAGACCATCCGGAGCAGCGGCTGCTCATGCGCTTGTTTCCATTGGATGTGGGGGTTAAGGAGAACAAGAAAGTTGGATCACCATTCGTGGCGCCCAACCCCGGAAACGGGCTGTTTCAAATACGCTGGCCCGGCTACCGGGAATTCGACCTGGAGGTCCGGGATGGGTTGGGCCGGATCGTACATAGGGAACATATTCTTAGGGAAGGTGATAACGTGGAACTGCCTCACGTGAAAGCAGGCGTGTACAACTTGCTGGTGACCGCCCCGGACGGAACGCGGGCATCGGCCAAATTGATGAAGCAGTGAGCAGTTGCCTCTTGAAGCCGAATATGCTGCCTTTGTCACTTTCGACTTGATATGGGGTTTCTGTGAGTGCAATTTACCGAAGTGTAATGATTCAACCCCATCAATTGTCATCAATGAATTTTTGCCGCACGTCCGAATTTTCCCTTTGGTTCTGGAGAAGGACTTTTGCCTTATCCGCAACCCTATGTGTCATCGCCTTCAACCTGCACGCCCAATCCGTCACCTTCCTTGACCAGGCCACACGCGCACCCGTGCCGGGCGTAACGCTCACCTGCAAGTCCACCGGGAAAGTGCTCACTACCACCGCCGATGGCCGTGCAGATATCGCGCCCTTGAAGAATTGCGACAGCATCCGCATCGACCACCTTTCCTACACACCGCTCACCATGGCATGGGCAGCCTTGGCGGCTACGCCCGAAGTGGACCTGGGCTACCGCATGAACCTGCTGCGCGAGGTGGTCACCAGCGGCAGCCGCTTCACGGAGCCCAAGCGGGACGTGCCCGAGCAGATCGACGTGCTGGGCAGGCGGGAGATCAACTTCATGGCGCAGCCCACGGCGGCGGAACTGATGCAGAACACGGGCACCGTTTTCGTGCAGAAAAGCCAACTTGGCGGCGGCAGCCCCACCATCCGCGGCTTCCAGGCCAACCGCATTCTGCTGGTGGTGGACGGCGTGCGCATGAACAACGCCATCACCCGCAGCGGCCACACGCAGGACCTGATCACCGTGGACCAGTATTCGTTGGACCGCGTGGAGGTGGTGAGCGGCCCCAACTCCGTGGCTTACGGCAGCGACGCGCTCGGCGGCACCATCCACCTGATCACGCGCACGCCGAAGTTCCTGGGGACAGATAGCGTGCGCAGCACCGGCGATGCCTTTGTGCGCTACGCCACGGCGGCGAACGAGAAAACGGCGCACGCCGGCATTGAGCTGCGCGGCAAAAAGCTGGCCAGCTTCACCAGCATCACCGCCAGCGACTTCGGCGACCTGCGGCAGGGCAGCACGCGCAATCCGTTCTATGAGAACCTCGGCCGCATGCCGTTTGAAGTGGTGCGCGAGAACGGCCAGGACGTGGTGAAGCCCAACGGCGACAGCAATGTGCAGATCGGCTCGGGCTACAAGCAACTGGATGTGCTGGAGAAGCTCCGCTACCGCACGGGCGAGCACGTGGTCCATCAACTGAATTTGCAACTGAGCACCTCCTCGGACGTGCCGCGCTACGACCGGCTTTCCACATACTCCTTGGGCAATGCAGGCCAAATCCTGCCGAAATTCGCACAGTGGTATTACGGCCCGCAACAGCGCGTGCTGGCGGCCTATACGCTGGATATGAAGCGGGATGCAGGCTGGTTTCAACTGGCGCGCTTCACGCCTTCCTTCCAGCACCAGGAGCAATCGCGGCACAACCGGCGCTTCGGATCGTCCAATTTGGGGCACAACGTTGAACAGGTGGATGTGCTGGGCTTCAATGCCGACCTGGAAAAGCAGTTGGGCAAGCACGAACTCCGCTTTGGTGCCGACATCAGCGGCGAAAACGTGGAAAGCAGCGCCTACAACGAAAACATTACCACCGGCGCGCGCAGCTACCGCACCACGCGCTACCCGAACGGAGGTTCTGCCATGAGCAGCTTCGCCGCGTACGTGAACCACAGCCTGGAAATTTCCCCGAAGTGCATCATCACCGAAGGCCTGCGCTTCACCCACGTGGGCCTCCGCACCACCTTCAACGACGACGAGGATTTCCGCTTTCTCAATGGCACTTACGAGCAGAACAACTCGGCCCTGACCTGGCGGGCCGGCGTGGTGTTGATGCCGGGCAGCGATTGGCGCTTCAGCCTGATGGGCAGTTCAGGTTTCCGCGCGCCCAACGTGGACGACATCGGCAAGGTGTTCGACAGTGTGCAAGGCGATGTGATCGTGCCCAACCCCGGGCTGAAGCCGGAATACACCACCAACTTCGAGGCCTCCGCCAGCAAGGCCCTCAACGACCGCACCACCTTTGCACTCACCGGCTTCTACACGCTATACACGAACGCCATCACGGTGGGCGCCTTCACCGTACACGGCCAGGACAGCATCGACTACGACGGCGTAATGAGCAGGGTGGCCGCCCTGCAGAACACGTCCAACGCCTACCTGTACGGCACCAGTGCCCAATTCACCGGCCACTTCAACGCGCACTTCACCCTGCGCAGCGGCTTCACCTACACCTACGCGCGCATCCGCACCGACAGCACGGACTATCCGCTGGACCACATTCCTCCCGTCTTCGGGTGTACCAGCTTGGAATACCAGGCACGCAAGCTCCGCATGGAAGCATCGGTGGTGTACAACGGTTGGAAGCGATTGCGTGACTACAACACCACTGCGGGCAGCGAGGATAATTTGGTATCCGCCACGCCCTTCGGATCGCCGCCATGGTACACGCTGAATATGCGCGGCTCCTATGCGTTCAATGCACGCCTCAGCCTGCAACTGGCGTTGGAGAACATCATGGACATGAACTACAGGACCTTCGGCAGCGGCATCAGTGCGCCGGGGCGCAACTTCATTGTAGCGGTACATGTAATACCAATTAGTCATTGAAAATCCGCCAATCTGCTTGCTCCCCGCTTTGCGGGATGAAACACCTTTTCCGTATAGCTTCTCCGACGAAACGGTTCCGTAGGCCCGGCTATGCAACCGTTCCGTCGTATCGCCATACGAAAAATTAGCGGCGCATCTTTGGCCGCCCTTCAATGACTAAATGGTATAAGGTGCTGAGTGCGTTGGCGCAATTTTATGGCCATGCACGGATGCAACTTCACGTGAACCACCTGCAAGCCCTTTGCAGCCTTGGCAGGCCGCTTGGCGTAGCTTGCGCCTTGCGGAGAGTCCCTGGCGTTCTTTCCGGCAAGCATTCCCCATGCCCAAGCGAAAGGTCATCAACGGTGCCATCCAAGAGCGCGATTTCTTCGCCGACGTGATGGACGTGGTGCGCCAGATCCCGCGCGGCCGGGTAACCAGCTACGGGGCCATTGCCAAGTACTTAGGCGCCCCGCGCAGTGCGCGCTTGGTGGGTTGGTGCATGAACAACGCACACGCCCAGCGACCGCACGTGCCCGCCCAGCGCGTGGTGAACCGCATAGGCCTGCTCACCGGCAAGCACCATTTCGCCACGCCCACCGCCATGCAGGAGCTGCTGGAAAGGGAAGGCGTGAAGGTGAAGGACGACCAGGTGGTGGACTTTGCGAAGAAGTTCTGGGACCCGGCGGTGGAGCTGGGGTTTTGAATGACTTGGAGGGCATGTGGAAGCACCGCTTCTGTCCTGTGGTGGGTTTTCGCTGCGGCACCGCTCAATTGCTGCATGCCGCACGACAGCACCTGGCAGATCGTTCCAGGCTCTAGCGAAGCTGACCTTCCTCAGCACGTTCCCCTCCTTCTGCGGTACTTTTGCACCGCTATGGCAATAACGGAAGAAGGCCTTTACAAGGCGCTCAGCAAGGTCATTGAACCGGACCTGAAGAAGGACATTGTGGAACTCGACCTGGTGAAGGACGTCACCGTGGACGAGAACGTGGTGACTGTGATCGTGGAAGTGAGCAACCCTGCGCTGCACAACCGCAAGCGGGTGGAGGAAGCGGTGAAGTTCCAGATCAAGCAGGAGTTCGGCGGGGACGTGCTGGTGCGCGTGAGCGTGCGGCCCATCAGCGGCGATGTGGCCGGCAAGGGGCTGCGCAAGGTGCTGCCCTTCGTGAAGCACGTGATCGCGGTGGCCAGCGGCAAGGGCGGCGTGGGCAAGAGCACCATCACGGCCAACCTGGCGGCGGGCTTGGCCCGGCGCGGCTACAAGGTGGGCTTGGTGGATGCCGACATCTACGGGCCCAGCATGCCCATGATGTTCGACGTGCAACAGGAGCGCCCGCAGGTGAAGCAGGTGGACGGCAAGAACATGATCGTGCCCGTGGAGAGCTACGGCGTGCAGCTGCTCAGCATCGGCTTCTTCGCCGACCCCAGCCAAGCCATCGCGTGGCGCGGGCCCATGGCCAGCAAGGCATTGGACCAGCTCTTCAAGGATGCCGACTGGGGCCATTTGGACGTGATGCTGGTGGATTTGCCGCCGGGCACGGGCGACATCCACCTTTCGCTGGTGCAAGCCGTTCCGCTCAGCGGTGCCATTGTGGTGAGCACCCCGCAGCCCGTTGCGCTGATCGATGCGCGCAAGGGCGTGGGCCTCTTCCAGCTGCCCAGCATCAACGTGCCCGTGCTGGGCATCGTGGAGAACATGTCGTGGTTCGCCCCTGCGGAAACGCTGAACGGCCGTGCCCTGGCGGATATTCCTGAAAACGAACGCCACTACATCTTCGGCAAGAGCGGTGCGCGCAACCTGGCCGATGAATTGAAGGTGCCCCTGTTGGCCGAAGTGCCCTTGGTGCAAAGCGTGCGCGAGGCCGCCGACGCGGGCCGCCCGGCGGTGCTGCAAGGCGATACGCCCGCTGCGCAAGCCTTCACCCCATTGTTGGACGCCATGGAAAAGGTGCTGGCCGGATTGGAGAACGCCGCGCCGGCCAAGGTGGCCAGCGCCTCGGATGAAATGGCCGTGCGATGATGGGCGCAACCTCCTTGGCGGAAAAACCGCAACAGGCCGCGGTGCGCGAACGCATCATGCACGCATTGGATGAGATCCGCCCCTTCCTGCAAGCCGATGGCGGCGACATCTCGTTGGAGGAGGTGGGGCCGGACGGCACCGTGCGGGTAAAGCTGCACGGCGCGTGCAGCACCTGCACCATGGTGGCCATGACGATGAAGGCCGGCGTGGAGGAAGCCATCAAGCGCGCGGCCCCGGAAGTGGTGAAGGTGGAGGCGGTGAACTGACCGTTCAACCTTCCGTCGTTATACTTTCCAACCGCGGATGGACACGGATGAACGCAGATTGTTCATTTCATCCGTGTGTATCCGTGTGCATCCGTGGTTCTAGGCCTTGATCCGCCCACGGCGGATACCCATGCGGTCAATTGCAGGCTACCGGTAGCTGCTCTCCTCATCCACGCCTTCCACCATGTCCAAGTAGCTGTTGTAGCGGCTGGCGGCGATCGCACCGCTTTCCACGGCCTCCAGCACCGCACAGCCCGGCTCGTTGATGTGCGTGCAGTTGCCGAAGCGGCACTCGCCCTTCCGCTTGAAAAATTCCGGGAACTGGTCCACGATCACCTCCTGCTCCAGGTCCACCAAGCCGAAACCTTTTACGCCGGGGGTGTCGATGATGAAGGAGGGGGCATGGTTGTCCGTTGTCAGTTGTTCGTTGTCCGGCGTTCTCCGACCTGCCCCCGGCAACTGACAACTATCAACTGACAACTGTCCACTAACAACTGACAACTGCAATTCAAACATCTGCGCCGCCGTAGTGGTATGCTGCCCCTTCTCCGTGCTGGCGCTCACCTCCCAGGTGTGCAGGTCCAGTGAAGGGTCGATCGCATTCACCAGCGTGCTCTTGCCCACGCCGCTGTGGCCCACCAGCAAGGAGGTTTTTCCCCGGAGCAGTTCCTTCACATCGGCCAGGCCGGTGCCCTTCAGCGCGGAAGTGATCAGCGTGCGGTAGCCGGCGCCCTGGTACACTTCCTCGTATTCCGCCAGCAGCCCGAACTCATCATCACCGAGGTCGTCCACCTTGTTGAAGATGATGACGGGCGGGATGTTGTAGGCTTCGGCCGTCACCAGCACGCGGTCGATGAATCCGAAGGAGGTGAACGGCCGGGCCACGGTCACCAGCACTAAGCACTGGTCCATGTTGCTTGCGATAACGTGCTTGTGGTGCGAGAGGTTCACCGCCTTGCGCACCAAGTAGTTCCTGCGTTCGTGCAATTGGGTGATGGCGCCCACCAGTTCCTTCCCCACCAGCTCGGCCGCCGGTTCAAACTCCACCACATCGCCCACGGCCAGGGGATTGGTGCTGGTGTAGCCCTTGGTGCGCAGCTTGCCCTTGGCGATGCAGTCGTGCAAGGTGCCATCCTCCCCGCGCACTTGGTAGCGGCTGCCGGTGGAGTGCATGAGGAGGCCGGTGGGCATGGGGTG
>JAFEAI010000262.1 GCA_018266475.1 Bacteroidota bacterium
CCCAAAACGGCCTCGTTGTGCCCCCGTCATTGCGAGGACCCGTGCGTTTAACGGGTCCGAAGCAATCTCTAATTCAAACCCGATATGCACGTGAGGATCTCCGGAGGGAATCAAAGATTGCTTCGGCCCAGGGCGGCCTCGCAATGACGCACGGGCTTCGGCCCAAGGCGGCCTCGTTGTGCCCCCGTCAT
This sequence comes from Bacteroidota bacterium, assembly GCA_018266475.1. GTDB lineage: Bacteria > Bacteroidota > Bacteroidia > Flavobacteriales_F > PHOS-HE28 > PHOS-HE28. Next base: position 192 of record JAFEAI010000262.1, read on the forward strand.
TGCGAGGGCCCGTGCGCTTAACGGGTCCGAAGCAATCTCTAATTCAAACCCGATATGCACGTGAGGATCTCCGGAGGGAATCAAAGATTGCTTCGGCCCAGGGCGGCCTCGCAATGACGCACAGGCTTCGGCCCAAGGTGGCCACGCGATGAAGAAGAACACCCTACCGCCGTTTCAAATACCCCAGCGCCTCCAGCGTATCCGCCAACTGCTCCGTGAAAATGCGCGCACCGGTGGTGTTCAGGTGGCTATTGTCCTCAAACCAGTTGCGGTCGTCGATGCCGGGGGCATCCGTGAAGTCCAAATAGGAAACACCGGTGCTGCGGGAGATATGGGCAAGGTAACGGACCAACGTCTCGTGTGCGCTGCCCCGGCGGTCGCGCCGGGCATAGTGGCTGCTGATTACCACGGGGATGCCACGCTCGCGGCACAATGCCAAGGTTTGCTCAAGAAAGTCCTGCATGCAAGGGGCCAGCAACACGGGTTTTTGAGGTGGAGCCGGGGCATCGGTCTTCACGCTGTCCGGGTTGGAAACAAACCCTAGGCCCGCATAGGCCGTATCTGTGTAAAACGGGGTGGAATTTTGTGCCAGCAGCCGCAAGGCAACCATGTTCATGCCACGCAGGTCGTGCAGGCTCCACGCCATGCCTGCTGCAGCGGCATCGCTGGGCTGGTTCTGGGTTAAGTCGGCGGTGCTTTCCAGGGCCGTTCCTTGCATTACGCCCTCATAGGTGTCAAAGATCAGCAGCCCCGTATTGGCGGAATCAAGGAATTCCTTTACCAGCCAGTAAGTGTTCAAAGGGGCTTGTGCGCTACTGCCCAGGTTGAAGGCCGCCAGGCCCCGCCCGGTGAAGACAAAAGGGTTGTAACCCCGGTAAGCATGGGAGGATCCGATGATCACCACATCATAGTGCTGGTTTGGATTGAACTCCCTGTACCGTACCCAGCTATCGCCCCCGGGCCAGTTGTAGTAGTCCGCCGTTCTGTAGATCAGTGGCTTGCCTTTTGGAAACCGGCCCAAGAATGCCACAGCTCCGGCATAGAGCACCAAAGCGGAGCACAAGAAAACAGCGCTTCGTTTCAGGAAATTCAGCATCAGAGTTCCAAATGGATCGGATGAACAATGCTGCCAAGGTGATGCTGCCTATCCATCAGCAGGGTAGTGGGAACAAGGGAATGGCCTGCGTTCATTTCAGGGAGTGCAAATACCCCAGCGCTTCCAGCGTATCCACAAGCTGTTCGGTGAAGATCCGCGCTCCGGTGGCGTTCAGGTGGTTGTTGTCCTCAAACCAGTTGCGGTCGTCGATGCCGGGGGCATTGGTGAAGTCCAGGTAGGGTATGCCTGACCCGGCCAAGGCTTTCGGCAGGTACCGGAGCATTCCCTCATGTGCGCGGCCCCGCTTATCCCGGCGTTCAAAGTGGCTGCTCAGCACCAGCTTGATGCCGCGCTCACTGCACAGGCGGATGATCTGTTCCGTAAAGTGTTTTTGGTCGGCCCGCAGGGGCATCGGGTCAGCAGGGGGCGGGCCGGCCTCGGTCTTTATGCTGTCCCCGGTGGTGCAGAAGCCAAGCCCCTTGTACAGCGGGGATCCATAGAGCGGACGCTCCGGGCGGGCCAGTAGCCGTAGGGCCAGCATGTTCATGCCCCGCAGGTCGTGCAGGCTCCAGGCGATGCCCGCCGCAGCGGCATCGCTGGGCTGGTTCTGGATAAGGTCGGAGGCGCCTTCCAGGGCCTCGCCTTGTAAGATCTCATCGAAGAGGTCCATGATCAGCAGCGGCGTGTTCACGCTGTCCAGATAGGCCTTCACCAACCAATAGGTACACAGCGGTGATTGCGCATCCGACCCCAGGTTGAAGGCGCGGTAGCCGCGTTCCGCGACCACGTAAGGGTCATAGCCGAGGTAGGCGTGCGAGGAGCCGATGATCACCGCATCGTACCTCCCCTTGGGGTCGAACTCCCGGTAGCGGGTCCACGTGGAGCCGCCGGGCCTGATGAAGTAGTCATTGGCACGGTAAATGGCGGGTTCGCCCAGCACGGGCACATGCACCATCAGCGCCATTGCAGCCACGTACAGCATCGTGGTGGCCGCAAGAAACACCCCGCCGCGCTTCAGGAACCGCCCCATCAGAACTGGAAGTAGATGAAGCTGGTGGCCCCGAAGTAGCCGAAGAGCAGGATGCCCACCAGCAGCGCGGCGTAGGCCATGGTGCCCCACAGCCCCCGGGGAGCGGCTTTCTCGCGCTTCACCCAGGCGTCCACCACCGGGTCCATGGCCATGAACAGCAGGGTGAGCAGCACTGTGACGTCCAGCATGCCGCGGGGCAGCTCCTTGTACAGGGCGCGCAAGTCGTCTAGCGTGGCCGCCGTGCCGAACAGGCGGTGGATCAGCGTGGAGGCATCGTGGATGTTGGCCGCCCGGAAGAAGATCCATGCGAAGCTCGCCAGCTGCACGGTGATGAAGATGTTCAGCCAGCGCTTGGCCTTGGGCAGCGCATCCAGGCCGATGCCCTTGGTGATGCGCGCCAGCAAGGGTGCGAACACGATCGCCAGGATCAAGTAGCTGCCGTGCAGCCCCCCCCAGATCACGTACGTCCAGTCCGCGCCGTGCCACAGGCCGCTCACTAAGAACACCACCAGCAGGTTGTAGTACCAGCGCCACTTCACCACGCGGTTGCCGCCCAAGGGGATGTACAGGTAGTCGCGGAACCAGCTGCTGAGGCTGATGTGCCAGCGGCTCCAGAACTCGCTGATGTTCCTGCTGAGGTACGGCGTGCGGAAGTTCACCATCAGGTTGAAGCCCATCACCCGGGCGGCCCCCAGCGCAATGTCCGTGTAGCCGCTGAAGTCGCAGTAGATCTGCACGGCGAACAGATAGGTGGCCAGGGCGATGGAGAGCGCACCGTAGTGGTCGGGGGCGTTGTACACCTGGTCCACCACCACGGCGCAGCGGTCGGCGATCACCAGCTTCTTGAAAAAGCCCCACAGCATCTGCTTCAGGCCCTCTATCACGCGGTCCGCATCAAAGCGGGCGCGCATGCCCGTGCCTTCGGTGCGGGAGTTGATCTGGTTCAGCAGGTTGGCCGGCCGCTCAATGGGCCCGGCCACCAGCTGCGGGTAGAACATCACGTACAGGGCGAAGATGCCCGGGCGGCGCTCGGCCTGCTGGTGGCCGCGATACACCTCTATGGTGTAGCTCAGGCTCTGGAAGGTGTGGAAACTCAGGCCGATGGGCAGCAGGATGCCCAGGTCCGGCACACCGTAATTGAACCCCAGCCCGCGCACCAGGGCCGCGATGCTCTCATTGAGGAAGTTGAAGTACTTGAAGAAGGCCAGCACCCCTACGTTGGCCACAATGCTGGCCGTGAGCAGCAGCTTTCTCCTGCGGCCTTCGCTGCGTTCGATCCACAGCCCCGCAAAGTAGTCCACCAAAATGGTGAAGGCCAGGATGAGGATGTACACCGGCACGAACGTCATGTAGAACCAGCAGCTGGCCACTAACAGCAGCAGCCAGCGCCAGCGGTGCGGCAGCACGAAGTACAGCCCCGTTACCAACGGGAAAAAGATGCAGATGAACTCGAAGGAGTTGAAGAGCATGGGGGGTTACTGCCTCAGCAGCTTTTGCATCAGGTCGCCATAGACCATGCGGGCCTCGAACTTGCCTTGCCAAAATGCGCGCACCCTGTGCCTGGCCTCGGGGGCGTACCAAGTGGATCCCTTGAATTTCCCGAGCACGTCACCCAGCTCGGCGCCGGTGAGCTGGTTCGGCAGTAAAATGCCGCTTTCCGGAGTTACCACTTCGGCTACGCCGCCGGCATCAGCCGCCACCAAGGGAATACCGAAACTGGCCGCTTCCTGAATTGCCACAGGTAACCCTTCAGTGCGGCTGGCATGCACGAATACGTCAACAGGATGCCGCTTGTACCATGAGATCACCTCAGCATTGGGAATTCGACCGTGTAAATTCACCTGTGCTGTTGGGGGCAGCGTCTTTACCACGTCCATGATGCGCCCTAGCTCCGGCCCATCTCCAAAATGGTCCCATTGTACAGGCCCATTGACGTGATGCAATGCCTCGGCAATGAGGTGAACCCGCTTTAGTTCCACCAAGTTGGAGCAGGAAACAATACGAAGCGCGCTTGCAGGTTCCCACGCAACGGTTCCATGATCGCTGGTAGCCAAGTAGGAAAGGCTGAAGCGGTCTTTGAGTTGTGGAAATCGTTTTTGGATGTGCCGAAGCCCTGCATTGCCATTTACGTACACGTGCTCAACCATCCGGACATGGAATGCTTGAAATCTATGCCACCCTTCAACGGCCCGATGGTCGAACAGGTCAAAGCCCAACATGCGGCTCACGAACTTCACAGAGCTGTCCCGCAGTTTCCAGAACCCCAGCACGGTGGCCCAATCGGCAGTCCAAAACGAATAGAGCACCACGCTTGCGGCATCGTAGGACGCACCTTTCCTCTTATGGAAGAGGCGTTCCCGCTCCATGGCTTGGCGAAGCTGGCTGAAATACTCCTTGCGGTGCTTGAGAAACACGGCCTTGGATGGTGCGGAAGTTCGGCCCGACCGGTAAACTTTCCATGCCTTGGGCAAATTCAGGAGCAACCGCCATGCGGCAATGGGGCGGAATGCTTCCATCCGGTTGAAGACATCCTCCACCATTACGCCCGGTGGCAACGGGCGCGGGGTGCCGCCTGAGAACATGGGGAACAGACGAATGCGGCTGAATCCTTCCACCAGCACAGGCAGCTCGTTCTCCAGAAAAGTTTCGCCGGCCCCGTATGGAAATTCTTGCGTGAAGAGCCAAAGTTCCTTGGGCATTGCTAGGACAGAAGACAGGTGGGATGGGCAAAAAGATTGATCGCTGATTCGGTGAATACCTGCATCCGAGCGGTTGGGAGGTTATGGCAATGGCACGCCTCGGTGCCAGGATGGGTGAGTGCAAGGCGCGTTGCACCTTTATGGAAGTTCGCGAAAATAGAACAAGCGGGCTTCTGCACCAGGGTATTGCAAAAGCGAAGTGTGTTCCAGCACTGCGCGCTGCGTTCCCCACCCTGCGGAAGGGCAATGGGGCAAACCGGTCCAGCGGGAATTCGTGTACACCTACGCCTTCACTTCCCACGGTATGTTCATCCGCACCACGCCTTTGCGGCGCCCGTGCCAGGCACTGGTGCGGGGCGGCTCCGTGATGGTGAAGGAGACGGCGTTCTCCACCTGGAACTGTTGGCGGTCCATGCGCCACACGGTGAGGGTAAGCCGAAGGTCGTCTGCATTGAAAAGATGGGCGGGGAAGCGGCAGGCCAGCAGGTGGCGGCCCTTGCCGATCACGCGCTGGGGCAGTGCTTCCAGCGCGTGGGTGGTGAGGATCACCTGGTCGTCGCTGTTCACCACGTCAATGGAGATGTCCAGCGGGCTGGCGCCCTGGTTGCGCAGTTCAACTTCCACCAGCACCTCGTCGCCCCAGTTGAACACATCGCCGCCGGCACCGGGGCTTACCCGCACCCGGCGCAGTTGTATTTCCTCGTTGCCCGGCGCATTGTGCTCGCCCCAAGTTACTTCGCTGGTGCCGTGCGAGTACTGCCCGAGGTAGGCGTTCACCACCTCCTCGGTGGGGCCCAGCATGCGCACACGCCCGTTCTCCAGCCACAGCACGCGGGAGCAAAGCGCGCGTACCGCCGTCATGTTGTGGCTTACAAAGAGCACGGTGCGGCCGCTCACCGCACTGCTCTTCATCTTGCCCATGCTCTTGCGCTGGAACTCGGCATCACCCACCGAGAGCACCTCGTCCACGATCAGCACTTCGGGCTCCAGGTGTGCCGCAATGGCAAAGCCCAGGCGGACGCGCATGCCGCTGCTGTAACGCTTCACCGGGGTGTCCAAGTGGTGGGTGATCCCGCTGAAGGCCACGATCTCGTCCAGCTTGGCGCTCACCTCCGCCTTGCGCATCCCCAGGATGGAGCCGTTGAGGAAGATGTTCTCCCTGCCGGTGAGCTCGGGATGGAAGCCGGTGCCCACCTCCAGCAAGCTGGATACCTTGCCCCGCATGCGGATGGTGCCTTCCGTGGGCAGGGTGATCCGCGAAAGCAATTTCAGCAACGTGCTTTTACCCGCGCCATTGCGGCCCACCACGCCCAGCACCTCCCCGTGGCGCACATCGAAATTGATGTCGCGCAGCACCCAGAAATGCTGGCCGATGCGTTGCTGGTCCGCCTGCCGACCAAGGGGAATGGTGGGATCCGGCCGGCCAAGGATGCGCGCTGTCAACGCCTTTACCTCGTCGGCCAACTGGCGGTGGTCGGTAACGCCCAATCGGTAGCGCTTGCCGAGGCCTTCCACTTGTACCAATAAGTCCGAAGTTGACATGGTAGTTTGACAATGAAGTATTTTACCAATGAATCACCTTGACAAGGTAGCAAAACATACCTTGGTGTGCCCGAAGAACCATCGTTTTGTACTTTGCTTAATTAACCTAATCAATCGGTGCAATCGGTGTAATCGGTGGATGCCTTTCCATGGACCTAATCAATCGGTGCAATCGGTGTAATCGGTGGATGACTTTCCATGGACCTAATCAATCGGTGCAATCGGTGTAATCGGTGGATGACTTTCAAATCAGTGGATGATGTTGAATCAGCAGGTTTTATCCACGAAATCGTCAACCATGCTTAGCCAGATCAATCATTCCCTCAGATCACATCCGCAAAATTCCGTTGTGCCCGCTGGAACAACGCCAAGCTGGCCAGCAGCACTATAACCGAAACCGCCGAAGCGTACCAGAGGGTGCCCCAGTTCATGTCGGTGCCCAGGAGCGCGCCGCGAAAGCCTTCAATGATCGGCGTTACCGGATTGGCCTCCAGCCAGAAGCGCACCTTGCTGTCCGGGGCCACCTTGCTCAGCGGAATGATCACCGGGCTCATGTACATCAGCAGCTGCACGCCGAAGGCGATCAGGAAGCTGAGGTCGCGGTAGCGGGTGGTGAGGGCCGCCACAATGAGGCCGCAGCCTACGGAAAGCGCGATCACCTGCAGGATCAGCACCGGCAACCACAGCAGTTCGGGGCCGGGGCTCCAGGCGTAGCTGCCGCTGATGCGGTAGATGATCGCAAACACAAAGAACAGGACGAGCTGCACCAGGAAGGTGAACCCGTTGGAAGCGGTGGTGGCCAATGCCGGGATCACCCGGGGGAAGTAGACCTTGGTGGTCATGGAGGCGTTGAACTGCAGGGTGATGGCCGTTTTGGTGATCACCGCCGCGAAATAGGTCCAAGGCACTATGGCGGCCATGTAGAACAGCAGGCCCGGTATGCCGGGCTGTGACATGCGGGCCACTAAGCCGAAGATGATGGCAAACATGATGGAGGTGATCAACGGCTGCACCACCACCCATAGCGGGCCCAGGATGGTCTGCTTGTAGATGGCCGTCAGGTCCCGCATGGTCAGCTCCCGCAACAGGTCGCGGTAGCGCCAGATCTCCCCGAACTCCAGGTCCCACCACGGCTTCGCCGGCGTTACCACCACGTCCCAATCCTCGTTTTTCCGATGTGCCATCAATCCTGCATGCGCCGCTGTGTCCGCTCAGCCAGCCTGTTCGGGTCCGTTGCCCTGGCCGGGAGGCTGCTTGCCCCGGGCGTCCTTGCCGCCCCGCTTGCGTCCTTGGCCGTAGCCGTAGCCATAGCCGCCGTACCCGTAGGCATAGCGGTAGCCATAGCCGTAGTTGCTGTTGTAGTAGTACTTGCTCTTTTTCATCCTTACGCCATTGAGGATGAAGCCGAAGTTCCTGGCCGCGTTGGCGTCATGCACGTCCATGGCGTTGCGCACATGGTCGCGGTTGGCAAAGCGGGTGTTGATGACGAAGAGCGTGGCGTCCGCCTGGCGCATCATCAGCAGCGCATCGGTGATCAGGCCCACGGGCGGGGTGTCCACCATCACATAGTCGTAGTGCTGGCGGCCGTAGGCGAAGATGTCCGCGAGCTTGGGGCTCAGGATCAGTTCCGAGGCGTTGGGCGGGCTGCTGCCGGCCAGGATCACGTCGAAGTGCTCGATGGAGGTGTGCATCACGCATTCTTCAATGCCCGCACGCCCGGCGAGGATGGCGCTGATGCCCACCTTGTTCTTCATGCCCAAGCCCGTGCCCACCTTGGGCTTGTGCAGGTCCAGTTCCAGCAGCAGCACCCGCTTGCCGGCCTTGGCCAGGATGGCGCTCAGGTTCACCGAGCAGAACGTTTTGCCTTCGCTGGGGCGGTAGCTGGTGAGCATCACCATGCGGCCGCCCTCGGTGGCGGGCAGGTATTCCAGGTTGGTGCGGATGGTGCGGAAGCTCTCGGTGATGGCCGCCTTGGGGTCGCTGTCCACCACCACGTAGTGTTCCTCGGCCTTTTCGCTGGCGATCACTTCGCCGTACACCGGCACCTTGGTGGTGGCGCGCAGTTGCTCGGCATTGTCCACGCGGTCGTAGAACAGCACCCGCACGAACACCAGCAGCATGGCGATCAGGCCGCCGCCCACCAAAAAGCTGTACAGGATCTTGGTCTTGTTGGGCCGGATGACCCCCAGGGCGCGCGCCATCTCGATCACCTTGGTCTGCGGCATGATGCCCGCCCGTGCGATCACCGTGCTGGCGCGCTTTTCCAGCAGGAACTCATACAGCTTTTCATTCACGCCCACCTTGCGCTGGAAGGTCTCCAGGTCGTGCTGGTTGCCGGGCACGGCCCGGATCAGGCCGGTGTACTCGTTGGCCTGCTTTTCCACGTCGGAGATCTTCTGCTCAATGGCTGCGCGCGTGTTCTTCAGGTAGATCAGCAGGTTGGCCTTGGTGAGCTGGATCGTCTTCTTGTTCTCCTGGATCAGCGGATTGTCCGGCTCCATGGAATAGCTCAGCCGGTTGATGTCCATCTGCATGCTGTACAGCTGGGTGAGCGTGGCCTTCAGGAACTCATCGTCGTTCAGGATGTAGAAGGAGGGGGGGAGCAGCTTGCCCTCGCCCAGGGTGGATACGTACTGGTTCAGGGCATCCACGCTTTCCACCATCAGCTGGTACTGGCGCTTCTGCGCGTCCAGGTTCACCAGCTGGTCGAAGTACATGGTGCTTTCCTTGTCCAGGTCCAAAATGTCCTTGCTCTGCAGGAAGCTCTGCAGGTCGGTTTCGTACTGGGTGAGGATCCCCGATACTTCGGCCAGCTGCTTGTCGATGTACCGCAGGGTGTTTTCATTCACCTCCACGTCCCCCTGCAAGGTGTACTTGATGTATTCGCTGCACAGGGTGTCCAAAAAGAGCTTGGCCCGCTCGGAGACCTCATCCTCCACGGTCACCTTCAGCACCGAGGTGTACTGGATGTCGTCCACCTTCAGTGCATCGGAGTACTTGGCCACCTGGCGCTCCCGCGCGTGCCGGATGAAGCGGTAGTCCGTGGCGGTGTATTTGCTGATGGTGGAGGGCGTAAGGTCCACATTGGGCGTTACCCGCAGCGTGAAATCGGCATCGGCCACGTCCTTGTTGAAGGTGAATTGCTTGGTGACCACGCCCTGCCCGGGATCGTAGCTGATCGAGTAGGTCTTCGGGTCGATGATGTGCAGGTCGATCGGCCGCTCGTACAACTTGGGGTTCAGCACCTGCATGTCCACCGCAAAGGGCAGCCCGCTGTACACTTCCGTGGTCTTGAAGCGCCCGATGATGTAGTACGATACCTCGAAATCCAGCTTTTCAAGCGTGCGGTCGATCAGGTCGTAGCTGGTGAGCACGCGCTTTTGATTGATCACGTCGCCGTACGGATTGATGTACCCGATGTTGCGGAACATCTGGTTCTGGTAGTCGTAGGCGGTAACGTCCTTCAGCAGGATCTGGGCACTTGCCCCGTACACGTTCGGGATCTTGTAGGAATAGAGATAGGAGAGCACCGCGGAAAGCACCAAGGCGATCACCACGAAGTACCAGTTCTTGGAAACGATGCGGCCTACCGTCCGCAGGTCGTTCACCTCGATGATGCCGCCTTTGGGGCCGGGAACTGCTGCCATGGTGCTTCAAGGAGCCGCCCGTTCCGTGGAAGAGGCGGATTTTGCAAGGGCGGCAAATATAGCCAAGGGTGGCCGTGGCGGGGTGGGAGAGTTCATTGGTCCCCGTTCGTAGTTGGCAGGGGGTAGTTCGTGGTTCGAAGTTCGTTGGGCGGGGAGCGGTGGTAGTTGTTGGTTGTCAGGCCGCAAGGTGGGGGCATATCCACGTTGCCGCCAGGGTGCCCGCTTTTACCGCCACCAACGGAGCCCCGGAGCCTGTATTTGCCTGTAGCCAACGCCACGCCGTATCCCTTCGCGTGATGCATTTCTTGGCGCCCTTCGCGTCTTGGCGGTAAAATCCTCCCATCCCCCGCATTCTTGGCGCTCTTTGCGTCTTGGCGGTTCCTCCTTGGGCCATGTCATTCTTCGCGCCTTCGCGTCTTCGCGTGAGGCCCCCTTCCCGTGAGGCATTCCACGCCCCCTTCCCGTCTTGGCGGTAAAATCCTCCCATCCCCCGCATTCTTGGCGCTCTTTGCGTCTTGGCGGTAAAAATCCTCCCATCCCCCGCATTTCTTGGCGCCCTTCGCGCCTTGGCGGTTCCTCCTTGCCGCATGCCATTCTTCGCGCCTTCGCGTCTTCGCGTGAGACCCCCTTCCCGTGAGGCATTCCACGCCCCCTTCGCGCCTTTGCGGTAAAAATCCTCCCAACGGCTAAGACACCTGTCCCATGCATGCCCCCATCACCCAAACCGGGGGCAAAAGATCAACGCCAGGCAAGTGGAAAACTCAATTAAGCAAATCCTTCTACATTTGGCCGTTCGCGATTTCATTCCTTCCTTGTGATCGATGCCATGAACAGATTCCTACGCTTCGCCCTGCTGGCCGTGCTGCTGGCGGCACCACTGGCTGGAGCCTTGTTTGCCCAACCCGGCCCCGGGGGACCGCCTCCCTGCTGGCCGCCGCCCTGCATTCCCATTGACGGTGGGCTTTCCCTGCTGATCGGTGCCGGCGCATTGCTGGGCGGAAAGAAGGCACTGGACGCCCGAAAGGTCCGCAAGACGCAACTGTAATGCGGGCGGGCTTGCCGCTCACCCGCGCGGGCCGCGATCCCCTGTACCGCTTCCTGCTTACCGCCGCCCTGCTTTACTTGGGGTGGTATCTGCTGTATGCTTTTGTGCTCCACCCCTGGGGCGTGTTGGACCATGCCGTGATCGGCTCCCTGATCAGCGTGGCAGGCACCATCCTCACCCTGCTTGGCTATGACCTGATCCCCGAGCCGGTAAACGCCGACAACATCCGCACCATCGGCGTGGAAGGCGGCCATCTGCTGTGGATCGGGGATCCCTGCAACGGCGTGGGGCTGTTCGCCGTGTTCCTCATCTTCTTAGTGGCCTACGGCGGGCCCTGGAGGCACAAGCTCTGGTTCGGTGCCTTGGGCATAGCCTCCATCCACCTGATCAATGCCTTGCGCGTGGCGGCGCTGTGCATCGTGGTGAGCATCAACTATGAGTGGCTCAACTTCAACCACGACTACACGTTCTATGTGATCGTGTACGGCTGGGTGTTTTTCCTGTGGTACATCTGGGTGAGGCGCTTCGCCACCCGGAAAGTTGCCGCTGAAGCGGAATGAAAGGGCGCGGGATCCGGTGGGACCGCCGCGTGGAGGTGGCCTTGGTGCTGGCGGCGGCAATCGCCTACGGCAGTTGGCGCGAGTTCACCTTCATCAACCTCAACTACCAGATCGACCACCTGGCCCACCATACGCCCTTCTCCTACGCGCACTCCATGGTGCAGGGCTGGCTGCGCGGCTGGGGCCTGCAGGCGGTGCTCGCCCTCAAATGGTTCCTGGCGTTCTTCTCCATGGCCGTGATGGCAGCCCTGTGCGCCGTGCTGGCCCGCATCCTGCTGGGCACCTGGCGCCATGCCGGCCCCATCTTCATGGCCTTCACCGGGTTTGCCCTGCTTTCGCTTGCCTTGCACTTCCTGGCCCGCCAGGTACCGCCGTTCGAGCTGGTGGCCGTGCAGCTGTCGCACATGCTGCAGTACCCCGTGCCTTTGGTGTTTGTCCTGATCGCCGCTTCCTTGGCCCAAGGCAAGGATTAGCCCCCCGTCATTGCGAGGACCCGTGGTCCGAAGCAATCCAGGGCGGCCTCGCAATGACGAACAGGCTTCGGCCCGCTGCCGCTACATTCGCGCGGCCCCGGGAAACAAGGAATGAACAAGGGCGCATGTGGAATGGCGAGGATCAAGAAGCTCATGGTCGTAGTGGGCACACGCCCCAACTTCATCAAGGTGACGCGCTTCAAGCAAGTGGCGGCTGACCATGGCATGGAGGTGTGCCTGGTACACACCGGCCAGCACTATGACGACAAAATGAGCACCGTGTTCTTCGATCAGTTCGGCCTGCGGCCGGACCGCTTCCTGGACACCCCGCCCACCACCCCGGCCGCGCAGATGGGCCACATCATGATCGCCCTGGAGGCCGAAGCCAAGCAGTGGAAGCCCCACCTGATGGTGGTCCCCGGTGATGTGAACAGCACCCTGGCCGGGGCGCTCGTGGCCAACAAGATGGGCATTCCCTTGGCGCACTTGGAGAGCGGCCTTCGCAGCGGCGACATGCACATGCCCGAGGAGATCAACCGCATCCTCACCGACCGCATTACCGACCAATTCTTCGTCACCGAGCAGAGCGGCATCGATCATTTGCTCGCCGAGGGCAGGCCCAAGCAAGCCATCCACTTCACGGGCAACACCATGATCGATACCCTGGTGGCTTTTGATGCGCAGGTGCAGGCCGCCACCGTGCTGCAGGACCTCGCACTCGGCAGCGGCGGGCATGTGCTGATGACCATCCACCGGCCCGCCACCACCGACAATGCCGCCGAGCTGGCCAAGCTGGTGGGGCTGATCGCCTTTGTGGCCAAGGACCGCCCCGTGGTGTTCCCCGTACACCCGCGCACCACCGCCAAGCTGGAGGCCACCGGCCTGATGCCCAAGCTCAACGCATTGAAAAACCTGCGCCTCACCGGGCCCATGGACTACTTCAGTTTCCAAAAGCTCATCGCCACCTGCGCCTTTGTGGTCACCGACAGCGGCGGCATCCAGGAGGAGACCACCTTCCGCCAAGTGCCCTGCCTTACCCTGCGCCCCAACACGGAGCGGCCGATCACCGTAACCATGGGCACCAACGAGCTGATCACCTTCGACCTGGAGGCGCTGCGCGATGCCATCCTGCGCATTGGGAACGGCACATTTAAGAAAGGGCAGGTGCCGCCATACTGGGACGGCCATGCCACCGAGCGCGTGTTCGACGTACTTGAAAAGCTGTGATCCTCTTCCTTACATACAACGACCAGCCCACTGGGGTGTACTGGAGCCAGGTGACCGACGTGGTGGCGCACATGAACACGCTGGGCGGGCCGCGCGTGCGGCTGCTGGCCTTGGTGAGCGCACGGGATTACTTCGGCATCCGCAAAAAGATCAGGGCGCACAGCCCCGATGCGCTGGTGCTGCCCATGGTGCCGCAGATGAAGCGCTGGCGCGCCAATGCGTTCATGGTGAAAGCGGCTTCCCGCTGGCTGCGGCCATCGGGCATCATGGCGCGCGGCGCATTGGCCACCTGGATGGCCTTGCGGGCCCGGGAGAAAGGCCTTGTGGGCAAAGTTTGCTTCGATGCACGAGGTGCCTATGCCGCCGAATGGGAGGAATACCGGATTATTGATGATGAGGCGCTGATCCGGCAGTTCCGCGAAGTGGAGAAGCAGGCCGTGCAGCAAAGCGACCTGCGCCTGGCCGTGAGCCATGCCTTGGCGGCGCACTGGAAGGAGCGCTACGGTTATACCGGTGATGCCCACGTGGTGATCCCCTGCACGCTGGGCAAGGTACACCTGCAAAGCAGCGATGAAGTGGAACGCATCCGGCAAGGGTTCGGCTTTTCTCCGGAGGATGTGGTGCTCGTGTACTCGGGTTCCTCCGCGGGCTGGCAGTCCTTTGCGCTTCTGGAACGGTTCCTTGCGCTGGTGCTCACCGCACGCTCCTGCGTGAAGGTGCTTTTCCTGTGCCCGCCCGATGCGGCCATTGATGCGTTGGTGGCCAATTGGCTGGGCCGCGCTGTACGTGCCTGGGTGGTGCCGGCCGAGGTGCCCGCTGTACTGGCGGGCTGCGATCATGCCCTGTTGATCCGCGAGGATGCCATCACCAACCGCGTGGCCTCGCCCACCAAGTTCGCCGAATACCTCGCGTGCGGCCTGCCCGTGGTGATCAGCCCTCACATAGGTGATTTCTCCGGGGAAGTGGACCGCGAACGGTTGGGGACCGTGTACAGGGAAGGGGATGCGGTACCGCTGTTCGAGCGGCCAAGCCCGGCGGAGCGAACGCGCTTGCGGGATCATGCCATGGCGAATTACACCAAGGCCGCCCACGATAAGGACTACGCGGTCATATTACGCCGGCTATCCTGATCACTTTGCGCGGATCCCTTCCAGGCCAGCCAACAGCCGGTGGTTCCGGCGGATCTTGAGGAATTGCCATAGGCTTGGCGTGGTATAGGACTTGCCGGGGCCTTGGGGTTCGGCTTGGTTGAAATAGCCGGAAAAGTTGCACAGTACCTGCACCAGTCCCTTGGAGGAAGCTTCCAGCAACGCGCGCATGGACCCCTTCACGGTTTCCTTCAAGCAGGACCCAAATTGAACGGGCATCCGTTCTTGCAGCAGGATCTCCCCGGTGTCTATCCGCTTGTCGATCTTGTGGATGGTGTAGCCCGTGATGGCGGACCCGTTGTACAACTGCCAGATCACAGCGGGGGCGTTCTGGTAGTCCGGCAGCAGCTCATGGTGGATGTTGATCATCCCGAATGTGGGGATGGAGAACACGCTCGGCGCGATGTACCCGTTGCCCAAGCTGATGCCCAGGTCCGCAGCGGCCATGCGGAATAGTGCCCGTGTGCGGTCCGTGTTGATGCCGGGCGTCACATGGAAGGGGATGTGGTGCGCCGCGCACAAGGCATCCAATGCCGGGCCGCCCGTATGGGTGCGGTACCAGCTGCGCATGCGCATGCCGTTGAGGGTGCCGAACGGGCCGATGGAAAACAGCTTCCGCAATTTTCGGCGATAGTGCCGGCGCTTGTTGGCGGGCCTGCCTTCGCTCAGCACCACCATGGCCACCTCGCAGCAACCGCTGGACAGCAGTGCCGGCAAATGGTGCGCCGCAGTGCCGTGCAGGGAACTGGCCAGCAGCACTACCCGCATTGCGCGTAGGGGAACAGGTTGCCGGAAATGCCCGCGTTCCGTGCGTTCTTGGCCAGGAAGTGGAGGATGTGGCCCAATTTCCAATCGAGCCCCACATGGTCGCGGCGCAGGCACAGTTCATCGTTGCGCAAGGGCCGCCCATGGGGGATGTGGCAGCCGCGCTCCGCCGAGGCGCAGGAAATGAAGCCGGCCTTGAACACGGTCTGCCGCGCGGTGTCATTGAAGTTGACAAACCGCCCGTAGGGAAAGGCGAAGTGCCGCACACCGCCACATCGGCGCGTGATCACCTCGATGCACTGCCCGCAATCCTCCTCAAACTCCGCCTGCCCCATGGTGGCCACGTCCGAGTGCCCCATCGTGTGCGAGCCGATCTCGTGGCCCAGCTTCATCAACCGGTCCACGTCGCGCCAATCCATGAATTCCACCAAGGGGAAATGGATCCGGTCCCGGCAGAAGCGCTCCACCTCTTCGCGCGTGCCGGCGTTGATGATGGCCGGATTGATGAAGAAGCAGCCCGAGGCGCCGTGTTCCGTGAGGATCTCCGCCGCGCGCACGTTGTTCTTCAGGCCGTCGTCCGAGCTGATGCAGGCATACGCCCGGTCGATGTTCCCGCCCAACACGCGCTCCACGCCTTCGGAGTAGGGGATGAACCGGTGCGTTTCACCCAAGGTTTTCAGCAGTGCTGCCAACGGCTTTTCCTCGTCCTTGAACACATGGTGGATGTAGATGAACTGCACCCTGGGCTTGCCCAGGTCCTTGCCGATGCCCTTGGCCCGGTCCGCCATGGCCAGCGCATCCAGCACGGCAGCGCGTGCAATGCCGCGTATCCCCGCAGGCTTCAGCCGTTTGATCTCCTTGTACTGGGTATGGAAGTCCATAGTGTGTGCAGGCATGTGGATGGAGTGCAGGCCGCCAAAGGTGGGGCGGAAAGTGGCTTCCTAAATCGCAGGTTCCCAAAGCGGAGGCCCGGCGCAGGGAGCTCATGCCAGCACCTCCGCGATCAGGCGGTCCGTTACGTTGGGCAGCAGGTACGCGCTGTGGTCGGCGTGCTTGTCCACTTCGATCACACGCTCCCCGCGGATGATCTTCGGAAGCTCCGCCTCCACCTCCTCCACGCGGATGGAGGCGCCCATGCGCCGCACCAGCTCCTTGGCGAACTTCGCCCAACGCCCCCCGCCGATGCCCCGTACCGTCGGAAAGCCATTGCAGATCAACAAGATCGGCTCTCCGGCTTTCATCCGGATTTTAATTATTTCTTCTTCGCCGATTTATTTCGGACACAAATTTTTCCGTAACAGAGGAAAACGTATATTGGCTTACATCAAAAAAGCCTTCTTCAAAAGGTACCTTTCCATTTAGGTACTGTGGCAGATCTCGCTCGATGTTTTCAGGAAGTATATGTATTCCAGCCCTGGATTTTCTAATGAATTTACCAACTTCTCCTTCTTCACCTATGTATAGTATAGGTGTTTTGCTGTGAATTATTTCAAAAAATTTAGTTGAAACTAAATCCTTATCTGCCGGAGGATATATAGCCAAATACGCAGCAGAATTTCCGATTTTTTGAAATAATTGCTCTTCCGGAATGAAAGTATGCTTTTTAATGCCGGTTTGTTCTATATCTGATTCTAATAATGGGGAATTTGCCCCGGTGTATATGTCCCATTTAAACCCTGATTTTGGATTTAATCTTACAACTTTAAGTAACTTTTCCATGTACTCTTCAATACCTGCGTATAATGTACCTCCATAAATAAATCCTTCCCTTTTTACTTCTGTTGAAACCGGAGGAAATTTTTCCGGGTTGTATGCGTGGGAAAGCACATAAAGCTTAGATTTACAATCAGGATACTTTCCTTTTAAAAAATCCCCCATGTGGTCGGTTGGAACGCAAACTAGATTACTGAATAGCATGGCCTCATTTTCTGAGGTCTCTTGATGTTTTCGCTTACAATTAGATAGTGCCGGTATCCCATAATAGCTTCCCCATGTCCAAGGATCACGAAAATCAGTTACATAAAACACTTCTTTATGTCGTCTTTTAAATTCAGCACCATAATAAAGCAGGGAAAAAGGCGCGCCGGTAACTATAAGTACATCAATCATTTTTTGTTTATGAATACCTTCCAGCACATTTAACATAGGTTTTCTCCATCCAATTCCACCGTCGAATATGTTTTCCTTTGTTAAATGGCTAATAACTTTTATCGTAACCAAATAACATATTTTTTCTAAAATCGATTTAGTGTATCCACGTAGCCAGCCTGGATAAAACTTGGGCAATAATTTGAAATCAATTCCTCCATAGTCCTTTTCATACCAATTCTTTGGAACGGATTTGTTCGCGCACACTACGGTAACTTCATGCCCTAATTTACTTAGTTCCTGACTAAACTTCGCCCAACGTCTTCCTCCTATTCCATTGGATGGAGGAAAAGTGTAAGAAACAATGGTGATGTGCATGTGTTTATATATTGTACAATTTTGGAATGGAATTTACTATTTCAATAACTCTTTCAAAATCCATCCCTAATGTATCGAGATACCAACGGATGTTTTGATAACGAGGGCGGTTTTCCTCTTCCACCAACTCCAATGCACGCTCCCGCGTGATTTGTCCTTCACGAATTTGGTTGCTTCGAAACGTATCGTGCTCTGTGAATCCGGCAACGGTGTAGTAAACATAGTTGTAAAATGCGGCTGTGCCATCACCTATCCGCCATGTCGTTTTCGTATCTGGTGCCAACTCCCAATCATACCCGTTGATGAGTGTATCATTCACCAAGTCTTCATCCCATCTCCAGTAGTCAAACACGTGATAATAGTCTTTCTTCTCCGTAAAGCTGCGATAATATTCTCCTGACAAGGTATCCCACAGGGACGAGTTGAAATAACCCATACTTTTCGTCATCGCAGCAAACCGCTTAATGTGATACCTGAGCTGCTTCAGCGCACCATGACTATATACGCGCACTTCTTCAAAGTCCGGTTTGATATTCAAAAAACCTGTTTTGAAATGTGTGATCTCAAGTGGGTTAACTCCCCATAGATTAAGTTGGACACCCGTTTGCTTCTTCACATCTTCAACATGCCTAAAGAAATGTTTGTCACCGGCAGTAAGCATGGCCATCATCCCTAAGTGGGGAGCCTTTAACCATGCTTCAAGATTCATTCTGATGTTTTTCCTTTTCAATGAAATGTCCGCGGCGACAATGATATTCTCCACTCCCAATTGCGCACACATGCGGCTGATATTCCTTCTGCCTAAATCCGTAACCATGCCCCAGTCATACGTATAGGTGACAGGACGGAGATTTAGTTCATTCACAATCAGATGCAAGCTGTAGCAACTGTCCCTTCCACCAGAAAACGGGACAATACATTCTAAGCCACTGTTTCGTCTGTACGGATCAACCAATTTGAATAGTTCCTCTTTCGGCTTTGGATTGTTTCGTAATTTATAGCTGCGACAATAATTGCAAACCCCATTTTCATCAAAGTGAATATATGGCATAGTTTCTGGCAAGATGCATTTTGTGCATCTTTTTAAGCGTGGTTGTGCAAATGCTAATAATTTCTCCTGCTCTTTGTTATACTTGAATTCAGGAATTAAATTTTCTTTACGTATATTGAAGTCATTAAGAATGTAATTGTTATTACTCGCAACAGGAATATCTATGATTTTATATGATCGGCAAATATGGGAGATGTGCTCGCATCCGATTTCTGTCAAGGGATAATTTTCTGAAGCGAAATAAGACGTCTTTCCCTTTGTGCCGATATACAAGCTGCCATTATTAGAAATTAGGATAAGTTTGCCTATGTTTTGGATCAGAATGGCGCAAGATACTATCCCTTTACATCTTGCCATTATGACATCTGCCAAGGAGTCAAGTGAAGCATTATTCTTCAAATGCTCAATGGTGATAGCGGCCAAAGCCTCGGAATCAATTACGTACTTTCTTTTTACTGAAAGGCTTTTCCACACATCATCTTCATTTACTATTATTCCATTGTGAAGAACAAACACATTGTCGCGTATAACGGGTTGATTATCTGAAAGGCCATTTGTAATCAACCTGCTGTGACCTAATGCAATAGATGAATCATATAGATTGGTTTGGTTTAGTAGTTTTTCTATACTGTAGTCAGCTCTGAAAATTTGATAGGTGCCATCTTTAATATATATTAAACCGGAAGAGTCTTTTCCTCGCTGTTCGGCGTGTTTCACCAACAGATTTAGTTCATTATGGTTTACTGTACCATTAGAAACTATTCCAAAAATGCCACACATTTTATGCAATTAATGTAAGGTGACCGAAAAGTTTCGTTTTAATGAGGCACTAAAACCAGGACGCAGATTTCGCGTTAGCGGCTATTTGTGCGGGTTTTACAAAGCATTTGCCATGAAACTGGCACCAAGTGTCGAGTGCATCCATGAGGTTGTGAATGCCTTGCATACAGCGCGGGCTGACGTAGGTGTAAATCTCGGCAGGCTTTGTGTCGGTTATCTCGTGCGAAGCGGGTTCCAAAAGGGTTTGGATGAACCGGAAGATGGAGCCTTACAACAAGAGGACGGCAAGCGAGAATGCGGCGCAAGATAGGCACGCTGGCAGTTTCCAGTTGCATTGCTGGACAAAAGCGACCTGCATGGTATGTTCTTCGCTGTCTGCCGAATACAAGCACCTCACACTTGTGTGAGCATCCACGTACGAATGTCGCTTTTGGGCCGACGTGGGCATGAGCGGAAGGCGCTCGTGCCAAAGTGTGCGTCCTGGCCCCGCCCCAACAAGTCCCATCTGCGTGCATCGGCGTTCATCCGCGGTTCAACTTCATCGCCGACTTGGTCGAGCAGGTCAAAAAACCAACAATCCCCAATCTGCGCGCATCCGCGTTCATCCGCGGTTCACACCCCTCCGCATCTGGCGGGCGTCCATGCGCGTGTGTTCCTGGCCCCGCCCCAACAATCCCCATCTGCGTTCATCCGCGGTTCAGCTTCATCGCCGACTTGGTCGAGCAGGTCAAAAAACCAACAATCCTCATCTGCGTGCATCGGCGTTCATCTGCGGTTCAACAACGCCAAGCCCGCGTTCACTCAGCGCCCAAGATGCGATGGCAGGGCCGCGATCCAGGGCTATCGGGCCTTATCCATGCGTCTGGCGGCGCATTCACACACTGCCTTGAACCACGCCCCGGTGGATACCGGGGCCACACGGATGCACACGGATAGGGAATGTTGTTTTGCTTGGTAGGTGGGTCCGGGATCCGTGTTCATCCGTGTCCATCCGTGGTTTGAATTCCATTGGAAGCCGCGCCCGCAGGGTGCGTTAGACCCGATGGCCCTGGGCAGAGATCGCCCGTTCTTCGCCCATTGCGTAGTTTAGCCCCGGTTTGAAGGGTATACAGCGGCACGCGATCATTACGGGAGGGGCGGGGTTCATCGGCAGCCACTTGGTGGACCGGCTCCTGGGGGAAGGCGGATGGCAAGTGACCGTGGTGGACAACTTCCACCCCTTGTACCCGAGGGCGGTAAAGGAATCCAACATCGCCAAGCACGCAGGCGATCCGCATTTCACCTTCATCGAGGGAAGCATCCTGGAGGACGGCCTGCTTGAACCGGCCCTGCGGAAAGCACCCGGCAGCCACACCGTGCTCGTCCACTTAGCCGCGCGGGTAGGGGTGCGGCCCAGCATAACGGACCCCATTGCCTACCACCAGGTAAACGTTACCGGCACGCTGAAACTGCTTGAGCTGGCCCGCCTGCACCAGGTGGCCCATTTCATACTGGCCAGCAGCAGCAGCGTGTACGGCGAACATCCCGGCACCCCGTGGAAGGAAACCATTGACCACCTGCAGCCCATCAGCCCTTATGCGGCTTCCAAGCTGGCCGCCGAAGCATACGTGAAGGTGTATGCCCGCCTGCACGGCATGGATGCCACCGTGCTGCGCTTCTTCACGGTGTACGGCCCCCGGCAGCGGCCCGACCTGGCCATTCATTCCTTCTTCCGCAAGGTCAGCGAGGGCGTGCCCATCTCGCAGTTTGGCGATGGCACCACGCAACGGGACTACACCTACGTGGGTGATATCATCAATGGGGTGCGCGCCGCCATGGACCGCCCCATGCAGCGCAGGCCGGGCCAAGGCGCCTATGAGGTGTTCAACCTCGGCAACTCGGAAACCATCGCCCTGCGCGACCTGATCGCCGTGGTCGAGGAGGCCGCCGGGCGCAAGGCGGTCATAGAACGAAGGCCCGCACAGCCCGGCGACGTGCCCCGCACGTATGCCGACATTGCAAAAGCCCGTACACTGCTGGGTTATTCCCCCCAAACCCGGTTGATCGAGGGCATGCAATGGTTTGCCGATTGGTACCGCACACAAGTTGGGGAATGCCGGGCCGTGCCCGGTACCTAACTTGCGGCGTTGGCCATGCGCACCATCGGAATCAGCCACAAGACCCGCTACTGGCAGCATTACAGCTTCAGCAATCCGCCCGAAGGGTACAGGTGCGTGCGGGGTATCGATATCCCTTGGCATCTGGTGGGCATCCTGACCGAGGAACTGGTGAACACAAAGTTCTTTCTTCCCTTGCGGCACGTGGACATCTACCATACCTACAACGGCGTGGTGGCCAATGCCAAGCCCTGGGTGGTGGAAGTGGAAAGCTACCTGCCCCGCTATCACCGGATGCACCCCAAGGCCCCGCTTTACCAATGGGCCCTGCGCAAGTTGGCGGGCCGGTACTGCAAGGCGCTGGTCTTTACCAGCCAATGGGCCATGCAGCGCAACTTGCGGCACCTGCAAGCCGCCGGCGTGGACCCGGGGAAGATGCAGGTGATCTACCGTGCCGTGGAGCAGTTTGCGCCGCAAGGCCGCGATCCGCAGGTATTCACCGTGCTCATCGCAGGCAATGGCTTTTACCGCAAGGGTGGCGCGGAACTGCTGCGGGCATTCCTGCAATTGGGCCGCCCCGAGATGCGGCTGAAGATCATCAGCACCATGAAAACGGACTGGGGACTGTGCCCCATGCCCTGGGAAAAGGCATGGGTGGAAAATGCCATCGCCAAGGACCCCCGCATCACCGTGTACGGGCAAATGCCCCATGAAGAAGTGATCCGCCACATGCGGGCTGCGGACCTGTTCGTGAATGCCACCTACCTGGACCCCTTCAACAACACGGTGCTGGAGGCCATGGGCTGCGGCCTGCCCGTGATCTGCTCCGATACAGGCGCGCTGCCGGAGGTGGCCCGCGACGGCGTGAATGGATGGATGCTCCGCGTGGACGGGAGAAGTAGCGAGGATATCACCGAGGAGGTCGCCATGCGCATGCGCCAGCTGATGGACGATGCGGCCCTGCGCAGCCGAATGGGCGCAGCCAACGATGCCATCATCCGCGACCGGTTTTCGCTCCAAGTGCGCAATGCGGCGCTTTTGAAAATCTATGAAGCTGCGCTGGAGTGAACCGCGCCATTTCCACGCGCGGCGTGGGTGCTGAGCGAGGACAACGCCTCCGCGTGCAGCTTTGCCACCACGGGCCAGGCAAACCGTGCTTTGGCGCACCGGTAGCCCTCCAGCCCCATGTCACGGCGTTGCCCGGGATCCATTTCGGCAAACCGGCGGATGGCCATGTACAATGCTTCGGAGTTGCCGGCCGGCAGCAGGAATCCGCTCTTTCCATCGGCTACCAGATCGCCCGTGGCGCCCACATTGCTCACCAGCACGGGCCTGGCCCGGGCCATCGCTTCCAGCACTACCGTGGGCATCCCCTCAAACCGGGTGGGCAGCACAAAGGCATGGCATTCGGTGTATAGCCGGTGCAGTTGTTCATCATCCACGCGGCCCAGCAGCGAAACGTTCGGCGGCAGGCCCCGTGCCTTGTAATGCGCCAGCAGCGGACCGCCACCGGCCAGGTTGAAGCGGACCCGTTGGCCCCAGCTTTCGTCCTGTAACCGGTGGGCCACCTCCATCAATAGGTCAATGCCCTTGTTGGAGGCAAAGCGGCCAACGAACAGCAATTGCAGCGAACCCGCACCAGGGGGGTAAGGCGCAGCGGCAACGGGCACCTCCACGGCATTGGGCAACACCACCACCCCGGAGGGCGAGCCGGCCACCAATTGCTCCAAGATGGGCGTGAGCTTGCCGCCCAAGGAGACCACGGCGGCACTGTTCCTGGCCACGTGCCGCACCAGCCTCCTGAACGGCCATCCCATGGCCCGCTCCTTCATGGTCAACCCTTGGAACATTTCCAGCCCGTGGGGATGTACCATCAGCCGCCTGCTGAACCGGTGGATCCCCTGCCAGATGCTGAAGCCTTGGGAAAGGATGACCGTAGGACCGTCCGGCTTGGCCATTTCAGCGGATAGCGCAGCACCCATGCGCCCGCTGTAGTTCCACAATTCACGTAAATAGAGGCGTTCAGTGCTGATTTCAGCAACTTGTACTTCGCGGATGTGCAGTGCCGGATCAAACAACCTCTCCGTATGCGGATGAAAAACCGTGAGCCGGATACCGTCCAGTTGGCAAAGGTGCTCCGCCAAGAGGCGGGAGTGGCGCTGCATGCCGCCTACGGCCAACGGGAAAATGCCGTCCGTGCATAGCGCGATGTGCAAGTTTGGCATGGGGGAATGAAGCCTTGCCCGTCCGGCAAGCCGTGCGGAGTATGAATTCAGGCAAAGACCGGGCGGTCGCTCCTCAGCAGGGTGGCCACGCCCTCATCAATGTCCCAGCGGGGTGCCCAGCCAGTACGTGCCTTCAGTTTGGAAACATCGGCCAGCAGGTGCATGCGTTCCACCTTGCGAACGCGCGCGGGGTCCACCTCAATGGCCAGCGGCTCCCCAAGTTGGCGCGCAAAGGCCTCCACGATCTCGCGCACCGAGTATTCGATGCCGCGCCCGATGTTGAACGTGTCAAACCCGTTGACCCCTGCTTCCAACAGGGCTTCCATGGCACGGCCCATGTCCTCGGTGTGGATGAAGTCGCGCTTGGGGTCCAAGTTGCCCAGCCGCAGCGTGCGTGCCCCGGCCAATACCTGCCGCTGGATCTCGGGGATCAGGTGCGGGTTGGTCTCGTTGGGCCCGAAGGCATTGAAGAACCGCCCCACGATGGTCGGCTTGCCGGTGGTTCCATGGAAGTCACGGGCAATGCGCTCACAGGCCAATTTGGTGGTGCCGTAAATATCCAGCGGGCCGGTGGGGTGCGCCTCGCCCAATGCTCCGCCAGCTATGGGATACACGGCTGCGGTGCTGGCCACGAACACCTGCTCCACCGATGCATTTGCGGCTGCCGCATCCAGCACGCTGATGGTGCCGTTGATGTTGATGTCCGCAGCCAGTGCGGGATGCTGGTTGCAGTATGGGATGAAATGGACCGCCGCCAAGTGCAATACCCATTGCGGGCGGATAGCATCAAATGCACGCTGCATGCCCGCACTGTCGCGAATGTCCATCCGCAGGAACCATTCGTCCGCTACGGCGGCCAACTCCCTGCGACCGAAGGAGAGGTCGTCCACTACATACACCTGATGACCCTTTTCGGCCAGGAACTTGACCAAGGCCGAACCGATGAAGCCGGCCCCGCCAGTGATGAGAACTCGCTTTTTCACTGCGCGAAGGTAGTGCTCCGAACCTCCTGCCCACCGGTAGGGGACCGGGCAAACGCATCAAGGTGCAAACACCCGCAACTTCCAGTTGAAGCCCATGGATTTGAAGTTGGCCCTTCGGCTCCGCTCAGGGCAGTTCATGTTTATCATCCAGTCACTAACGATACTTTGCCCTGAGCGTAGCCGCTCTTCGGCCTTGCTCGGTGGGCAAACAAGGTACGGCATCGGTGGTTTTACAGGCGGGTTGAACGCTTATGTGGGTGATGCTGCCCTGGCTTGGCCGATTTGATGCGGGTGCCCAGCGGATCCACAACGCCTGCTGCGCCGGGCTACCTTTGCCGCATTGCGCGGATGGACCGCCGTAAGCCATGAGGCAGTTTCTCCGGGAGCATTATCAACTATTGGCCTTCATCCTGCTTTGGGTGCTGGTGGCGCGCTTCGCAGCGGTGTTGATGTATGCCGTGCTGCCCATCGGCGTGTTCCTGTTCCGTCGGGCCGGCCGCTGGCAGGACATCCTCTTCGGGTTCATCGCCTGCTTAGTCTTCTCAGATATGATCAAAGGCCTTCCGGGCATGGATGTGATGAAGTCGGCGAAATCCGCTTACCTGTTGGCTATGCTGATGGTGCTGCTGGCGGACCAGGCCCAAATGAAGCCCTTGGCCAAGCTGTTCACCATCTTCCTGCCATTTTTTGCCTACGCCTTTCTTCCCATCATCGTTTCTCCCGTGCCGTTGGTCTCCATTGAGAAAACGGTTTCCTACGCCCTGCTTTTCCTTGTGGTGCCCAACTATGTGCTCCATGCGTTCCGGCTTTATGGCTGGGGTTTCTTCAAAAACCTGATCTGGTTTCTCGTGTTTCTGTTGCTGGCCCAGCAATTGATGCGGCTTGCCCCGGACAGTAATTTCTACCTTATGGCGGACCGCTTCCGCGGCTTTTTCGGCAATCCGAACGGCATGGCCATCTTCGTCTATCTCTCCTTGGTGCTCTTTATGGTGGTGAATGAAGTACACCCCGGGCTCTTCTCGCGTTCGTCATCCTTGTTCATCTATGCGGTGCTGGTGTATTACCTGATCACTTGCGGCGCACGTACGGCCCTGATGGCCAGCCTGATGTTCGTGCTCTT
Source organism: Bacteroidota bacterium (assembly GCA_018266475.1). Taxonomy (GTDB): domain Bacteria; phylum Bacteroidota; class Bacteroidia; order Flavobacteriales_F; family PHOS-HE28; genus PHOS-HE28. Next base: position 26,145 of record JAFEAI010000262.1, read on the forward strand.
TATCCAGTTCTTCCGCATCTCGGTGTTCCTCGGCATCATCTCCTTCATCGCTTTCATCGGCATTTCCGAGCTGATCTCCAACAATTTACCGGCCATCATTACCGCCATGGGCCTGCAGGAGTACCTCCGCGTGGATACCATCAGCGACGGTTCGGGCCGGTACATTGCCTGGAACTATGCCTGGGGGTTGATCAACAACGATGGGTATTTTCTGTTCGGCGCGGGCTTCGAGAATGAATACTACCTGATGTACAAGGCCTATCGCTACCTCTCCAGCCTGGGGCACCAAGGTGGCGTCCACAACAGCTACTTGGCCTTCTGGCTCAATGTGGGCATTGTGGGACTGGTCATTTATTTGCGCAGCTTTGTGCTGGTGTTCATCAAGGCGGGCAAGAATACACCGGTTGCAATGGCGGTGTTGTTCTCGGTGCTTTTTTCGATCCTCTATGAAAGCTGGCTGGCCGGGTCGCTCAATCCCTATACCATCTTGCTGCTGGTGATCCTCACCGTGATGTCGGAAGGGGAGGTGATCGGTTCCATCGCCCAGGCCGCTGGGGATCCACCGGACCGGGAACTGCCGGAACCCGCCGCTCCGCCGCCCCTGATCCTGCCCGCGCGTTAAACTTGCCCGCCCGTACCGAATTTCCAACGTTCACCATGACACGCATCCTTGTTACCGGCGCTGCCGGCTTTGTTCCAAGCGCCTTGGCCATCCGCCTGGCACAGCTGCCTGCTACCGAGGTGGTGGCCGTGGACAACCTTAGCACCGGCGACCTGCGCAAGCTGGAACCGGGGCGCCACCCGGCGATCCAGTTCATCAAGTGCGATGTCAACCGCTTTGAGGACATCAGCAGCGTGTTCTATGCCTACCGCCCGGATTATGTGTTCCACTATGCCGCCGTGGTGGGGGTGAAGCGCACCACCGACCATCCGGTGGACGTGCTGCACGACATTGAGGGCATCCGCAATGTGCTGGACCTGGGCAAGAACACCGGGGTGAAGCGCGTCTTCTTCAGCAGCAGCAGCGAGGTGTACGGGGAGCCGGTGGAGTTTCCCCAGAATGAGCACACCACCCCCCTCAACAGCAAGCTGCCGTACGCCATCGTGAAGAACGTGGGCGAGGCCTTCCTGCGCAGCTACCAGCGCGAATACGGGCTGAACTATACGGTGTTCCGCTTCTTCAACACCTACGGACCCAAGCAAAGCAAGGATTTCGTGGTCAGCAAGTTCATCCGCGCCGCCCTCAAGGGGGAGGACATCACCATCTATGGCGACGGCAGCCAAACGCGGACCTTCTGCTACATCGACGACAACATTGAGGCCACCGTGAATGCCTTCCGCCGCAACGAGGTGGTGAACGATGTGGCCAATATCGGCAACGACCGCGAGACCACCATCCTGGAGCTGGCCGCACTGGTGGTGAAGCTCACCGGAAGCAGCTCCAGGCTGCACCACCTGCCGCCGCTGAAGGAAGGCGACATGACGCGCCGCATGCCGGACATTGCACGCATGCGCGCCTTGCTGGGCCGCGAGCTGCTGCCCTTGGAGAAAGGGCTGGAGCGCATCCTGGCGGATACGGCCTATATCCTGGATTGAACACGGGGCCACTCCCGATGCGGTGGACCTCGCCAACCAACGGTTGGCCACAGGTGCTTGCCCAGTCCGGAAGTCACCTTGGCATCAGTTGCCCGCTATGTGGATGTTCCACCAATGGGCAAGCACAACATGCGGCCACAGCGCATGGCCGGTCACCCGCCCGGCAGCAAGTTCTTTCCGGAAGCCGGCCGAATAGAGGTCCAGCGCGTCATCCATTGCCAGCACCAGGTCGCGCTGCTGCACTGCTTCCTTGGCGTTCAGCACCTCGTTCATGGGGGGGTAAACCCCTTTGATAAACAATGGGGATCAATCAGCTTCTCACCATTCCGACCATGACATGTGCCAGGGTAGACAGGATCGTCCCTTGGACTGATCTGAATGGCACATGGGTATACTTGGACAAGTCGGGAAGGCGCACAAGCGTTGCAGCATGCACATATTGCCGTGCATTTTTCGGTAAAAATGGAAAAAGGGGGCCGCAGCCCCCTTTCCCCGTACAAGGCGTGTATTGTTAGAACTTCGCGCGGCTCTTGCGGCCGATGCGGGCTTTTCCGCGCATCCAGTTGTAGCGCTGGCGGTAGAAATTGGACTGGCCCTTCAGCACGTAGCTGTAGGTGAAGGTCATCGTCAGGTAGCTGTCGTTGTGGGTGGAATCGCCGCGCTTGAGGCCCTTGGTGTACTGCACCAGTTCCACGGGGTTGGGGTGGGTGCCGTTGGGGCCGTAGATGTAGCTGGACTGGTCGGCCAGTTGGGCGGCGGTGCCGTTGGGGCCGCCGGGCAGGGCGTTGGGGTCCGCGTACACGGTGCTGGCATCATCCAAGTAATCGCTGAAGGTGGTGCGCCAGCCGAAATCCCAGCCCACGCGGTGGCGGCGCTTGAAGGTGAAGTGGAAGCCCATGCCTGCGGGGATGGCGAAGCCTAATGGCGAATAGCCTGCCATTTCGGTGTCCATTTCGCGCAGGTTGTAGAAGTCGCCCGTGTGGTTGATCTGCCCCTTGGGGTTGCTGTAATACACGGCGGCGCCCACGTATGCGAACAGGCGGAAATCCGTGCGGTAGCGGCCGCGCCCGCCCAGGTCATTGTCCTGGAAGAGCGTGAATTCCGGCCGTGCGTACAGCTCCAGCATGTCGTTGCGGAAATTCAGGTTGCGGCCCACGCGCGCCATGTTGGTGCTCAAGTAGTCCGCGCCTTGGATGCGCAGGTACATCAGCCCGAAGTTCACCGAGAAGCTGCGGTTGAGCTTGCGCCGGGCAAAGGCGCCCACGGCCCAGCGGGTTTGGCTCATCTTCATGTCCCAGATGAAATCCTGGCGGGTTTTTTCCTTGCCGCCCATTTCACCGAGGTAGTTGGCGCCGCCGAGGTGGCCGCCGATGTCCCAATCGTACTGGGCGCGGGCCTCACCGGCCATCGCGAGCCCCAGGACCACCAGCATGGCCAAGGGTATTCTGTTCAACTGCATGCGAATTCGGTTCTCCTGTTGAAGGGCAAACATAATTACAAGAAGCCACATTCAACGCGATCCAGGGAAATAGGATATCAACGATCGGCTGCGGGGGCTGCGGGGCCTACCTTCGCGCCCCGGTGCCACCAAGCTCCCCAAGCCTGTGCAAAACCGTATTACCACCCTTTTCGGCATCCGCTTTCCGCTGGTGCAGGCGGGCATGATCTGGAATTCCGGCTGGCGCTTGGCCTCGGCGGTGAGCAATGCGGGCGGCTTGGGCATCATCGGGTCAGGTTCCATGTACCCCAACGTGCTGCTGGAGCATGTGCGCAAGTGCAAGGCGGCCACCAACAAGCCCTTTGCGGTGAACATCCCCATGCTGTACCCCGCCGTGGAGGAGCATGTGGCCACGGTGATCGCCGAGCGGGTGCCCATTGTGTTCACCAGTGCCGGCAATCCCGCCACATGGACGGCCAAGCTGAAGGACGCGGGGATCACCGTGGTGCATGTAACGGCCAGCGTAAAGTTTGCGCTGAAGGCCGAAAAGGCAGGCGTGGACGCGGTGGTGGCCGAGGGCTTTGAGGCCGGCGGCCACAATGGGCGCGAGGAGACCACCACGCTGGTGCTGGTGCCCTTGGTGCGCGATGCGGTGCAAGTGCCCGTGATCGCCGCCGGCGGCATTGCCGATGGCCGCGCGATGCTGGCCGCCATGGCCTTGGGCGCCGATGGCGTGCAGATGGGCTCCCGCTTCGCCTGTTCGGTGGAAAGCAGTGCCCACCCGGCCTTCAAGCAGCATGTGGTGGAGAGCCGGGAAGGGGATACGCTGCTCACCCTGAAGGAATTGGCCCCGGTGCGGCTGATGCGCAACAAGTTCTTCGACGAGGTGCAGGCCGCCTATGCCCGCTGCGCCACCCCGGAGGAGCTTAAGCAGGTGCTCGGCAGGGCACGTGCCAAGCGGGGCATGTTCGAGGGTGACCTTGAAGAGGGGGAGCTGGAGATCGGCCAGGTGGCGGCAGGCATCCGCGAGGTGCTGCCGGCCGCCGTGATCGTGGAGCAGGTGATGAAGGAATTTGAGGGGGAACAACGGCGGATCGCCGCCATGGGCACGGCTTGGTAAACCCCGGTGCGGAAGGAAACGTCCTTATGTGGATACCGATCGGACCTGAAATGCGTTGCTGGAACGTGCGCATCCCCGCTTTAGTCCTGTGCAACCTGCTTGTTGCCCTGGTGGGCCGGGCGGCAGTATTGGACCCGCCCAGCCTGCGCTGCGCCTCCGTGGGGCCGGGCGGGGCCGCCGTCCTTTCATGGGTGCCCCCGGCCGATCCCGGCGGGGATTTCCTGCGCTATGAGATCTTCCATGCCTCCAGTCCGGCGGGGCCCTTCGCCTGGGTGGGCCAGGTAACCAGCATCGGCACCACCACCTTCACCCACGGCGCGGCCGGCACCAATGCGGCGCCCCAGTACTACTACCTCACCACGGTCTCCTCATCGGGCCCGCCCAACACCTCCGCCAACAGCGATACGCTGGCCACCATTTTCGTGCAGGTGACCCAAAGCGTGCCCCTGGGCGGCTCCGTGGTGGACTGGAACCTCCCGCACACCCCGCCGCTGCCCACGGCGGCCCCGTACACCGGCATCTTCATGGAGCACCCCATCGGCACATGGGTGCTTACGGATTCCGTGGCGGACGCCGTACACCATTGGCAGCGCACGGTGTCCATCTGCCAGGATTCGCTCGCCTTCCGCGTGCGCATTCCCGATGCCAGCGGCTGTGCTTCGCTCAGCAGCGCCAGCGGTGCCCAGTTCCAGGACATCACGCCACCCACCGTGCCGGTGATCGTAAGCGCCACGGTGGATACCGCCACCAACCATGCGGTACTGCACTGGAACCCCAGCCCCGAGGGGGACACGCAAGGCTACATCATCGTGTTGTCGGCCGGCGGCGTCAATACCATCCTGGACACCATCTACGGGCGGTTGAACACCACCTATACCTGGCCGCTGGGCAATGCCGGGGCCGGCGCGGAATCGTACACCGTGGCCGCCATCGACAGCTGCTGGAAAGGCACCCCGCCCAGCCCCAACACCAGCGCGGCCTCCGCACCGCACACCACGGTGTACACAAGCACCCGCTACGACCGCTGCGCCGCCACCATCCAGGTGAGCCGCACCAACTATGCGGGCTGGCCCGTGGACCACTACGAGCTCTACCTGCAGATGGACCATACCGGGCCGCTCGTCCTGCTTTCCCTGATACCGCCCGGCACGCTGCAATTCACCGTGCAGAACGTGGAGCCCCAGCGCCAGTACTGCTTTGTGGTGAAGGCCATCGGCCAGCAGCCCGGGCAGTGGGTGCTCAGCAACCTTACCTGCCGGGCCACGGCCTACCCGCCGGTGCCGCAGTGGAACTACCTGCGCACGGCCACCGTGGCGGCGCCGGACCAGGTGGTGGTAACCGACAGCTTGGACCCCGTGGGCTTCACCAAGCGCCTGGTGCTGGAGCGCAGCTACAACGGATTGCCCTGGCAAACCGTGGCCTCGGCCATTCCGGGCGCCGCCACGGTGCTCTCCTTTACCGATGCCAATGTGGCGACCGCCGAGCGCAGCTACACCTACCGCGTGCTGGCCGAGGACAGTTGCGGCACCGTAACCGCCACCAGTAACAAGGGCACCTCCATCCTGCTGCAGGCCGACCCCGCACCCGACGGCATCAACCACCTGCGCTGGGCCGGCTATGTGCAGTGGGCCGGCAATGTGGCCGCATACAACATATACCGCAGTGTGGCCGGAGGCCCCTTCCTGCCGGTGGGCAGCACCGGCGGCATGCAATGGAGCTTTGACGACAATGTGCAGGGCCTGTGGGAATCCCCCGGCAGGTTCTGCTATTATGTGGAGGCCGTGGAGGCCGGGAATCCCGCAGGCATCGATGCCATCAGCACCAGCAATGTGGTGTGCGCCGTGCAGCAGGAGGAGGTGTGGGTGCCCAATGCGTTCATCGAGGGCGGCTACAACAACACCTTCAAGCCCGTGCTGGCCTTCGCCGATGTGTCGCGCTACCGCTTTGCCATCTTCAACCGCTGGAGCCAGCTGATCTGGGAAACAACCAACCCGGACCAGGCCTGGGACGGGCGGGTGAACGACACCGTGGTGCCCCAGGGCGTGTATGCCTGGTATTGCACCTTCACCAACGGGGCCGGCAAGACCGTGGAGCGCAAGGGCACAGTGACCTTCCTGCCGGGGAGGTAGGACGGCGCAGCGGTCCTCCGCTTACGAATCCAAGTGCTCGAACACGTGCTGGAGCGGCTGGTCGTGCGCGTTCATCCGCAGCAGCCGGTAATGCTTGCCCAGCGCGGTGAGCAGCGGGATGCGCTTGTAGGGCAGGTTCTTTTCCCGGGCGAACGCCTCCAACTCCTCGGTGATCTCCTTGTAGTAAGGGTAGCTGTACATGGGGAAGAGGTGGTGTACCACGTGGAAATTGAAGTTGCCCAGGACGTTCCGGATGAACCAATTGTTCTCCCGCAGGTCGTTGGTCACCGCCAGTTGGTGTACAAGCCAGCTGTAGGGCAGCAGGTGGTGCTCATCCGGCAGCGGGAAGGCATTGTCCGGCAACGGATGCAACGGCAGCAGGACGAACAGGGCGAAAATGCTGGCCACCAGCACCTGCAGCGCCCAAGCACCGAGGGCCAGGCCGAAGGGCACCTGGAAGAAGAGCACCGGCACGGCGATCTGGTAGAAGAAATAGAAGGCCTTGAACAGGACCATCTTCACCTTCTCCCGGCCAGGGATGGGGCCATGCACCTTGTAAATGATGCGCTTCTTGGAGAAGACGTCGCGGAAATCGCGCAGCAGCATCCAGTTGAAGAGGTACAACGGGTACACGAAGAAGATGAACTTGTCCTGGTACTTCTGGATGCCCTTGGCCTTGCCGTGCGGGTACACCTTGATGGGGCCGCTCTGGTCCATGTCGGTGTCCCAGCCGTCCACGTTGGCAAAGTTGTGGTGGCTCTCGATGTGCCGCTTGCCCCAGATGTAGCTGTTTGCGCCCACCAGGTCGAACAGGTGCATCACCCACGCATTGTACTTCTTGGTCTTGAAGATGCTGCCATGGGCGGCCTCATGGATCAGGTTGAGGTAGATGAGCACCAGCGTAAGGCCCATCACGATGAACAGCCCGGTGTACAACCAGGGGCGGTCGCCTTGGAACAAGGCCATGAAGTAGCAGCCGAAGTAGATGGCGGGTAAGATCACCGCCTTGGCTTTCAGGTAGCGTGTGCGGTCCTCGGGGATGGCCTTCATCCGCTTGCCCACCCGGGCATTGATCTCCCGGAAGAGCGTGGTTTCCTGCTGGTATTTCGGAAAGTCACTGTGGTCCATGCCCGTTGCTGGTTTTCCGTGGAGCAGCCTATGGTGGGTTGGTGCGTGGAGGAGTTCCGCAAAGTTATTCCCGCTTCCCGAAGAAGCGAATACCGGAACCAGGGCGATCGGGTCTTGATTCCTTTCCTTGCGCGGGGTCTTGCACCGCCACCCCGGATAACACGGAAGAGATTCCGGAGCAGGGGCAGGCTGCCACTAGGGCCAAAGGCCCGGCATTATCCCTGCCCTACACATGAGCGTAGGGCAGGGATACCAAATACGTGATCGCCAGGGCTGAAGGCCCGGCCTCATCGCCAGGTGGGGTAAGGTCGGGCCTACAGCCCTCCCCGATGACATGGTGCATCGCTGCCCAACG
>JAFEAI010000263.1 GCA_018266475.1 Bacteroidota bacterium
GTGTCTTCCTGCGCATCGTGTATGGCCAGTGCGAAGAAGCCGTTGAGGTCGTGCAGGAAGGCGGGACCCTTTTCGGTGAAGAGGCGCAGCACCACCTCGGTGTCGGTGTGGCTGCGGAAGGTGTGTCCGGCTTTTTCCAGTTCGGTGCGCAGGGCGCGGAAGTTGAACACTTCGCCGTTGAAGGCGATGGTGTAGCGGCCGCCCTGGTCGGTGAATGGCTGGTGCCCTGCGGCGGAGGTGTCCAGGATGCTTAGTCTGCGATGCCCCAGCACGGCGCGGCCGTTGGCGTATCGGCCTTCGTCATCCGGGCCCCGGTGGGCGATGCAGCGGAGCGCGTTGCCGATCCGGTCGCCCGCTACGGGAAGCCCGGTGCCGGTCCGGAAAGTGCCGACTATGCCGCACATGGATGATCGGTGTTGGACCCATTATAGGGAAGCACATCCGTGTAATGCATTAGGGTCACCACGGTTTTTCCAGGTCCTTGGGCTCAAAGCGATGCCCCCGCTCCACGAAGGAGGAGCCACCGTCCGGCGCAACTGTCCGCAAGGGGTTTTTCCCGGCAAGGCGCTGGATCAGGGCCATCGGCGTGAGCACCAGCAGGTACACCACGGAAAGCAGCACGCGTGAGACGAACGCCCCCAGCAAATCGGCCAGCTTCAGCCAGGCCCACGCCACTCCGCGTGCCAAGGGCAGGGCCACCAGGGCCGCCAGCACCAGCCCCAGCGCCACCCACCACCACCCGGCATGGCCCTGTATGCGGGCTAGCAGCAGCACGCCGAGCAGGATGGCCAGCACGGCCTCGTACGTCTTCTCCCGGGTGGGCATCAGAACAGGGTGTAGATGTACGGGGCCAGCGCACTGCCGCCACCGAGCACCAGTATGACGGTGAGCACGAGCAGCACCACGATCACGGGGCCGAGCCACCATTTGCGGCGTTCCTTGAGGAAGGAGAGGATATCACGGATCAGTTCCATGGTTCAGGGGCATGGTTGGTTGAGGTTCCTGGGGAACTGTGTCCCGCATGGCTTGTTCGATCACAGGGAGTAGGGCTTCGGCCGTGGCTTGGCTGCCTATCGGGGTAAGGTGGCAATAGTCCAGGAAGAGCTGCTGCCCGGACAGGCCGGAAGCGCTCATGGCCGGGTTCAGGTCGATGAACGGAACTCGATATTGCCGGGTGATGGAGTCCAGATCGGCCAGTACGAGCGGTTGCAGCACCTTGCGGACATGGTCATGCACGATGCGCAGGAGCACATCGCGCTCCACGGGGGCCATCATTGCCGTGTCCCTGAATGCGAGACCGGGCTGCAAGCTCACCACGGCACGTACGCCATGTTCATGCAGCAAAGCCAGGTTGTTCCCAATGGCGCCGAGGTAGCGTTTTACGCGCACGGACAGGTACCCTTGGCGGATCCTGTCGTCCGACCAGTCATACAGCCCTTTGGCATTAATGAGGTCACGGGTATAGGCATCGCGGTTGTTGCGCCACGCGTAAAAGCCTCGTGCCAGCCCGCTGAAGTCTGAGGCCCACAGTGCCATGTAGTCCAGTCCACCGGATAGGCTGGGGTCCCTGAGCCGGGGACCCCAGAAATCATAGGTGTTGTCGGTGTATTCGTTCTCCGATGGCCCAAAAGCATAGTGGTCATTGTAGCCGTCCATGAACACGATCATGTCGGGCTCCAGCCGGAGGATCTCGGAGAGCAGGTAGATCGTGTGCTGGTACACCTTGTAGCCGGTTACGGCAGCATTCACCACTTCCACCTTGCGGTCGGGGAAACGCGGGCCCAACAGCTTCTCGAGGTGCGCGTCTATCGTTTCATTGTCGCGCACATGGCCCACCGGGAAGGGGTTGGCGCTGGAGATGCCGTGCGCCGCCGAGGCACCCATGAGGAAGATGCGGTAAGTGCCCGCCGGTTTAGGGATGGCGAGGTCACTGGTGCGTCGGAAGCCCTGTCGATTGATGGAGAGCCGCACGCCTTTCTCGTCCTTCTCCTGGAAACCGGGCACATGCCCGTAAAGCCGGTAGGAATCGAATTGGAACTTGCGTTCGGTGGATTTCTGCAACACATTGGACAGGTACCACCGTGCGCCGAGCTCCGCAGCCAATATGAGTATAAGCAGAAGAAAGAGAACGTACAGGACGTTGCCGCGCGTGAAGATCCTGCCCATCTCAGTCCAAGGTATGTTCCAACATCCATTCACGCCCTTCGGGCCACGGTGGTTGTTCGTTGCGGTGGAAGACATGTTCGCCGATTACGAGCATGTCCATCTCCGTACGCATGAAACAACGGTAGGCGTCCATGGGCGTACAAACAATGGGTTCGCCACGCACATTAAAGCTCGTGTTGATCACTACCGGATACCCGGAATAGCGCTCGAACGCCTTGATCAGGCGATGGAAGCGCGGATTGGTGGCCTTGCTCACCGACTGCACGCGGGCCGACATGTCTATGTGGGTGATGGCCGGCAGCGTGGACCGTTGCACGTACAGTTTTTCGCGCACCGGCATGCTGTCGTAGCCTGCCGGCACCGGTTTGCGGATGGCATCGGCCACCGGGTGGACCATGAGCATGTACGGCGAGATGGCCGCAGCCTTGAAGTAGTTGGGCATGTCCTCCTCGGTGACCGCCGGTGCGAAGGGCCTGAAGCTCTCCCTGAACTTGATCTTCTGGTTCAGTTTCAATTGCATCTCCCGGTTGCCCGGGTCACCCAGGATGCTGCGACCGCCCAAGGCGCGCGGGCCGAACTCCATGCGCCCCTGGAACCAGCCCACCACCTGCCCCTGCGAAAGGGCCTTGGCCACGGTGTCCGCCAGTTCCTCCTCCGAGGCAGCCTTGTGGGAGACGCCGGCCATGCCGTTGCATACGCGGCGCACGTCCTCCTCGCCGTAGGATGGGCCAAGATAGGCCCCCTGCATGCCATCCGGCATCTGCGGTCGCCGTTCCTTGCCCATGCTGATGTGCCAGGTGGCGAGGGCCGCGCCCAAGGCACCACCGGCATCGCCGGAAGCGGGCTGCACGAAGATGTGGTCAAACACGCCTGAACGTTCCAGCTCGCCGTTGGCCACGCAGTTGAGGGCCACGCCACCGGCCATGCACAGGTTCTTGCAACCGGTGATCTCGCGGGCATGGCGGCCGAGACGCAGCACGATGTCCTCCGTCACGCGTTGGATCGCGAGGGCAAGGTCGCAGTGGTGTTGCTCCAGGGGGCTTTCACCGGCGCGGCGGGGGAAGCCGAAGATCTTCTCCCAATCTTTGTCCTGCACCATGCGCAGGCCCTTGGCGTAATGGAAGTGGCGCTGGTCCATCCAAATGGAGCCGTCGGCATGCACTTTCACCAGATCCCGGCGGATGCGCTCCTCGTAGTCCTTCACCCGGGGCGATGCCGCATCTCCGTACGGGGCCAAACCCATGAGCTTGTATTCACCGCTGTTCACCCGGAAACCGAGGAAGTAGGTGAAGGCCGAATACAAGAGCCCAACGGAATGCGGGAAGCGCAGTTCCTTCAGTACTTCGATGTCGCGGCCTTTTCCCTTGCAGATGGAAAGCGTGCTCCATTCCCCCACGCCATCAATGGTGAGGATAGCGGCTTCCTCGAAGGGAGAAGGGTAGAAGGCGCTGGCGGCATGGCTCAGGTGGTGTTCCGGAAAGAGCATGCGCGGCTTTTCCGCGCCGAGCACGCCCACCTCCTTCAGCCCTTCACGCAGCAGCTTTCGGGTGGAGAGCTTGCCGCCGATCCAATGCGGCATGGCGGTGAGAAAGGAACCGATACCGTCCGGAGCGAAGGCATAGTAGGTCTCCAGCAGCCGCTCAAATTTCAGGATGGGTTTGTCATAGAAGGCCACCACCTGGATGTCTTTCGGCTCAAGGCCCGCTTCGGCCAAGCAGTAGCGCACGGCATTCACGGGGAAGCGGTCATCGTGCTTCTTGCGTGAGAAACGCTCTTCCTGGGCAGCGGCCACCACATGGCCGTTGATCAACAGCGCTGCCGCCGAATCATGGTAGAAGGCGGAAATGCCCAGAATCGCACCTTGCCCAAGTCCGCTCGGTTCCATGGCCCTGCCGTGTCCTACAGGTGGATCACTTCGCCGTAAGCCGCCGCCGCCGCTTCCATGATGGCCTCGCTCATCGTGGGGTGGGGGTGTACGGTCTTGATGATCTCGTGGCCGGTGGTTTCCAGCTTGCGCATGGCCACGCATTCGGCGATCATTTCGGTCACGTTCATGCCGATCATGTGCGCACCCAGCAGTTCGCCGTACTTGGCGTCGAAGATCAGCTTTACGAAGCCGTCCTTGGCCCCGGCCGCACTGGCCTTGCCGCTGGCGCTGAAGGGGAATTTGCCCACCTTAATCTCGTAGCCTTTTTCCTTGGCCGCCTTTTCGGTGTAGCCCACGCTGGCCACCTCGGGGGAGCAGTAGGTGCAGCCGGGGATGTTGTTGTAGTCCAGCGGCTCGGGGTTTTTGCCGGCGATCTTTTCCACGCAGATGATGCCCTCGGCGCTGGCCACGTGCGCCAGGGCCTGTCCGGGCGTTACGTCGCCAATGGCGTAGTAGCCGGGGATGTTGGTGGCGCTGAAGGCGTCCACCTTGATCTTGCCTTTGTCCGTGATGATGCCCACCTCCTCCAAGCCGATGCCTTCCAGGTTGGACACGATGCCCACGGCGCTCAGCACCACGTCGCACTCGATCACTTGTTCGCCCTTGGCGTTCTTCACGGTCACTTTGCAGCCTTTGCCCGCAGTGTCCACCTTGGTCACTTCGCTGCTGGTCATCACCTCGATGCCCTGCTTCTTGAAGCTGCGTTCCAGTTGCTTGCTCACCTCTTCATCTTCCACAGGCACCACGTTGGGCATGAATTCCACCAGGGTGACCTTGGTGCCGATGGCGTTGTAGAAGTAGGCGAACTCGCTGCCGATGGCGCCGCTGCCCACCACCACCATGCTCTTGGGCTGGGTTGGCAACGACATGGCCTCGCGGTAGCCGATCACCTTCTTGCCGTCCTGCTTCAGGGCGGGCAGCTCACGGCTTCGGGCACCGGTGGCGACGATGATGGACTTGGCCTCCAGCGTTTGCTTCTTGCCGTCGGCACCTGTCACTTCCAGCTTCTTGCCGGGCTTCAGCACGCCGGTGCCCATTACCACGTCGATCTTGTTCTTTTTCATGAGGAACTGCACGCCGTTGCTCATGCCCTTGGCCACGTCGCGGCTGCGCTGCACCACGCCGGTGAAATCCACGGCAGGTGCGGCCACGGTGATGCCGTATTCCTTGGCGTGGTTGATGTACTCGAACACGCTGGCGCTCTTCAGCAGCGCTTTGGTGGGGATGCAGCCCCAGTTGAGGCAAATGCCGCCCAGGGCCTCTTTTTCAACGATGGCGGTCTTCAGGCCCAGCTGGCTGGCGCGGATGGCTGCCACGTAGCCGCCGGGGCCGCTGCCGAGGACGATCAGGTCATAGCTCATTTCTACGGGAAAGATTGATGCGGTGATGTGTGGATCGGGCGGTAAAAGTACCTCTTGCGGCCTTTCGGCGCGCGGGGCTTGTGAAGGCCGCAGGTGGTTGCTTCCCCGGTCAGAGGTTCCGCGCGATGCCCCAGCCCACCACCAGCACAAGCCAGGCGAGCACTACGGCATTGCGTGCGGCGGGCGGGCGGGTGCCGGGGAAGGCTTTGGTCCACAACCCCTGCACGGCCAACAGGGGCAGGCTGGCCACCAGGAGCGCATTGTGGCCGAACGCCATGCCCACCTCGCCGTGGAGCAGCGCATGCAGGGCGCGCTGCGAACCGCAACCCGGGCAAAGCAGGCCGGTAAGCGCCCGGAAAGGGCAAATGGGAAAGCCGCCCTGGGCGGGATCGAACAGGTACACTACGGCCAGCAGGGCCGCCACCAGCGGCAGGGCATGCCATTGCCAGCGGGTCATTGCGCGGTGCGGTGCTTCAATTCATCCTGGACCCGCCCCATGCTGCGGCAAGGCCGAAAACGAACACCGCCACCGCGTACAGCAGGATGCCGGCCATGCCGATCCAGAACCCGAGCTTGGTCCATTTACCGGCCTCCTGGCTGGCCTTTTCCGCACCGGCGAGGTCTCCTGCGGCAAATTTGGCGTTCACGTTGGCCGCGTTCACAATGCCCACGATCCCGAAGGGCAGGCAGCAGAAAATGGTGACCAGGATGGATTCCGTAAGCCAGTTCTTGGGCGGTACGCCGGGGATAAGCGGAGCGGACATGGGCTGTTCGATTGGCACAAGGATAAGCTATTTTCCGATCCTGCGGCGAGGCGCATCCGGCGGGGGCGGTTTGGTTGCAGGTGCGGCGGTCCGGGCGACCTTATCCACGATCCACCCGGAATATCTTGCGCCGGTCCATATAGTGTTTGGAACGGAGCCGCCTACATTCGTTCCAAATCCGATCCAATGAGCGATACCAACCCAATGGCAGCGAACACGGCAAATACCCGCCCCACGTTGCTTACCATCATCTGCATCCTCAGCTTCATCATGGGCGCATGGGGCGTCTTCAGCGGGGTGCAGAACTTGACCAAGGACCAGAACGAGGTGCTGGAAAAGGCACGCGCAGATATGGAAAAGGGCAAGGCGGACCTGGGTGAACAGGCGAACGGGCTGGCCGGCCGAATGATGGATTCGGCCATGGAGATCACGGAACGCGCGGCGGCCAATGCCAAGCCCATCGGTATGGCGACCATCATTGTGTCATTGGTCAGCCTGTTCGGCGTGTGGCAGATGTGGAACCTGAAGAAGAGCGGGTTCTGGCTGTACTTGCTGGCCTCCATCGCAGGGCTGGTGGTTCCATTGGTGTTCCTGGGGGGCAGCATGATGGCCATTGCCTCCGTGGGCTTTGCCGGGTTCATCTCCCTGGTCTTCATCATCCTGTATGCCGTGAACCTGAAGCACATGCATTGAGCGTGGAAGGCCATCTTGGAAAAAGCCCCCGGCGGAGGTCGGGGGCTTTTTCGTTGCTTCGCGCCGTGGAACCATCAGCAGCCTCTCCTCCTTCGGAAGCGCGCCCGCGCACGCTCACCTGGCTTTGCACGGCCAGCTTCATCAACCAGGGGGCGGTCTTCCCCTTGTACGTCATGGGTATCATTGTCACGGTGGCCATTCGGGGCATCCCCGACGAGGAGATCCTGAAGTTGGTACACACCACGTATGGCGCGTTCATCCAACCGGGCCAGGAGGATGACATCGCGGCGTATGTGGCCATGTTGAAAGCGCACGGCACGGCACTGATGGCCGTGTTCGCCCTGCGTACCCTGGTGCGGTTCATCGGCACCCTGCGGATGTGGCAGGGCTTCAAGGACGGCTTTCACATCTACACCACGGCGCAGCTGCTGGGCATGCTGGTGCCCATGCTCATCGCCGGGCCAAAGGCCATCAATTTCCTCGGCTTCATCCTGGCGTTGAACTGGTGCTACCTGTACTTCACCCACCGGAAAGCGTTGCGGTGATCATGGTATGCGGTGGTGGGTAATGGGGCTTCAACGAACCCATGGCCAGTGTTTAGTTGTCAGTTGTTCGTTGTCAGTTGTTAGTTGTCAGGCTGGGCCGCGATGGCGTACCTGTGTACGTGCGTTCCACTGCGGCCCGCTGCCCACTGCCCACTGCCCACTGCCCGCTGCCCACTGCCCACTGCCCGCTGCCCGCTGCCCGCTGCCCACTGCCCACTGCGCCTGCCCACTGCCCGCTGCCCACTGCCCGCTGCCCACTGCCCACTGCCCACTGCCCACTGCCCACTGCCCACTGCCCACTGCCCACTGCCCACTGCCCACTGCCCACTGCCCACTGCCCACTGCCCACTGCGCCTGCCCACTGCCCACCGCGCCTGCCCACTGCCCACCGCGCCTGCCCCCTGCCCCCTGCCCCCTGCCCCCTGCCCCCTGCCCCCTGCCCCTCACCGGCACGCGATCCCGCTGATCTCCACATTCACCCCGCGCGGCAGGCCGGCCACGGCCACGGCCTCGCGCGCAGGCGGCGCATCCTTGAAGTAGGTGCCGTACACCTCGTTCACCGCACCGTAATGGTCCATGCTGCTCATGAAGATGGTACACTTCACCAGGTGGCTGAAATCCAGGCCGGCCGCTTTCAGGAGCAGGCCCAGGTTCTCCATCACCTGCTTGGTTTCCGCTGCAATGGAATCCAGCTGGAGCTGGCCGGTGTCGCCGATCAACGCGATCTGGCCGCTGAGGAAGAGCATGCCGTTGGCTTCAATGGCAGGCGAGTAGGGGGCCAGCGGCTTGGCCGCACCGGCAGGGAAGATCGGCTTTTTCATGGTGCAAAGATGGGCCTCGCCAGGCTTCGCGGTCCGCTTAGCTTTGGCCCCCATGAAGCAGACTGAGCGCCCATTGATCCTGGTGACCAATGATGACGGCATATTCGCGCCGGGCATACAAACCCTGGCGCAGGAAATGACCGCCTTCGGGCGGGTGCTGGTGGTAGCCCCTGACAAACCGCAGAGCGCCATGGGCCATGCCATCACCATCCACAACTTCCTGCGGCTGCGCAAGGTGGATTTCACGGATGGCATTGAAGCCTACAGCTGCACGGGAACACCGGTGGATTGCGTGAAGCTCGCCGTGTACCACCTCATCAAGGGCCGCCCCGCGCTGCTGGTAAGCGGCATCAACCATGGCAGCAACCTCAGCATAAACGTACTGTACAGCGGCACCATGAGCGCGGCCGTGGAGGGGGCCCTGGAGGGGATCCCCAGCATCGGCTTCTCCTTGATGGAATATGGGATCGATGCCAGCTTCGACCATGTGCGGCCCGTGGTGCGGACCGTTACGGAAAACGTGCTGCGGCACGGCCTGGGCAAGGGGTGCTGCCTCAACGTGAACGTGCCGCCCGCCGCAGCCGGGCCGCTGAAGGGCATCCGCGCATGCCGCCAGGCGCCGGGCACCTGGGAAGATGCCGTGGAGACGCGCCGCGATCCCCATGGCCATGAATACCACTGGCTGCGCGGCCAGTTCGTGGCCCGTGACCAGGCCCACGACACCGATGTGTGGGCCACGGACCATGGCTACGCCAGCGTGGTGCCCGTGCAGTTCGACATGACCGCCCACGGCGAACTGGACCGCCTGAACACGTGGGAGCATGCGCTTTGACAAGGTGGGCATCGGCTATGCGCTGGGCATCGTAGTGCCCATTGCCGGCCTCTTGGGCTATTGTGCATTTGCCGTCACCGTGCTGCGCCCCGAGCTGGAATTCAACTTCCTGCTGCGCAACATGCTGTTCGGGATCAAGGGCAACATCGCGCCCACCTTGTCCCTGAGCCTGCTGGCCGACGTGGTGCTCTTCTTTGCCTTGGACCGCCGGCGGATGCTCAAGGCCATGCGCGGCGTCATCGGCGCCATGCTCACCTACGGCGCGGTGATCGTGCTGCTGCTGCTGCTATGGGGAAGAGACTTTATGTGATCGCCGGCGAGGCCAGCGGCGACCTTCACGGTGCCAACCTGGTGCGCGCGCTGCTGCAGCACGCCGATGGGGAGCAACTGGAGGTGCGCGCCTGGGGCGGCGACCGCATGCAGGCCGCCGGCGCGCACGTGGTGAAGCACTACCGCGACCTCGCCTTCATGGGCTTTACCCAGGTGCTGATGAACCTGCGCACCATCCTGCGCAACATCAGGGCCTGCAAGGAGGACATCCTGCGCTTCAGGCCCGACGCCATCATCCTCATCGACTATCCCGGGTTCAACCTGCGCATTGCCGAGTTCGCCCACGGACAAGGCATCAAGGTGTTCTACTACATCAGCCCGCAAGTGTGGGCGTGGAAGGCGGGCCGTGCCAAGACCATCAAGCGCGTGGTGGACCGCATGTTCGTCATCCTGCCTTTTGAAAAGGACTGGTACGCGCGGCACGGCATGGAGGTGGAGTTCGTGGGCCACCCCTTGCTGGATGCCATAGGCGCGGACGAACTGCGGGCGGAGGGGCCGGATGCGCCCGCGGATGCGCGCCCCGTGGTGGCCCTGCTGCCGGGCAGCCGCCTGCAGGAGATCCGGCGCATGCTGCCCGCCATGCTGGCCATGGTGCCCCACTTCCCCGATCACCGCTTCGTGGTGGCCGCCGCGCCTGCGGTGCCCGATGAGCTCTACCGCGCCCTGCTGGGGGCGGTGCCTGCGGAATTGGCCAAGGACCGCACCTACGGCCTGCTGCGGCAGGCAAGGGCCGCACTGGTCACCAGCGGCACCGCCACGCTGGAAACGGCACTGATCGGCACGCCCGAGGCGGTGTGCTACAGCGGCGGGGCGTTGAACATCTGGTTGGCCAAGCGCTTCATCAAAGTGCCCTTCATTTCATTGGTGAACCTCATCATGGGCCGCCAGGTGGTGCGCGAGCTGATCCAAGGGGAAATGAAGCCCGCCGTGCTGCGCGCCGAATTGCAGCGGCTGCTCACCGATGAGGCCTACATCCGGCGCATGCAGGCCGACCTGGGGGAGCTGCGCCGCAAGCTGGGCGGACCCGGTGCCTCGGCACATGTGGCCGATCAAGTGTGGAAAAGTCTGCGAGAAACGCCCGGTGGCGGCAGGCCGGGCGGGTAGTTTCGCGCCGAAATGCACCGTACCCTCTCCCTCTTATCCACCGTTTTCCTAGTGGCCGGAGCCGTTGCGCAATACACCGATGTGCGGGTGGGCCTGTTCCAGGAAACCCCTGCGCACCAGATCATGGTGATGGGCGACGGCGGCCCCCTCTCCATTTGGGTGGACGGCAAGCAGGCGGCACAGTTGGCCGCCACCGACGGGCTGGTGCTGAAGATCACCGAAAGCGGCATACAAGCGCGCTCGCTGCTGCTGGATTTTTCCGCCAGGAAGACCATCACCTTCCGGTCCCCGTCCGGCAGGGGGTTCCGCTTGCGCAACATGGCGCCAAAGACCGCGGAGCGCACTTATCCCGGTTCGCTGGAAGTGGGCCGCGCGGGCTCCACCTTCCGCCTGGTGGCCACCGTGCCCTTGGAGGAATATGTGGCCGGGGTGGTGCAGGCCGAGGCCGGCAAGGACCACTGGATGGAGTACTACAAGCTGCAGGCGGTAAGCTGCCGCACCTATGCACTGGCCAACAAGCGGCGCCATGCCGCCGAGGGGTTCGAGCTGTGCGATGCCACCCATTGCCAAGTGTTCCAGGGCCGCAACCGCCAGGACAGCATCCGGCAGGCCGTGGCCCTCACCCGCGACCTGGTGGTGGTGGATTCCGACATCCGCCTGATCCATGCCACCTTCCACAGCAACTGCGGGGGCGAAACGGTGAACGCCGAGGATGTGTGGAGCAAGAGCGAACCCTACCTGGTGAGCACCTTGGACACCTTCTGCCTGCACGAACCCCATGCCGCCTGGGAAAAAAGTGTGCCCCGCGCCAAATGGCTGGCCTACCTGCGCAAGGAATACGGCGTGAACACCGACGACAGCAACGTGGTGGCCAGCGTTACCGAGTATGCCCCCGAGTGCCGCGACCTGTTCCTGGCCAATATCTCACCACGGGTATCGCTTACCCGGCTGAGGAACGACTTCCACCTGCGTTCCGCCTATTTCAGCGTAATGCCGCAAGGGGACATGGTGGTGCTTAGCGGCAGGGGTTTCGGCCATGGCGTGGGCCTGTGCCAGGAAGGCGCCATGCACATGGCCCGCAAGGGATACAGCTATACCGACATCCTGCACCACTATTTCACCAACGTCCACTTGGTGAAGCTGCAGAACCTGGATTTCTTCCGGGACGACGGCATGTGAAGCCCTGCGGCGGTCAGTTCCCCAAGGCCGGGGAATTGAACCGCCAGGCCACTTGGAGCGAGTACACCACGTTGTGCGACCGCACCAGCTCGTCAAAGGTGGTCAGGCTGCTCTGCCCGCGCAGCTCCCACATCCAGTGGCCTGTTTCATGCCCAAGGCCCACCCCGGCGCTCCATTGGCCGCGGTGCTGGGTGCCGGTGGGCGAGAAATCATACGAGCTCACCAGCTGCCCGTCCTGGAAATTCTTGATCTTGCCGTGCAGCAGGTAGCCGTACATCAGGCCACCGGTAAGGAACAGGCCCTGCACGTCAGGGCTGGTGCTCACCTTCAGCATCAGCGGCATCTCCAAGTAGTTCAGGGCGATGGAACTGCGCGTTTTCAGCTGCGGCACCACCGTTACGCTTCCTTTCCCGATGTACATCGGCTCGATCAGCAGGCTGATCTGGTCCGTTACCGCCGCCTCGAAGCTCCATCCCACAATGGGGCCAACCTTCGGCTGCCCGCTCCAGGCCAGGAACTGCCCCAGCGTTTGCGTGGCAATGTCCAGCCCGAGCTTCGGGCCGTTCCGCGAGCCTTGGGCCATGGCAAACGGGGCGCTTAGCAGCAAGGCCAAGCTGAGCGGCAGCGAGCGGTAAAGGTGCTTCATGGGCTGTGGAATGGCCGCAAAGGTGCAACAGCGGGCGGAGTGGCGCCATTTTCCGCTTGCCCGTGCGGCAAAACGGGAGGATCGGGTGGAGGTGATCGAAGTTCGTCGATGAAAATATATGTTTCGTCTTGACAAACGACCCGCTTATGTGAAATCTTGCGGCATCAATCTGCTGAACCATGTGGCCCGTAATGACCCTCACGCTCCTGCTCCAGCTCACCGATGAGGAGCAGCTCTTTGCCAGTGCCGGACAACCGGTTCTGCTGCCCGCCAGTGAGGAACTGGTACAGGCCGATGCAGTGCCGCCCGCCCAGGACGAATGCGCCCAATGGCCTGCGGACCGGGAGGTGAACAGTTGAACAACCACCCCGCCGGTGTTTTTGGGTTCACCGGCGCTTTGGAAGCCTTGGCGCGCCTTGCTGCGCCGGGGCTTCCGGCATTTTCGGCGGGCCATGGCGACCTTTGCGCATGCACCAAACCGCACGAGGCGCATTGTTTGCAACAGCCATGGCCCTTATGACGCCAGCCACCGCACAATGGATCTTTGAAGGAGACACCTCCGCCACTTGGCAGCAGGCCATCGCCCGCTTTCAGGCCATGGATTCACTGTACTCCGGCGCCAAGCTCACCGTGATCGGGCGGGATGACGGCGGCGAACCCCTCCACCTGTTCATCCTCAGCGACGGCAGCGGCTTCACCCCGGACAGCATCCGCGCCAGCGGAAAGAACATCCTGTGGATCACCAACGCCATCCACCCCGGCGAGCCCGACGGCATCGATGCCAGCCTGCTGCTGGCGCAGGCCCTGCTGGACGACGACCGCCTGATGGGCCTGCTGGCGAACACCGCCGTGTGCATTGTGCCGGTGTACAACGTAAGCGGCGCCCTGCAGCGGGGAAGCCGCAGCCGCGTCAACCAGAACGGCCCCGTGGAATACGGGTTCCGGGGCAATGCCAGAAACCTCGACCTGAACAGGGATTTCATGAAGATGGATTCCGAAAACGCCCGGAGCCTCAATGCGGCACTGGCCAATTGGGACCCCGACATCTACTTCGAGCCGCACGTGAGCGACGGGGCCGACCACCAGTACATCATGGCCCTGCTCACCACCCAAAAGGACAAGCTGGCCGCGCCGTTGGCCAAGTTCATGGCCCAGGTGCTGGTGCCCGCGCAATACGAATGGATGGGGGACAAGGACATGCTGATGTGCCCCTACTTCGAGCTGATGGGCAACACACCGGAGGACGGGCTGCGCGGCTTCTACGACAGCCCGCGGTACAGTTCCGGATACAACGCCCTGTTCAACCGCATCGGCATCATCAGCGAAACCCATGTGCTGAAACCCTATGCGGACCGTGTGAACGCCACCTTCCAGCTGTTGCTGGCCACCTTGGCCGCCATGGACCAACATCCGCAGGAGCTTCGCGAAGCACGCGCACAGGCCAAGGAATCAACCCGAAAGGCAACGGCCTTTGGCATGAACTGGACCTTGGACACCGCGCAGGTGGAACGCATTCCCTGGAAAGGGTACGAGGCACGCACGGAAACCAGCGCCGTCACCGGGCTGCCACGCATCCGCTACGACCATTCCGCGCCCACCGGCACCATGGTCAACTGGCTGGACACCTACCGGCCTTCCTTCACGGCCACCAAGCCCAAGGCATACTTGGTGCCGCAGCAATGGCATGGGGCCATCGAAAGGCTCAAGATCTCCGGCGTGCCCCTGGAAGTGCTGGGGAAAGACAGCCTGCTCACCGTGGAACAGGACAGCATCGGCGCGTTCACCACCGTGCCCATGGCCTACGAAGGGCACTACCTGCACCGGCAGGTCCTCGCCGAAAGGCACCGCAAAACTTGGGCGGCGCGGGCGGGCGATGTGCTGGTGCCCATGGGCCATGCCACCGACCGCTATGCCATGGAGGCCCTGGAATGCCGCGCGGAGGACGGCTTCTTCGCGTGGAACTTCTTCGATGCCGTGCTGCAGCAAAAGGAATGGTATGAAGACTATGTGTTCGAGGATATCGCGGCACAACTGCTGAAGCGCGACCCTGCGTTGAAACAGGCCTTTGAGGCCAGGCGGCAGGCGGACGCGGCCTTTGCCAAGGATGCGGACGCCCAGCTCACCTGGATCTACCGCCGGTCGCCGTGGATGGAACCCGGCTACCGGAAGCACCCCGTGCTGCGCGTGGTGGAATGAGGCCAATGGGCGGCCTGGACGTGTGCAACCAGGGCTATCGGGTCTAACGCGCCCGCAGGGCGCGTCATCCAATAGAATTGGTTATTCAAAACGGAACGCCTTCCAGCGACCCCATTTTTCCTGTTTGGTAATTTTGGTGGGCTTTATTGATATTTTCTTGTCTATCCATTACGAAAGGTCCGTCAAATATTAATGGGTAATCAATTTTCTCTCCTCCAAGCAAAACTACATCTACAGGAAAGTCACCATGAGCTTGCAACTCCAAATCGTTGCCATTACTCAATACAACCAAATCTCCAATATTTAGAGGGCCCTTTTCAGCTACAAGGGCTTTTCCATTTATAATATAAACTCCTAACTCCCATTGGTTGGATACCTGAAGTACTATCTTCTTATCATTTACAAAATGAATGTGTGCTAAAATTGTCGGTCTTGAAGTTGGCAGAATGCCTTCGTGCCCATTTACTTCTCCAGCTACCACTTTCACTTCATTCTCATTTATCTTAAATGAAGGAATTTTAGCGGCTTTGAAGGAGAAATATTCAGCATCGTCAAACTTTTGTTCAGGTGGAAGACTTGTCCAAAGTTGCAATCCTTTGCGTGCCCTTTTAGGTGTTTCCTTATGTATAATTCCTTTACCGGCTTTTATAAACTGTGCATCGCCATCGGTAAGCGTATCTGTATTTCCCAAGCTGTCTTTGTGAACACTTTCTCCTTGAAACAAATAACTGATTACCTCAATTCCGGCGTGAGGATGTGGTGTGTCGCCAATTCCTTTTATTCCTTGTGTGATAAAATAATCTACAAACACAAACGGACCCAAAGATTCCATTTTGTTGGTAGGTAAAGAACGATATAAGGTAATGTTGTTATCCTTAATGGCAGGAATGCCTTGAAATGCTTTTACAATTTCCCTTTTCATTTTATTCAATTTTCTCCTTTTGGGAGTTTTGGCCGTTTGCAATGATTTGTCCTTCAATGTTTAATGTTCCGGGATTTCCACCTTTTTCAACAATATAAGAAATTACATTGTCGCCATTGGTTTCCACATTTCCATTGATGGTTATACATTTTGCTACGCCGCCATCTTTAATGCTTAAACCGTAAGCAGGCAAATCAACATATACCCCTTTTACCAGTGAAGCACCAGCAGAACCGTGCGTAGTTACATTTCCGTGTACGGTCAGCGTTCCTATTGGTTTACTTATTTGTATGCCCACAGAGCCGTCCCCGAATGTTTCAATAGATTGAAATGAAATGTTCTCTACCGTTCCGTCATACTGGTTGTAACCCCTTGCTCCAAGTCCGTAAGTTTGCAAGGGTGCATTCACGGTAAAGTTTTTCACAATCCCGAAATTTACAAATCCAACTCCGCTTGGTCCGTAAGAAATAATAGGTGCATTACTTGTCCAATTATCCACACTTCCCCAAACGTCCAACACCATATCGTTTACACCATAGGTAATGATTTCTCCATCAGTTACGACTTCGGTAGCGTGTACACCATAAAACACAAATACGCCTGCTGTAATATAATCCGCTACTCCCAAAGGAATTTTTCCGTTAGAATAAACAGCTTTTGTATGCAGTTTTGAAATTTCTGTTCTGCCACCTATATCGCCAAAGCCCGAAATAAAAACACCACAACCTGAAACGGGTGCGTTCTTTCTACCGATACTTAAATTGCTTACTGCAACCGAAACAAGGCTTTTCGGATCTGGATTAATGTTGTAAATCGTCAATGCACCTTGCAGTACATTTACTCCATATTTCTGCGGTTGCTCTAAATAATGTCGGGCATCTGCCGAATGAATATCAACATTGTCAATAACAATGTTTGCTTTCTCAACGCCAACTCTTGTAATAACGGAAACCTGTCCTTTTACCAACAAGTTTTCAAATGTAAAAGTCCCAAGGTCATGTTTTACAGTAGTATTAAAAATAGCCTTGTGGTTTACGGGTGTATCTATATTTAGGTTTTTCACCGTATTGTTAACACTTACGCCAATTCCGTCAGAATGCTGAAATGAAAGTAAAGGTAGTTCGCCATCTTCCTGTGGTTTACCATTCAGGTTTACTCCTTCTGGTAGCAAAATACTGAAATTACACAAGATGCTTCTTGTAATAGTAATTTCTTTCTCGCCGTTTTGAATGGCAGAAACAAGGTCGTTGAAAGTATTGACAGTCATAATAGTTTCTTTTTAGCGTGTTGGTCGGGTTAAGAACAAATTGCGTGTATCGTTTGTTCTTTGAGGTGGCATTGGCATATTGCGGTTAGCGTGGGGTTGACGCAGATTTTCACCTATTTCACAAGGGGCTCTATGAAGGTGATCCTCGCAGATTCCGCATAGATGGACATAATGCGAGGATTTTGGTGGAAAGCGCGCCAAGAGAGGTCCAACGCATCAAGTGGGTTGACAAAGCCTTGGAGTTACCGCCTGGTGACATGGGTGTACACTTCCGTGGTTTTGCTGGATGCATGGCCGAGCAGGGTTTAAATGTAACGGAGGTCGGTGCCTTGTTCCAGGAGGTGGGTGGCGAAACTGTGCCGCAAGGTATGCATACTGGCGGGTTTTTGGATGCCGGCCTTGGCCAAGGCTGCCTGCATCACCTGTTGAAGGCTGCGTGCCGAATACATGCCGCCGGCCTGGCCTGCGAAGAGAAAGCCGTTCGGCTGATAGGCGGCCATGTATTTCTGAAACAGATCCGCTATTGACCGACCGAGCAAGGTGATCCTGTCCTTGTTGCCCTTGGCTTGGCGCAAACGGATCAATCCTTGGTCGAAGAGCAGGTCCTCGGGCCGGAGGGCGATCACATCACTCATCCGCGGGTCGGCGGAGTAGGCCAAGACCGGCATGGTGCGGTGCTTCAGGTTGCCCGGAGCTTTGAGCACCGCGGCCACTTCGCTTTTGCTGTGTACCAGGAGTAGCTTGGTTTCCATCCGTGGTCGCTCAATAGGGGTATCGCGGATGAACACGGATCACGGACCCACCTGCCAAGCAAACCAACCCTCCCTATCCGTGTGCATCCGTGTGCATCCGTGGTTCAAGACAGTGCGTGAATGCGCCGCCAGGCGCATGGATAGCACCCGATATCCCTGGTGTGCAACGGCACGAGCGGCCTGGCGCATGTATCATTGCGGTGAAACAACAACTGCAAATGGAACTACACGACCTTGGCATCGGCGCACGCGTAGCCCATCCCACCTTGGGCACAGGCGTGGTGTACGACCTGGACCCGCGCACCGTGCATATCTTCTTCAAGGACCATGGCGAGCAGCCCGTAAGCCGCGGTTTCGAGGGCCTGAAGGTGGTCGCCCCCGGCGTGGAGGTGGAGCCCGAGCCGCTGGACATGGACCACGTGCGCGAGGCACTGCGCGAAGTGCTGGAGGAAATGCAGATGCCGCAGCGGCCCGTGGAGATGGCACGCCGCTATGAAGGAGGCATGTTGGAGATCAAGCCCAAGGACGCCGCGCTCAAAAGCAAGGAAGTGCCCCTGGAGGACTTCTTCCACAAGATCACCATGATCCGCGACCGCTTCCGGGTGCTGGAACAAAAGATCAATGCCCACACCGGCCTGGGCGAACAGGACAAGCTGGAACTGCAGCAGTACATCACCCGTTGCTACGGAAGCCTCACCACCTTCAACATCCTGTTTGAGGAAAAGGAGGACCAGTTCGTGGGGCAACGCGGGGAGGGGTGAGCCCGGGAGGACATTGGCCAACGCTGCGGATGCACGAGGTGCATCCGCAGCGGCCTGTTGGCCGCCGTCGGCCCGAATTGTTCACAACTCGTTTTGCAACCATCGAAAAAGAACCTACCTTCGGGGCATCGAAGCGTTCTTTCTCAGCCGTGTGCTGATCAACAGACAGCCCACACAGGCCATAGGTTCTCAAAACCAACATTTTTTTCTCAGGATCGGAAGATCCAAAGGGCAAGGGCGGGCCTCGCCGCCGACGTGCGGTTCCTTCGGGATCATCGAGGATTACCAACCCCTTTCTGTCCGACCCGCTCATGTGATCCATGGGTTTTTTGAACTCGGTCCTGTGTGGGCTTTTTTTGTCCTGCCGTGAACAACCCCGCCCTACAACCCGTCCGCTCCCCCTTGGTGGCTTCCGGCGGGCACCTGCCCGTGATGGAGGCCTTCGCCACCCTGCAGGGCGAAGGCGTGTACAGTGGGCAGGCCGCCTACTTCATCCGCCTGGCAGGCTGCGACGTGGGCTGCACCTGGTGCGATGTGAAGGAAAGCTGGGACGGCACCCGGCATCCGGTGCGGTCCGTGGAGGAGATCGTGGCCGAAGCGGCCCGCCAGCCCGCCCGCATTGCGGTGGTCACCGGCGGCGAACCGCTGTTGTACCAGTTGGGGCCATTGACCGCGGCCTTGCGCCGCGCCGGGTTCCGCACGCACCTGGAAACCAGCGGTTCCTCACCCCTGAGCGGGGAATGGCACCATATCTGCTTCAGTCCGAAAAAATTCAAGGCCCCCGTGGAAGGCTTCCATCAGCTGGCGGATGAGCTCAAGGTGGTGGTCTTCAACAAGCACGACCTGCAATGGGCGGAAGGCCATGCCGAAAAAACACGGCCCCAATGCGCACTGTACCTGCAGCCGGAATGGGAAAGGCGCGATGCCATGCTGCCGGTGGTGGTGGATTATTGCAAGGCACACCCGCGCTGGAGGATCTCCTTGCAGGCGCACAAGTACATGAACATACCATGAGCAATGCCCTTTCCACGGCAGTGGGGCCGCGCTGCGCCCTGCTGCTGCCCCTGCTGCTGGCCGCTGCGCTATGCACGGCACAGCTGCCGGGGGTGCGCTATACCACCACCGACAAGCGGGCCATCAAGCTCTATGAAAGCGGGGCGGACTGCATGCGCCTGCGCAAGTGGGATTGCGCCGAAGGCGACCTGAAGAAGGCGGCACAGGCCGACCCGAAGTTCATTGAGCCGCGCCTGTACCTCGGCGAGATGTACGAGGAGCGCAACATGGCCAAGGAAGCGATGGCCGTGTACAAGGAAGTGCTGGCCATCAACCCTTCCTACTTCCCGCCGGCAGCGCTGCACCTGGCGGAGTTGGAGCTGGCCCAGGGCCTGTACGCCGAGGCCGGCAAGCACTTCGCCATGGCCAAGGAGCTGGACCGCGACCCGCAGCGCAGGCAGCGCGCCGAACTCGGCTTGGCCGATTGCGCGTTTGCCGAACAGGCCGTGAAGCACCCGGTGCCCTTCGATCCCGTGAACCTGGGCCCGGGCGTGAACACGGCCGACCCCGAATACTTTCCGTGCGTTACCGCGGACGACAGCACCCTCATGTTCACCCGCCTGCTGAAGGACCAGCGGTCGGCCTACGGGGCGCAGGAGGATTTTTTCGTCAGCCACAAGCAGGCGGACGGCACCTGGGGCAAGGCCCAGCCCGTGACCACCGTGAACACCGTGGACAATGAAGGCGCCGGAACCCTCACGCCGGACGGGCGCTTCATCATCTTCACCAAGTGCGCCGGGGTGGACGGCTCCTACGGAAAAGGCATCAAGGGCTTGGGCAGCTGCGACCTGTTCATCAGCCGCCGCGTGGGCGACCGGTGGACGCAACCCCAAAACCTGGGCGCACCCGTGAATTCCGTGGCCTGGGAGAGCCAGCCCTCCATGGGCAGCGATGGGCGCACGCTCTACTTCATCCGCGGCAGCCGCACCGCGGAAGGTCGGCAGAACACGGACATCTACGTCACCCGCATGGGCGATGACGGTGCCTTCAGCAAGCCCGAACGCCTAAGCGACAACGTGAACAGCCCGGGCCGCGAGGAAAGCGTACAGATCCATCCCGACGGCAAAACGCTCTACTTCAGCAGCGATGGCAGGCCCGGCATGGGCGGGCTGGACATCTACATGAGCCGCATGCAGCCCGACGGCACCTGGGGGCCAGCGCTCAACCTCGGCTGGCCCATCAACACCAGTGGCGATGAAAACAGCATCCTGGTGAACGCCAACGGGCAGTTGGCCTACTTCGCAAGCGACCGCCCGGGCGGCTACGGCGACCTTGACCTCTACGGGTTCGTGCTCTATCCCGAGGCGCGGCCCACGCCGGTGAGCTACATCCGCGGGAAGGTGACGGACAAGGCTACCGGCAAGCCGCTGGAAGCCGATGTGGAACTGTACGACCTGACCACTGGAAAACTGTCCACCGCCGCCTACAGCGACCCGGTCACGGGTGAGTTCCTCGTATGCCTGCCCACCGGCGTGGACCATGCGCTGAACGCCTCATCCGACGGCTACCTCTTCTACTCAAGGAATTACCGCTTTGCGGACATGCAGGGCACGGCACCCTATCAACTGGACGTAAAGCTCTCGCGGGTGGCGCCCGGGCAAAAGATCGAGCTGCGCAACATCTTCTTCGCAACGGCCAGCTACGCGCTGCTGCCCGCATCCACGGTGGAGCTGGACAAGCTGGTGCAGTTCATGAAAACATCACCGGCCGTGCGCATCGAGGTGGGCGGGCACACCGACAATGTGGGCAAGGATGCCGCCAACCAGCTGCTCAGCGAACAGCGCGCGAGGTCCGTAAAGGATTTTCTTGTTGCACACGGCATTGATGGCGCACGCGTGGTGGCAAAGGGATACGGTGCCACGGTGCCCGTGGCTTCCAACGATACCGAACCGGGGCGCGCGCAGAACCGCAGGACGGAAATAACGGTGCTCTGAAGCACGCAAGCCGCATTTGGTGAACATGAAAATTCAGATCTGGTCCGACGTGGTATGCCCGTACTGCTACATCGGCAAGCGGGAGTTTGAAAACGCGCTGGCGCAATTTCCGCACCGCGACAGGGTGGAGGTGGAATGGAAGAGCTTTGAACTGGACCGCGAAGCCCCGGTGCGCAGCCCGGACGACATGTACGGCATGCTGGCCAGGAAGTACGGCCGCACGCGCGAACAGGCCAAGGAAATGGTGGCCGGCGTGGTGGAGCGCGCACGCACCGTGGGCTTGGAGTACAACATGGACAAGGCCGTCATGGGCAGCTCCTTCGATGCGCACCGGCTGATCCAGTACGCCAAGACCAAGGGCAAGGGCGATGCGGCCGAGGAGCGGCTGTTCAGGGCCCACTTCATCCTGGGCGAGCACATTGGTGACCACGCCAAGCTGAAGGAGATCGCCCAGGAGATCGGGCTTGATGGCAACGCGGCGGAGGCCATGCTGAAAACCGATGCCTTCACCGAGGCGGTGCATGCGGATGAATATGAAGCGCAGCAGATCGGCGTGCGCGGCGTGCCCTTTTTCGTGCTGGACGGCAAGTATGCCGTTTCGGGCGCACAGCCGAGCGCGCACTTTCTGGGCGCCCTGAAGCAGGCCTGGAGCGAACGGCAGCAGGGTTGATCCAAGGGGCCTGGTGCCGGCCGGAGCGCGGAAGTCATGCCCGGGAGGCACGAAGTGGTTTGCCGCACGGCATGCGCGTGCCCTGCTGGCACTTCAATGCGTCACCACCTTCAGGCCAACAATGCTTGCAATGAGCGTGAACATGAAGAACAGCCGCCAGAAGTCGGCAGGCTCCTTGAACACCAGCATGCCCACCGCCGCCGTGCCGATGGCCCCGATGCCCGTCCATACCGCATAGGCCGTGCCCAAGGGGAGCTGCAAGGAAGCGCGGTACAGCAGGTACATGCTCAGTGAGACACAAGCGAGGAAGCCGCCCCACCACCACAGTGCCGTGGTGCCTGTGGATGCCTGGGCCTTGCCCATGCAGGTGGTGAAGCCCACCTCGAAGAGGCCGCCGATGATGAGGATGACCCAGTTCATGCGGCAAAGGAAGCACCCGCGCGCAACCGGCGGGGCCATTGTGGAACAAGTGGTGCGCATAGGGCGAACTTTGCGTGCCCGCTGATGGCCAAGCACAGTTACCTCCGCGATGGCCGGGCGCCGGTTCCGGTGGATCCCCGCGTAAGCGAACAGATGAGCCGCATCCGTTCCCGGAACACCGGCCCGGAACGTGTGCTGCGGAAGCTCTTGTCAACGGCCGGGATCAAGGGGTACCGGCTGAACTATGCCAAAGCACCGGGCAAGCCGGACATCGCCTTTGTGGGCCGCAAGGTGGCGGTGTTCGTCCACGGCTGCTTTTGGCACTGCTGCCCGCACTGCCAGCCGCCACGGCCAAAGACCCACAAGGATTTTTGGGAGGAGAAGCTGGACCGCAACGTGCAGCGCGACCAGCGGAACGAACGGGAGCTCCGAAAGGCCGGTTGGCGGGTGGTCACCGTGTGGGAATGCAGGTTGAAAAAGGCGCCGGGCGCCGTGTTGCGCCGCGTGGAGCGGGCGTTGTCGGCCGGGCACCTTCACGGCTGATGGCCGGCCGGGCGGGCCTTGCGGCGGAAGAGCCTTCCGAAGAACCGCTTTTCATAGGCCCAGAAAAATGTGAACTGGCCGAGCAGTGCGCCGTACACCAGGAGCACCAGGTTGTAGAACGGCAGGATCAGGATGTAATAGAGGATGGAGAACAGCAGTGGCTGCTCCCCGTCCTCGGTGAAGAAGCCCACCACGGGGCGCTTCAGGAGCATCACGGTGAGGCCGGTGCATGCAAAGGCGAGCAGGATAAGCACCACCCGCACGGGCCCCACGCCCCAGCGCTTGCCCAAGCGCTGCATCCAGCCCGGTCCCGCCGTTTCGTCCTTCATGCCGGGTGCTAAGTTCGGGCTTTCCGCAGTGTGTGGCGGGCAACGGAAACGGGCGGAAGTCGCCTCCCGCCCGTTTGTTGCCGGATAGTGCTGCGGAAGCTCACTCCTTCCACTTGGCGATGAACAGGTTTGTTTCGTGGTTCACGCCGCCGCGGTTGCTGCTGAACACAAGGTATTTGCCATCGCGGCTGAACACCGGGAAGGCATCGAACATGTCCGAATTGGTCAGGGGCTCCAAGCCCTGGCCGTCGGTGCCGATCAGGTACAGGGTGAAGGGGAATCCGCGCTGGCTCTTGTAGTTGCTTGCGAAGATGATGTGCTTGCCGTCCGGGTGCCAGTAGGGCGCCCAGTTGGCCTGCCCCAGGGAGGTGATCTGCTTGGCATCGCTGCCGTCGGCATTGGCGATGTAGAGTTCCATCTGGGTGGGCTGCACCAGCCCTTGCTTCAGCAGGTCCTTGTATTCCTTGATGGCTGCGGGCGTCTTTGGGCGGGAAGCGCGCCAAACGAGCTTGCTGCCGTCCGGGCTGAAGAAGGCGCCGCCGTCGTAGCCCAGTTCATGGGTGATCTGCTTCACGTCGCTGCCGTCGATGTTCATGGTGTAAAGGTCCAGGTCGCCATTGCGCATGCTGGTGAACACGATGCGGTCGCCCTTGGGTGAAACGGTGCCTTCGGCATCATAGCCCGGGGTGTCGGTGAGGCGCTTGAGGATGTTTCCCTTGAGGTCGGTGGTGAAGATGTCGAAGCTGGGGTAGATGGGCCAGGTGTATTTGCCGCCGGGCACGTGCGGGGGCACGGGCGGGCAGGCCGTATCGGCCAGGTAGGTGCTGGCAAAAAGCACCGTGGTATCGCCGGGCAGGAAATAGCTGCAGGTGGTGCGGCCCCCGGTGGTGCTCAGTTTCACGGGCTGGTTGTTGCGCAGGTTGTCGGTGAAGGGGTTGAAGAAGTAGATCTGGTCGCAGTGGTCGCCCCATGCCGGCACATTGGCCTGGAAGACCAGCTTCTTGCCGTCAAAGCTCCAATAGGCCTCCGCATTGTCCCCGCCGAAGGTGAGCTGCCGCAGGTGCTCAAAGTGCTTGTGCTCCATGGAATCGATCAACGAATCCGCGTTCCAGTAAAGGCTGTCCAGGCCATCGGCAGCTGCAACGGCGGGCGCAGGAGGCGGGGGCGGCGGAGGGGTTTGGGAGTTGCACGCCAGCAGCGCGATCAAGGGCAAAAGAGCGATCTTCTTGTTCATGATTTTGAATGGGGCCGCGAAATTACCAGGGAACACCCGCCGATCGTCAGGCTAGGGCAAGGTTGTTCCGCCAGGTGCCCCGGGAAGTGCATGGGCCATGCGCTGCATGGGCTTTCCCCGGATGGCTTGCCAAACCGCAAGCGCGCAACGTAGCCTTCCAACGGTTGATAACTCGCAAGACGGGGAAACTTGACGGAAACCCGATTAGTTATCAATTTCGTGCGGCCAAATGAAAATTTCCTTCGACCAAAATCCGGGCTCATGAACGGGTATCACAAATGGATTTCGATGCTGGTGGCGGGCGCTGCTTGTGTTTCAGCTTGCACAGGGGTGACGGCACAAACGGTTCCCGCCGGGTTCAATGATGCGGTGGTGGTAAGCGGGTTCACCGAACCGGTGGGTTTCACCTTTGATGCCAACAACCGGCTGTACGTATGGGAGAAGGGCGGGAAAGTGTGGATCGTGGAGAACGGTGTACGGCTGCCGTCGCCCTTGGTCGACATCAGCGAGGAAGTAGGCAACTGGCGCGATCACGGCATGCTGGGCTTCGCCCTGGACCCCAACTTCCTCAGCAACGGGTACATCTACCTGTTCTATACGGTGGACCGGCATTACCTGATGAACTACGGCACGGCCAACTACAATCCGGCCACCAACGAATACTACAGTGCCACCATCATGCGGCTTACCCGCTACACGGCCACGGGGCCTTCCTACACTACGACAAGTGCGGCCAGCCGCAAGGTGCTGATCGGAGAAACCAAGGAGACGGGGATCCCGCTGCTGTATGAATCCCACAGCACGGGGTCCTTGGTGTTCGGCAGCGACGGCACGCTGATGCTTACGGCAGGGGACGGGGCCAGCTACAACGTGGCGGACGTGGGCAACGATGCCCAGACCTATTATGCACAAGCACTTGCGGACGGGATCATCAGGCCGGATGAGAACGTGGGGGCCTTGCGTGCACAAATGGTGAACAGCATGAACGGGAAAATGCTGCGGGTGGATCCCGCCACCGGCGATGGCGTGCCTGGCAACCCGTTCTATGATGCGGCAGCTCCCCGCGCACCGCGCAGCCGCGTGTGGGCATTGGGGCTTCGCAATCCGTACCGCTTCACGCGCCGGCCCGGCACCGGCAGCAGCAATCCGGCCGATGCAAACCCGGGGTCCTTCTACATCGGCGATGTGGGCTGGTATACCTGGGAGGAGATGAACGTGTGCCACATGGGCGGGCAGAACTTCGGATGGCCGCTGTACGAAGGCATGGGGCCGAGCCCTTCCTATCCCCAGGCGCTTACGCAGCACCAGGGCGCCCCCAACCCGTTGTTCGGCCAAAGCGGCTGCGCCAAGCAGTACTTCGATTTCCAGGACCTGATCGCCCAGGAGACCCCCAGCCACCCGTTGGGGCTTCCGAACCCGTGCGATCCCGGGCAAATGATCCCCCCGAACATTCCGGTGTTCATGCACAGCCGGCCGGTGATCGACTGGGTCCATGGCAATGAATCGCGGTGCAGCGCCTTCAATGGCAATACGGCCGTGCAGTTCGACCTGGACGACCCCGCATCGCCCGTGCCGGGACCCAGGTTCGGCGGCAATGCCTCCGTTGGCGGCACCTTCATACAGGGCACCGGGTGGCCCGTGGGCTACCAGGGCAGCTACTTTATGGCGGATTATGGCGGGGCCTGGGTGCGCCGCGTGGTGATGGACCAAAACGATGAAGCCGTGCAGGCATTCAACTTCGCCACCAACATGGGGGCCATCGTGTTCCTTCGGGAAGGGCCCGATGGCGCGCTTTGGTATGTGCGCTATGAAACCGGGCAGGTCCGCAAGATCTCCCCCCTGGGGTACACCAACCTGCCCCCGGTGGCCGTGGCGCAACAAGATCTGCTTTACGGGCCGGGGCCGCTGGCCGTGCAATTCACCGGCAGCAACAGCACCGACCCCGAGAACGGACCGCTCACCTATTACTGGAATTTCGGGGATGGCGCGAACAGCACCAGCGCCGATCCCTCCCACACCTTCACCGCCGCGCCCGGAGTGCCAACCGTGTATACGGTCACCCTTACCGTGCGCGACAACCAGAACCAGCCGAACACGGCCACCCTGCTGGTGAACGTGAACAATACGCCGCCCTCGGTGGCCATTACCAGCTTCCCCGACGGGCAGCTCTACCCGGTGGGCAAGGACACCACCTTTGCCCTGCAGGCAGCAGTGAGCGATGCGGAAAGCCCGAACGCACAGTTGACCTATTCGTGGCAAACCGTGCTGCATCACAATACGCACATCCATCCCGAGTCGCCGGACCATGCAGTGTCCTCCTCCACGGTGATCACCGGCATTGGCTGCTATGATGAATCCTTCCACTATGAGGTAAATCTTACGGTAACCGATCCCGGCGGCCTGAGCACCACGGTGGTGAACCACCTGTACCCGGATTGCGCCCGGATAGCGCCGACACCCGTGATCACGGCTTCCGTGGTACAGGGGCTGGTGCCGTTTTCCAGCGTGCTGGACGCCAGCCAAAGCGTGGACAACGGCACCATCGTGTCCTACCAGTGGGACCTCGGCGACGGCACCTTCGCTACAGGCCCGGTGGTGAACAAGACCTTTACGGAAACCGGGGATTACACGGTGAAGCTCACCGTTACGGACAACGACGGGCTGTCCGCGAGCACCACGGTGGTGATCCGGGGGTACAACATGGACCCGCCGCAGTGCGTGGGGCCGGTGGGAAGCGTGCTGCGGGAGTACTGGACGGGTGTGTACGGAGCCACCGTCAACGACTTGGTGAACAGTCCGAACTATCCATCTTCACCTTCCGGGACCACCTATCCCACGAGCATTCGCGGGCCTGTGAACTATGCCAACAACTACGGCACCCGGATGCGGGGATACATCATTCCCTCCACCACGGGCAAGTACACGTTCAACATCACCGCCGATGATGCCGGCGTGTTCTACCTAAGCCCCAATGCCGAACCCGCGCTCAAGCAGGCGGTGTGCTTCGCGCCCGCCTACACCAACGACACCGAGTACAACAAATACCCGAGCCAGCGCAGCGACACGATCAACCTGGTGGCGGGGAAGTACTATTACTTCGAGGTGTTGCACAAGGAGGCCTCCGGTGGCGACCACATTACCGTGCGATGGACCCGGCCCGGCAATCCGGTGCTTGCCGAAGTAGGGGGGAGCAATGTGGCCCGCTGGACGGACTGCGGCCCCAGCGTGAAACTGCGGGTAGTGCTGGGTGGAGCATTCGATCCCGCGACGGGAATGATGCGCGATGACCTGCGGACCCATGCACTGATCCCTGCCCAGGAGCCCTATACGGCATTGGGCTTTCCGCAGGCCGGGGGAGGCGGAGGGGAAGTGGTGCCGCAAGCTTTGTTGAACGTTGCGGGAAAGAACGCCATCGTGGATTGGGTGCTGGTGGAACTGCGCAACAAGGCGAATCCTGCGCAAGTGCTGGCCACCAAGGCGGCCTTGGTACAGCGCGACGGGGATGTGGTGGGCACGGACGGATACGCCAAGCTCATCTTCGGGCTTCCGGCGGACAATTATTACATCGCCATCCGGCACCGCAACCACCTTGGGGCCATGGTGAACGCGGCTACAACGGTGGACGGAAAAGGCGCAATGGTCGATTTTACACGGCCTTCCAACGCGACATACGGCATCGCTGCATGCAAGCAGGTGAGCACTGACAAGATGGCCCTCTGGTC
Source organism: Bacteroidota bacterium (assembly GCA_018266475.1). Classification (GTDB taxonomy): domain Bacteria; phylum Bacteroidota; class Bacteroidia; order Flavobacteriales_F; family PHOS-HE28; genus PHOS-HE28. The sequence goes on from JAFEAI010000263.1 coordinate 28,172, forward strand.
CGGCAATGCGGTGAAGGACGGGTACTTGAAGTACACCGGTGCAAACAACGACCGCGATGCGATCCTGGTGAAGGTGGGCAGCGGAGTTCCCACGGCCACCACGCCCGGCTACTTCCCCGAGGATGTAAACCTGGACGGACGTGTCCAATACACCGGGGCGAACAACGACAGGGAGCCTGTGCTGTTGAACATCGGCGGCATGAATGCCGTGGGCACGCGGGTGGAGCAACTGCCTTGACGGAGGCTTCGCCCCGAACGCAGGAAAGCCGCCCCGTTGGGGGCGGCTTTCCTGCTTGAATGCACCGGGTTCGGTACGGTCAGCACACGATACGGTCGTAGCTGGCCACCACCGATGCGATGCGGATGGCGTCCCAGACCTGTTCTTCGGAAGCGCCCAGCGCGATCAGGGAAGCCTCGTGGCTCTTCACGCATTGTTCACAGCCGTTCACCGCGCTCACCGCCAGGCTCATCAGCTCAAAGAGGTGCTTTCCCGTGGCGGGGTTCATCATGATGTTCATGCGCAGGCCGGGGCGCAGCTCATTGTACTTCTCCTTGGCGGCGAAGTGGCGGAAGCGGTAGAGCACGTTGTTGGCGGCAAGCAGGCTGGCACAGGCTACGGCCTCGGCCGTTTCCTCGGCGGTTGCACCCGCTTGTGAGGCCGATTGCCCGAAGTGGGCCGTCAACGGGCCGTTCTTCTGGTTGGCCGCCACGCTAAGGGCCAGCAGCGCCGCTTCCTTTTCGTTGAGGTGCGCGCTTTTCAGCACGGCCTTCAGGTTCAGCTTCAGGTCCCGGGCATACCGCGAAGGCACGGTGCCCAGCAGCTGCAAGGCCGCATTGGCATGGCCTGCGGGCGCGCCCACTTCCTCAAGCAGGGCGGCGGTACCCTCTTCGTAGGTCATCAAGGCGCCGCTCATCTCAGTTCAGCGTGGCCTCGCCCTTGGTCCAGTTGCAGGGGCAGAGTTCGTCGGTCTGCAGGGCGTCCAGTACGCGCAGCACTTCATCCACGCTGCGGCCCACGCTCAGGTCGTACGCGCTCACCCAGCGGATGATGCCGTCCGGGTCGATGATGTAGGTGACGCGGTAGGCCACCTTTTCATCGGCCGTCAGGATCCCCAGCTCCTCGGAGAGGCTCTTGCTGGTGTCGGCCAGCATGGGGAACTTCAGGTCCTTCAGGTCGGCGTGGTCGCGGCGCCAGGCCACGTGCACGAACTCGCTGTCGGTGCTTGCGCCGATCAGTTGCGTGTTGCGGTCCTTGAACTCGCCGACCGCCTTGTTGAAGGCGGCGATCTCCGTGGGGCACACGAAGGTGAAATCCTTCGGCCACCAGAACATCACCGTCCAGCGGCCCGGCGTGTTGGTCAGTTCATCGCTGGTCAGTTCCGTGAACTCCTTGCCCTTATCAGTGCTCACGCAGGCCTTTTTCCTGAAGAGCGGGAATCGGCTGCCCAAGCCTACCATGCGCTGCGGGGCCATCTGCACTTGTCCTTTGGTTTCCATAGTGGTTGGTTGTTTTTTCAGGCCGGTTGCCGGCCCGTGGTTGTTCCGGGTGCAAAGATCGCCTTCCTGTGTCATTTATCAAACTGAATTAGTCAATGATAAGATAGATGCCATGAATAAGTAACTTTGCCCCGCATGACGGTCCAGCAGCTCCAGTACATCGTGGCGATCGATGCGCACCGGCACTTTGCACGGGCGGCCGAGGCCTGCTTTGTTACGCAGCCCACGCTGAGCAGCATGGTGAAGAAGCTGGAGGAGGAGCTTGGCGTGGTGCTTTTCGACCGCAGCCGCATGCCGGTGGTGCCCACGGAGGAAGGCCGCGCGATCATCGACCAGGCCCGGAGCGTGCTGAAGGAGGTGCAAGTACTGAAGGACCTGGCCAATGCCACGCGCGGTGAACACGGGGGCGAGCTGCGCATCGGCATGATCCCCACCTTGGCGCCTTACCTGTTGCCCTTGTTCCTGGGCGAGCTGCTCCGGTTGCATCCCAAGATGCACGTTAGCGTGGAGGAACTGACCACGGAAGCGATCACGGACCGGTTGGAGCACGGCCAATTGGACGTGGGCGTGCTGGCCACCCCGCTGGGCATTCCGGGCTTGCACGAGGATCCGCTGTTCATGGAACGCTTCATGTTGTACGTGTCCCCCCGGGAAGGGATCGGCCAAAAGCATTACGTCCTGCCCTCGGAGATCCGTGCGGACCGGCTTTGGCTGCTGGAGGAAGGCCATTGCCTGCGCTCGCAGGTGGTGGACCTGTGCGAACTGCGTGAGCAGCGGGCGGGGGAGGGCCGGTTCGCCTATGTCTCCGGCAGCATCGAGGCATTGATGCGCATGGTGGACGCCCAAGGCGGGCTCACCGTGGTGCCGGAGCTGGCCACGGTGGGCATGGCGCCTGGGCAGGCAGCATGCCTGCGCCAGTTCAAGTCACCGGTGCCGGTGCGGGAGATCGCCTTGGTAACGTGGCGCCACTCCTTGAAGGCCAGATTGTTGCTCTTGCTGAAGGAGCGGATCATGGCTGCCGTGGCACCGCACCTGCACCCTGTGCGCACCCCCCGGGTGATGCCCGTGGGGCAAGGGAAGCAGTAATAATTTTGCAACTGTGGCGGATGGTGTTACCTTCGCGCCCCATTCCCAGAAAGCGATGGCCAAGAAAGGAAACCGCGTGCAAGTGATCATGGAGTGTACCGAGCACAAGAACTCGGGCCTTCCGGGCACCTCGCGCTACATCACCACAAAGAACCGCAAGAACACGTCCGAGCGGCTGGAGTTGAAGAAATACAACCCCATCATGCGCAAGATGACCGTTCACAAAGAGATCAAGTAAGCCATGGCAAAGAAAACAGTAGCATCGCTTAAGAAGGCCGACGCGAAAGTGTTCGTGAAGGTCATCCGCATGGTGAAGAACGAACAGACCGGCGGCTACCAGTTCAACGAGCAGGTGATGCCCGCCGAGGAAGTGGACAAGGCATTGGCCGCGAAGAAGTGACCGGTACACCATAAAACTGCGGAAAGGCTTCCTCCGAACGGCGGGAGCCTTTTCCATTGGAAGGACCATGGCCCTGTTCGGATTGTTCGGCGGCAAGGAGAAGAAGCAGCAGCTCGATGCCGGGCTGGACCGCTCGCGCACCTCCTTCTTCGGCAAGCTCACCCGCGCCATAGCCGGTAAAAGCACCGTGGATGATGAGGTGCTGGACGCGTTGGAGGAAACCTTGGTGACCAGCGACGTGGGCGTGAACACCACGCTGAAGATCATCAACCGCGTACAGGAGCGGGTGAAGCGCGACGGCTACCTGGGAACCTCGGAACTGAACGGCATCCTGCGCGCGGAGATCGCCGACCTGATGCAAGGCGCCCCGCAGGAACAAGCCCCGTTCACCGTGGCAGGCGCCAAGCCCCACGTTGTCATGGTGGTAGGGGTGAACGGGGTGGGCAAAACCACCACCATCGGCAAGCTGGCCCATGCGTACAAGCAGGCGGGCAACAGTGTGCTGCTGGGCGCTGCGGACACGTTCCGGGCTGCCGCAGTGGACCAATTGAAGATCTGGAGCGAGCGCACCGGGGTGCCGCTGGTGCAGCAGGGCATGGGCGCCGATCCCGCCGCTGTGGCCTATGACAGCGTGGAAAGCGCCAAGGCAAGGAACGTGGACGTGGTGATCATCGACACTGCAGGGCGCCTGCACAACAAGGTGAACCTGATGAACGAGCTCACCAAGGTGAAGCAGGTGATGCGCAAGGTGGTGCCGGACGCCCCGCACGAGGTGCTCCTGGTGCTGGATGCAAGCACCGGTCAAAATGCAATTGAGCAGGCACGTGAGTTCACCAAGGCCACGCAGGTAACGGCGTTGGCATTGACCAAGCTGGACGGCACGGCCAAGGGCGGCGTGGCCATTGGCATCAGTGACCAGTTCCAGGTGCCCATCAAGTACCTCGGCACCGGGGAGGGCATTGAAGACTTGCAGGTGTTTGACAAGGCGGCCTTTGTGGAGAGCCTTTTCAAAGGCTATTGATCCCCTGCGGGCTCGTGCCGCATTGGTCCGTGCATCATGTGCTTCGGCTCCACCACGCTTGTGTAGCCGGGCAATCGCGTTTGGGAAGCGGGGCTTCCCACTTCTTCGCTTGCCCACTTTCCCGCATGGGTCCGTACTGTGTACTTCCTACCGGCCGCATCATTGGTGCTGCGGGGCGGCGGTGAGGGAACCGCACCCGGTGCAGTTTGTGATGATGAACTCCGTGCGGCGGTTCATCTGGTGCTCTTCCTCCGAGCATTCCACGCCGTCGGCACAGCGGTTGAGCAATTGGCGCTCCCCGTATCCCTTGCAGGTTACCCTTGCCGCCGCAATGCCTTGGGCGATCAGGAAGTCCCGCGAGCTTTCCGCGCGGCGCTGGCTCAGCGCGTCATTGTATGTGGCACTGCCGCGGCTGTCGGTGTGCGAGCGGAGGTCGATGGTGATGGAAGGGTCGGCCTTCATCATTTCCACCACCTGGCCGAGGACGGCTGCCGCGTCGCTGCGGATGCGGGCATCGCGGTAATCGAAGTAGATCGGTTGCAGGTTCATGGCCTTGGCCATGTCCACACCCTTGACCACGGGAGTGAGCGCGGTGCCCTCCGGCCCCATGAGCGCCTGTTCCAGGAACATCAGCACGCGGAAGTCCACATGGGCGGTGCGGGTGAGGTAGCCGGGCTTGGAGAACTGCACCTCCAGGGCCACATCATCACCGAAGCGGCGGTCGGGGATCTCGCCTTGGGTGATCCCTTGCGCGTTGGTGGTGCCGGAGAAGAGGAGGGTGTTGTCCCGCAGGTCGCGCACGGTCACGGTCACGCCCTCCAGCCACTCGTCGGACTGGCCGTCGCGCACGATGGCATTCACCGGCAGGTCCATCACGCTGTTGAAGTAGATGTCGGGAAGTTCGGTGTCGCCAAAGGGCGATGCCTCGATCATGTCGTAGGGCAGCTCGGCTTCCGGCCCGTCTGCAATGTCCACGCTGATGGATGCCGCGTTGGCCGGGGCCATGAATTCGTAGATGCCTTGTTCGGAGGAGGTGGTGCGGGCCAATTCAGTGCCGTCGGCGCCCACGAGCTTCAAGGGGACGTAGGGCACGGGCTTTCCGTCGGCAATGTCCAGCACGCGGCCGGTCCACTTGCGCGCCACGTCCGGTTTGCTGTGGAGGCGGAACCGATAGATGTTCTCCGCCCCAAGTGCGCCGTCCCGGTCGGAAACAAAGAAGCCCAACGAGCCTTCCTCGTCCAAGCAGAGGCCGAAGTCATCCGCCGCGCTGTTCACCGGTGCGCCTGCGTTTTCCACGAGGCCGTGGCCGTTTGCCCTTATCGCGCACTGGAAGATGTCCAGCCCGCCAAGGCCCAGGTGCCCGTCCGATGCGAAGTAGAGCAGGCCGTTGTGGACAAAGGGGAATAGCTCATCGCCTTCCGTGTTCACGCCCGGGCCCAGGTTCACCGGCTCGCCCCATGGTGTGCCAAGCCCTTCGCGCTCGCAATACCAAAGGTCTTTTCCGCCTACGCCGCCGGGCATGTCGCTGGCAAAGTAGAGGCGCTTGCCGTCCTTGGTCATGGCCGGGTGCCCTACTGAATAGGAGGGGCTGTTGTAGAAAAATGCGTGTTCGCGGCCCCATCCTTCGGAGGTCCTTTCACGGATCATGATCTGCAGGTTGTTCACCCGGTCGTCGCCCAGCACCTGCTTGCCTTCCTTGATGTTGTTGCGCGTGAAATACAGTTCGCGTCCATCGGGGCTGATGATGGCGTTGCTCTCGTGGAAAGGTGTGTTGATCCCGCCGTCCATCCGCTTGACGTCGGAGACCTCACCGTCCTTGCCCAAGTGGCCCTGGTAAAGGTCGAGGAAGGGCATGCCGTTCAGGCTGTGCAGGTTTTTTGTCGTGTAGTTGTCCACGCGGTTGGAGGCGAAGTAGATCATCCGGTCCTGGATGAAAGGGGAGATCTCACTGTTCGGGCTGTTGAAATCGGCCAGTTCCACCTTGTGGGTGATCCCTTCCTCGGAGAGGATGTCGGCCAGGCGTTCCACGGCGTTTTCCTTGAGGTGCCCCCGGCTGTCGTTGGGGGAGAGCTTGGCAAACCGCTTCAGCCAAAGGTCGGCATCGGCATACTGCCCGCTTGTGCGCAGGAGCTCCGCGTATCGGTACATGTCCTCGGCGGTGGCCTGTGACGATGCTGCGACCACGGCGTACCAGCGTTCCGCATTGCGCCCGTCCCGCAGGGTCCAGTAGCAATCGGCCAGTTTGCGGGCGTGTTCAATGCTGTTTGCGTCCTTGCGGAAAGCCTGCTCGTAGAGTTCAATGGCTTCGTGGTAGCTGTAGTCCGCATACAGCCGGTCCGCCTGGCGGAGCAGTCCGCTTTGGGCGAAGGCGGGGGTGCCCAGGAGGAGCAGGCCGCACAGGAGCCCTGAGGAGCGCATGTGGTGAAAGGTGCGCATGGTCAGAAGTAGCGGGGTGAGCGGATGCGTTCGCGGGTGAAGACGGGATTGTAGCTGAGCATCACCTCATGTGCCCCGTTGGCATATCGGTTCAGGCGGCTGACGCCGAGGTCATAGGCATAGCCCACGCGGAACTGGTCGGTGGCCTGCACAGCGAGGATGCCCGTGGCACAATCGCCTTGGCGATAGGCTGCACCAAGCATGAACTTGTCCTGGAAGAAGAATACGGCGGAGAGGTCCGTGGTGATGGGTGCGCCTTCGGTGGCGCGCACCATGATGGATGGCTTGAATTTGACGGTGCCCATGGGGAACACATAGCCCGCGGTAAGGAAGGCGTGGGTGGCCTCCTGCATAAAGCGCGTGGTGATGCCGTCGTCGTTGTAGCGCCCCAGGTAGTTGCGCAGCAACCTGGGCACGGAAAGGCCTACATAGCCCTTCTTGGACCAGAGGTAGGCGCCGAACCCGAAATTGGGATGGACGCGCCCGGCAAGGTCGGCCTGGAAGGTGGGGTCGTTGGGGTCGGTGTTCTCCACCTGGGTGTTGGCGATGTGGACGTAATCCAATCCCCCCTTGAGGCCAAGCGCGAGCCGGGTTTCTGCATTCACCTTGAACCGGTATGCAATGTCGCCGTAGGCGCTGGTGGTGTAGGTGCGGCCGATGCGGTCGTTTACAAGGCTGCCGCCGAGGCCGAGCGAACGTGCGTTCACCGGGCTGTGCGCCGAGAGGCTGTGGGTAACCGGCGCGCCATTGATGGCGGACCATTGGACGCGGGAGAGCAAGGTGGCGTTCAGCACATCGGCGCTGCCCGCATAGCCGGGCTGAATGGCCATCATGTTCCACATGTACATGCTGTACATGGGGTCCTGCTGGGCACTTGCGCTGCCCATGGAGACCATGAACAACAGTGCCGCTACCGTTCTCATGCGGAAGGCTTCTACAGTGAATTGCCTCATCGGTTCAGTTGGAGGTAGCCGGTACGGGTTTCGCCGTTGCCGAGGGTGAGCTGGTAGAAGTAGGTGCCAGCGGGCAGTTCGCCTGGCAGGGAGCCGCCCTTGGTGACTTGGCCGGCCCACCCGTTGGCGTACGGCTTGGCCTCATAGAGCAGCTTGCCCCAGCGGTTGAAGATCACCACCTCGTTTTCCGGGTAGTATTCAATGCCCTGGATCACCCATGTGTCGGCGATGCCGTCGCCGTTGGGTGAGAATCCGGAGGGGATCACCAAGGGCGGCTGTGGCTTCACGGTGTGTACCGTGGTGGTGCAGGTGCTGGTGTTGCCGCTGGCATCGGTGACGGTGAGCACCACCTGGAATTCACCTTCGCCCTGGAAGTGCAGGGTGTCGAGCTGCAAGGTGAGCGCCCCCGATCCGCAGTTGTCCGTGCTGTTTCCCCCCACGTCCGAGGCGGTGATGGTCACCTGGCCTTCAGGGTCCAGGAAAACGGTGATCTCCTTGCAAATGGCCGTTGGTGCGATGGTGTCCAGCACGGTGACCAGGGCCTCGCAACTGGCGGTGTTGCCCATGTTGTCGAACACGGTGAGCGTTACGGGGTTTGAGCCAAGGTCGGCGCAGTTGAACACGGTGCGGCTGGCGGTCATGGCGGTGATCCCTTCGTTGTCGAAGCTGCCGCCATCGATCAGCTGGGGCGTGATGCTGGCGTTGCCGTTGGCATCCAAGTAGATGGTGGCGTTCTGGCACAGGGCCACCGGCGGGATGTTGTCGATCACGGTGACCGTGGAGGTGCAGGTGCTGGTGTTGCCGCTGGCATCTGTGACGGTGAGCTGTACCGTGTAGGTGCCGGTGGCGGTGAAGGTGGATTGGCTCAGGCTGTAGCTGATGCCGCCTTGGCAATTGTCCGTGCTGTTGCCGCCCACGGTGGCACCGGTGATCACCGCCTGCCCTTGGTTGTCCAGCACCACGGTGATGTTCTGGCACACGGCCACGGGGGCGATGGTGTCCAGCACGGTGACCAGGGCGATGCAGAAGGTCTGGTTGCCGCTGTTGTCCGTCACGATGAGCGTCACGTTGTTCTGCCCGAGGTTGTTGCAGCCGAAGGTGGTTTGGCTGGTGCCCAATGTGATGGCGCCTCCAGTGTCATAGCTGCCGCCGTCGATCATTTCCGGCGTGATGGCTGCATGGCCGTCCGGCCCGAGATAGATGGTGGCGTTCTGGCAGAGGGCCACGGGCGGCGCATCGTCCACCACGGTAACCGTGGAGGTGCAGGTGCTGCTGTTGCCGCTGGCATCGGTAACGGTGAGCTGTACGGTGTAGGTGCCTGTGGCGGTGAATGTGGATTGGCTGAGCGTGTAGCTGAGGCCATTGCCGCAGTTGTCGGTGCTGTTGGCACCGATCATTGTGCCGGTGATGGCTGCGGTGCCATCGGACCCAAGGGTGACGGTGATGTTCTGGCATGCGGCGTTGGGCGCAATGGTGTCCAGCACCGTGACCTGTGCCAGGCAGAATGCCTGGTTGCCGCTTGCGTCGGTTACGATCAGGGTTACACTGTTGCCGCCTGTGTTGTTGCAGTTGAAGGAGGTTTGGCTGGCGGACAGCGTGACCGGCCCTTGGAGGTCGAAGCTGCCACCGTCGATCATGGCCGGAGTGATGCTCGCGTTGCCGTTGGCATCTAAGTAGATGGTGGCATTCTGGCAAAGCGCCGTGGGCGGCATGTCGTCCCCTACGGTGACCGTGGAGGTGCAGGTGCTGCTGTTGCCGCTGGCATCGGTAACGGTGAGCACCACGGTGTAGGTGCCGGAGGCGGTGAAGGTGGATTGGCTCAGTGCATAGGTCAGGCCGTTTCCGCAGTTGTCGGTGCTGTTGCCACCGACCATGGCCGCGGTGATGGTTGCAATGCCGTTCGCATCCTGGCTCACGGTGATGGCCTGGCAAACGGCGTTGGGCGCGATGGTGTCCAGCACGGTGACCTGTGCGATGCAGAATGCCTGGTTCCCGCTGTTGTCGGTCACGATCAGCGTCACGCTGTTCGCCCCCAGGTTGTTGCAGTTGAAGCTGGTTTGGCTGGCGGCCAGGGTCACGGGGCCTTGCAGGTCATAGCTGCCCGCATTGATCGTCTGCGGCGTGATGCTTGCAGCGCCGGAAGCGTTCAGGTAGATGGTCGTGTTCTGGCAGAAGGCCACTGGTGGGTCGTCGTCGATCACGGTGACCGTGGCCGTGCAGGTACTGGTGTTTCCGCTGGCGTCGGTGGCGGTGAGCACTACGCTATAGGTGCCGGTGGCGGTGAAGGTGGTCTGGCTCAGTGAAAGGGTGAGTGCCCCGCTGCAGTTGTCGGTGCTGTTGGCGCCCACCTGTGCAGGGGTGATGGTGACGGTTCCGCCGGCACCGAGGCTCACGGTGATGTTTTGGCAAATGGCCGTGGGCGAAATGGTGTCCAGTACCGTCACCGTGGTAGCGCAGAAGGCCATGTTGTTCGACGGGTCGGACCCCAGCAGATAGGTGGAGTTTGCGCCGAGCTGGTTGCAATGGAAGATGCTGGGCAGCGTGAGGAGGGTGAGCACGCCGCTGTTGTCGTGGCTGCCGGCATCGATCGCTGAAGCATTGAGCGTGGCCGTGCCGTTGTTGTCCACGTAGATGGTTGTGGGCTGGCAAAGGATCACCGGGGGTGTGTTGTCGATCACGGTCACGGTGGCCACGCAGGTGGAAACGTTGCCGTAGATGTCGGTTACCGTCAGCGTTACGGGGTAGGTGCCGGCTGCAGTGAAGGTGGTGGGTGTGGCGGTGATGCTGGCGATCCCGCAGTTGTCGGTGCTGCCGCCGTTCACCATGGCAGCCGTGATGCTGGCGTTGCCGCTGGCGTCCATGATCACGGAGACGTTCTGGCAGTTGACCACAGGTGCTTCAGTGTCCACCACCGTCACGGTAAAGGAGCAGGTGGCGGTGAGCCCGGCTGCGTCGGTGACTTGGTAGGATACGGTGGTGGTGCCCACCGGGAAGGTGCTGCCGCTAGGCAATCCTGCGGTCTGCGTTAAGCTGGTGCTGCAATTGTCCGATACCACGGGTAGCGGATAGGTGACCACCGCGCCGCAAATGCCCGCGTTGTTGTTCACAGTGATGTTCGCGGGGCAATTGATGCTCGGCGCGATGTTGTCCACTACGGTAACAACCGCCGTGCATGTGCTGCTGTTCCCGCTGGGGTCTGTCACGGTAAGGGTCACGTTGTTTGGGCCCAGGTTGCTGCAATTGAAGTTGCTTTGGCTTATACCCAGATTGGCTACGCTGCAGTTGTCGAATGACCCGCCATCAATGGTTGCCGACGTGATGCTCGCATGGCCGGTGCCGTCCAAGTAGATGGTGGCGTTCTGGCAGATCGCCGTTGGCGCGGTGTTGTCCGTCACGGTCACCGTGAAGGAACACGTGGTGCTATTGCCGCTGGCATCGGTGGCGGTGTAGGTCACCGTGGTGGTGCCCAGGGGGAAGGCATCGCCGCTGCTGTGGTCGCTGGTGAAGGAAGCCGCGGAGCAGTTGTCGCTGGCCGTAGGCGCGGTCCAGGTGGCAATTGCGTTGCAAGAACTACCGGCGTTGATGCTGATGTTGGCCGGGCATCCGGCGATCACCGGCGCGGTGTTGTCGGTGACGGTCACCGTGAAGGAACACGTGGTGCTATTGCCGCTGGCATCGGTGGCGGTGTAGGTCACGGTGGTGGTTCCCAGCGGGAAGGTATCACCGCTGTTGTGGTTGCTGGTGAAGCTGGCCACGGAGCAGTTGTCGCTCGCAGTGGGCGCGGTCCAGGTGGCAATTGCGTTGCAAGAACTACCGGCGTTGTTGCTGATGTTGGCCGGGCATCCGGCGATCACGGGCGCGGTGTTGTCGGTGACGGTC
>JAFEAI010000264.1 GCA_018266475.1 Bacteroidota bacterium
GCTCCACGCGCCGCCCACGGCGGGACTGCCGGTGAGCGCGTTGGCCAGGTTCGACGGGGCACCGTTCGCGCACAGCGTCAGCGTGCCGTTGCCGCCCGCGTCAGGCGCGGCCTGCAGCGATACCGTCACCGTGGCCGTGGCGTTGGCGCAGGGCGCCACTCCCGCAACCGTATAGGTGTACACGCCCGGGTTCATAGTGGCTGGATCATACATCCCGCCCGTCACCGGGCTGGGGCCGCTCCATGCGCCGCCCACGGCGGGACTGCCCGTGAGCGCGTTGACCAGGTTCGATGCGGCACCGTTCGCGCAAAGCGTCAGCGTGCCGTTGCCGCCCGCGTCAGGCGCGGCCTGCAGCGATACCGTCACCGTGGCCGTGGCGTTGGCGCAGGGCGCTATACCGGCCACCGTGTACGTGTAAACGCCCGGGTTCATCGTGGCAGGATCGTACATCCCGCCCGTCACCGGGCTGAGGCCGCTCCATGCGCCGCCCACGGCGGGTGTGCCGCCCAAGGCCGCAAAGAGGCTCGCCGCCGCGCCGTTCGCGCAAACCGACAAGGTGCCATTCGTTCCCGCAACAGGTGCGGCTTGGCGTGTTACGGTCACCGTGGCCGTGGCGTTGGCGCAGGGCGCCGTGCCGGCCACCGTGTACGTGTACACGCCCGGGTTCATCGTGGCCGGATCGTACATCCCGCCCGTCACCGGGCTGGGGCCGCTCCATGCGCCGCCCACGGCGGGTGTGCCGCCCAATGCCGCAAAGAGGCTCGCCGCCGCGCCGTTCGCACAAACCGACAAGGTGCCGTTCGTTCCCGCAACAGGTGCGGCTTGGCGTGTTACGGTCACCGTGGCCGTGGCGTTGGCGCAGGGCGCCGTGCCGGTTACCGTGTAGGTGTACACGCCCGGGTTCATCGTGGCAGGATCGTACATCCCGCCCGTCACCGGGCTGGGGCCGCTCCATGCGCCACCTGCGGCAGGTGAGCCGCCGAGCGATGTGAAAAGGCTGGCCGGGGCAGCGCTCGCGCAAATTGTCAGCGTGCCATTGGTTCCTGCATTGGGCACCGCTTGGCGCGTCACGGTCACCGTGGCCGTGGCGTTGGCGCAAGGCGCCGTTCCGGCCAGTGTATAGGTGTACACGCCCGGGTTCATGGAAGCCGGGTTGTACATGCCGCCCACCACCGGGCTGGGGCCGCTCCACGCGCCGCCCACGGCGGGCGTGCCGCCCAAGGCTGCAAAGAGGCTCGCCGCCGCGCCGTTCGCGCAAACCGACAAGGTGCCGTTGGTTCCCGCATTGGCCGCAGGGGTCACAGTGACCGTAACTGTGGAGCTTACCGACGGGCATCCGGCGGTACCCGGTACGGTATAGACAAAAACGCCCGGCGTTCCCGTAGCCGGATCGAAGTTCGCCGGTACTGTAGCGCCGGTGGATTGCCTGGTCCACGTGCCCGTGGCATCCGGGGTTCCGCCCAGGCCGGAGATCAATGCCACCGGCGCGGCGCTTCCGCACAGGTTCAGCGTGCCGCTGGTCCCGGCATCCGGTGCATTCGCCGTAAAGCTGATGGTAAGCGTGGCGCTGGCATTGGAGCACGCATTGCCCACCATATATGTGTACACCCCAGGTGGATCAACCGCGGGATCGAACTGCGGTCCGTGCGGGGCCAGGTTGGGGCCGGTCCAGTGGCCGTTCGGGTTGGGTGCTCCGTTCAACTGGCCGATCATGCTGAACGCCGTGGCCGTGGGGCACACCTGCACCGTTGAATTGGTCCCCGGGTTCGGCAGGCCCGTGAGCGGAATTACCGAGGTGATGGTAACCCCCGCAGTGGCCGTGTTCATGATGGGGCATGCCCCGTCATTCACCTGCAGCAGCAGATTGACCGGGCTATGGGCAATGTCCCCGGTCCAACAAACCTGCACGGTCATGGGATTGGTGCCCGTTACGGTAACCACCGACCCCGGCATCAGGCTGGCGGCCTGGGAAGTGACGGCCAGCACATCGCCCGCATCCGGATCGGAGAAGGTGAGGCTGAAGCAGAACGGCGCCCCGTTGCACACCTCAATGGTGTTGTTGCCGAGGTTGAGCACCCCTGGATTGGAACCCACGAGCGTGGCAAAGCCGGGCACCACGGGAGGTGCGCTGGTGCAGGGCATGGCGATCAGCATGATGTCGCGCATCACCGATCCGATGAGCACCCCGTTCGCATCATATTGGTCGATGCGGACCACAAACACGTATTTGCCCGTGACACTGGGCGTGAACGACATCTGTCCCGATAGCGGATCCAGGGTGGTGCCCGGCACGGGCATGGTGCCGCTGTAGCCAGCCTGGTAGTTGATCGCGGCCTGCGTATCGGCAAAACCACGGGCACCGATCAATGTGTACTGCAAGTGCTGGCCGCTGGCTGCCACTGCCCCGAAATTGAAGCTGAACGGCTGGCCCACGCAGATGTACGGCACGCTGTTCTGGGCAAACTGGGGTGAATTGACGCAAGGTGCCAGGTCGTTGCGCAAGGTGGCATCAATGTAGGTGCCCGATTGACCCACCAGATTGAGCGTGAGCGCGCGGCAGCACACCACATAGCTGATCAGCCAACCTCCCGGACAGGGAGGCAGGTTCACCGTGGTCTGGAAATTGTACAGGTTCACCCCCTGCAAACCTCCGCCATTGCACGTGCTGTTGGCCAATTGGCTGGGGCAGATCTGGCTCACCTCCACCGGCGTTGGAGGGGTTATGGTAACGCTTTGCGTCCCGCAGGCACTGGTGAAATTCAGCGTTTGCGGGATGGCCGCATTACCGGTACAATCATAGAACAGGCCCAAGTTCACCAGGTAGTTATTGCCGCCTAAGCAGGTATAGGTGATGTTCCCGCCCAGCACATGGTTGGCTGCCGCAGGCCCTGCAGCCAGCAGCACCACCCCGGCAAGCAGCAACCGCCACCCGCGCAGAGCGCCATGCCTGAAGAGGGAAACCGTGCGGCCCAAAGCGTGCAACTTGGAGAAAGCCATCAAAATTATACCATCCTGCCAAAGGTCAACAACAGCCTTGGGGCAAGACGTGCGGAAAAGGCATCCGGTTGCATGCAAGCGGGTAATGCCCGCCCGGCTACCTTTGCCACCCTTTACCGGGCCGCCCCACGAATTTGGCTTGATGCAAAGACCCTACACCATGCCCGATCGGCGATCGGGACGCCCCGCATTCCTCCTCCCAGTGCTGGCATTGGCGCTTTTATCAAGCCTTCATGCCTTTGCACAACAGGACACCTCCCGTTCCGCCATCCGCGACAGTTCGCTGCTACGCACCCTGCCGGACACCACCACCACGCAACAGGACATCCGCGCCGGCTCCTACTCGGTGGAGGCGAGCGACCTGGATGCCGACATCGCCGGGCAGGATGTTTCGGGGATCCTGCGCTCCTCTCGCGATGTCTTCAACGCCACCGCCGGCTTCAACTTCGGGGCGGCACGGTTCCGCGTGCGCGGCCTCGGCGGCGAATACAGCACGGTAAGCCTCAACGGGGTTCCGATGAACGACCTGGAAACAGGTTATGCCTCATGGTCCCTCTGGGGCGGGCTGAACGATGTGACGCGCTGGGCCGAAACACACACCGGCGTGAGCGCATCCCCCTATAATTTCGGCGGGATCAGCGGCTGGACCAACATCGAGATGCGCGCCTCCCAGCTGCGCAGGGGAACCCGGCTGTCCTACGCCTTTTCCGACCGCACCTACAGCAACCGGGCGATGGCCACCTACAACACCGGGCTGATGGCCAACGGATGGGCCTTCAGCCTGAGCGGCTCCATGCGCTGGTCCAATGAGGGCTATGTGCCCGGCACCTTTTACAGCATGGGCGCCTACTTCCTTTCCGCCGAGAAGAAGATCAATGCCAAGCACAGCATCGGATTCACCGGCTTCGCCGCCCCATCGGTTTCGGGGCGGGCAGGCTTGGCGGTGGCCGAGGCACAAACCCTCACCGGGTCCCATTACTACAACCCGAGCTGGGGCTGGCAGGACGGAAAGCGGCGCAATGCCAACGTGAGCAACGACAACAAGCCGGTGTTCATCCTCTCCCACTACTTCAAGCCCGATGAGCGCACCAGCTGGAACACCAGCGTGCTGTACACGTTCGGCAGGGACGGCTACACCGCCCTGAACTGGTACGACGCACCCGACCCCCGGCCCGATTACTACCGCTACCTGCCCAGCTATTACTCGGATTCCTACCCCTCGATCGCCGCGCAGCTGGCCAACGCCTGGCAGAACGACCCCAACACCAGCCAGATCAACTGGGGACAGCTCTATTTCGCCAACGGCAAGAACCTGTACACCGTGCAGAACGTGGACGGCGTGCAAGGCAGCACCATTACCGGCATGCGCAGCAGGTATATTGTGGAAGACCGGCGCGCGGACCCCACCATGATCACCGCCAACACCGTGTGGCGCCGCACATTGAAGGACCAGCTCACCCTCACCCTCGGCGGCAGCTTCCAAAGCCAGAAGACCCATTATTTCAAGGTGATCGACGACCTGCTGGGCGGCGATTACTGGCTTGACCTGGACCAATTTGCCAGCCGCGACAGTGACAACCCCAATGCCGCGCAGAACAACCTGGAGGAGCCGAACCACGTGGTGCGCAAGGGAGACACCTTCGGCTATGACTATGACATCCGCGTGCGGGAGGCCAACCTGTTCGGGCAGGTGGAAAAGAAGTGGCGCAAGTTCGAGGGGTATTTCGGCGCCAGCCTTACCAGCAGCACGTTCTGGCGCGACGGCCATTTCCGCAAGGCGCTCTTCCCGGAAACCTCCTACGGGGACAGCCCCAAGCAATCCTTCATGCCCGCAGCGGTGAAGGCCGGCGGGGTGTACAAGCTCTCGGGGCGCGAATACATCACTGCCAATGCGGCCTATGGCGCCACCGCGCCCACTGCGCGGCTGGCCTACCTGAGCCCGCGCACCCGCCAAGCCGTGATCCCCGACCTGGCCACCGAGAAATTCCTCAGCGGCGACATCGGCTACGAAGTGCGCATGCCCCGCGTAAAGGGACGCGCCACCCTGTACTACATCAATACCACCGACGGCATCTGGTCGCGCAGCTTCTACCACGACGTGTACCGCACCTATGTGAACTATGCCATGACCGGCGTGGCGCGACAAAGCTCCGGTGTGGAACTGGGCGCCGAGGTGAAGCTCTCCCCCACCTGGCAGCTCACGGCCGTGTATGCCGATGGCCAATCCATCTACAACTCGCGCCCCACGGCCACCATTACGCGCGACAACAGCGACACCGCGTTGGCCACCAACCGCACCGTGTACTGGAAGAACTACCGCATCGGCGGAATGCCCCAGCGCGCAGCCTCCCTGGGCCTGCGCTACAATGCGCCCAAATACTGGTCGCTCGGCGCTGATGTCAACTACTTCGGCAACATCTACCTTGACCCCAACCCGGACCGACGCACCGTGGAGGCCCTTGGCAACCTGGTGGAGGAAGACCCGCAATGGAACGACCTGCTGGAACAAACCAAGCTGAAGGACGGATATGTCGTGAACCTCTTCTTCACCAAGACCTGGAGGCTGAAGCGCAAGTACCGCATCGGCCTCAACCTCACGGTGAACAACCTGCTGGACAACACCGACCTGATCACCGGCGGATACGAACAGCTGCGCTACGTGCCCAAGGAGATCGACAAGTTCCCGCCCAAGCTCAGCTACATGTACGGTCGTACGTTCTTCGCCATGCTCACCCTCAGCTTCTGATCCCGCACACACACATGCTCCGCACCCACTGCAATCACCTCAAGGCCCTGCTGGCCCTCCCGCTGCTGCTTGTCCTGGCCACCGGCTGCAAAAAGGAATTCGACACCCCGCCCGTGCGCTCCATACCCCAGGGCAGCGTGGTCACCATCGCCCAATTGAAGGCCATGTACCAAGGTCTTCCGGTACACTTTTCGGACACGGCGGGCGCGGTGAACACCGTGTATGCCGTAGTGACCGCCGACGAGCAGAACGGCAACCTGTACAAGAACATCTACGTGCAGGACCATACCGGCGCCATCGCCGTGCGCCTGCTGGCCTCCGGCGGCCTCTACCAAGGTGATTCCATCCGCATCTACCTGCCCGGCACGGTGCTCAGCCCCTACAACGGGCTGATGCAGATCGACAGCGTAAGCGCGGACAACAACGTGGTGAAACAGGCCACCGGCGTAAGCGTGGCACCGCGCACCACCCTGATCAACGAACTGACCGCCGCCAACTTCGGCCTGGGCGGCCCGCTCCAAAGCATGCTGGTCAAATTCAATGACGTGGAGTTCGCCGCCTCCGACACCGGGCTTACCTACGCCAATGCGGTAACCCAGCAAACCATGAACAGGACCCTGGAGAACTGCGGCGGCAACACCGCCGTGGTGCGCTCCAGCGGCTACGCCAACTTCGCCGGGCAGCACCTGCCCACGGGCAAGGGCCCGTTCACCGGCATCGCCAGCTGGTTCGGCTCTGCCGCGCAACTGTACATCCGCGACATCAACGAAGTGCAGCTCACCGGCCCCCGTTGCGGGGCCACGCCAAGCTGCGCGCCCGTGGCCAGCTTGAGCGAGGATTTTTCCTCCGTGGTGGGCGGACAGGCCATAGCCTTGGATTGCTGGAAGAACACCTACACGCAGGGCAGCGTGGCCTGGCGCGGAAACGTGACCGGCAATGACCGCAGCGCAGAGGCGCGCCTCTCGCTCGGCCAGGCCAGCACCATGTGGCTGGTCACCCCCCAGCTCATTTTCTCCCCCTCCCTGCACCTCTCCTTCTCCTCGGCCAAGGTGAACTGGGTGAGCAACGGGCTTACCGTGTGGGTAAGCACCAACTTCACCGGGGATGTGGCCTCCGCCACGTGGACCCAGGTGAACGGAGCCACCATTGCCGGCCAGGCCGATGCAGACAACACCTGGGTGCCTTCCGGCAGCATCGCCCTTTCCGGCATCCTGCCAAGCGGATTCTCCGGTAACTTCGTGGTCGCATTCAAGTACCAGGGCGATGCCGCCAACTCCACCACCTTCCGCATTGATAACGTCCAGGTAAACTGAACCTCCCACCTTTGAACCAATAACAACTGAACCCGATGAGAACAACCGTACTCCTTGGCGCGCTTGCCCTGGCAGGCTTGGCCAACGCCCAGATCTTCCAAAGCGGATTTGAGGATTGGTCCGCCGGCATGCCCGACGGCTGGGGCTTTGCCCCGGTGAGCAACCTGGCCGCATCCGCCATTTCCCAGGTGACCACCAATGTACACAGCGGCAACTATGCCGTAGGCCTGGAAAACGCCACCACCAGCCACAAGCGCTTTGCCACCAACCAGCTTTCGGTGACCAATGGAACCACCTACAACGTGAGCTTCTGGGTGCGCGGGAACGGCGATATCCGCGTGGGCCTGTACGATGGCCGCGCAGCCACCGCAGGCTATGCGCCTTATTCGGCCTACACCACCGTGAACGGCGCCACCTGGACCCACGTGACGCAAACCGTTTCCGCCGTGATGACCACCACCAACGGGCAGTTCATCCTCTCCATCCGCAACACCGTCGCCCCGGAAAACCTGGTGGTGGATGATGTGAGCATAACGGAAGGCGGCAGCATCAACACCGTCACCGTCCATGACATCCAGTACACCACGGACCCCAGCGGCGATTCGCCCCTGGTGGGCCAAACCGTGTCAACCGGCGGCATCGTCTCCGCCCTGATCCCCGGCACCAGCGGCGGCTATTGCATCCAATCCGGTACAGGGCCCTGGTCAGGCATCTTCGTGTTCGACATCACCAACACGCCCGCCATTGGCGACAGCGTGACCTTCGTGGCCACAGTGGCTGAATACAACGGCAAAACGGAGCTGACCGGGATCGCCGCGTGGGTGGCCGTGTCCAGCGGAAACAACCTCGTCCCTTTCGAAGTGGCCACCGGCGATGTTTCGCTGGAACCCCTGGAAAGCGTGCTGGTGCGCGTGGTGCATGCCTCCTGCACCGTGGCCCCCAGCGGCGCCACCTTCGGCAAGTACAACGTGAATGACGGCACCGGCGACTGCGTGATCGGCAAGGTGATCTACACCACCACCCCCGCCCCCGTGGTGGGCGGCATTTACAACATCACCGGCGTGGACTGGTACGACTTCGGCGAGTACAACATCCTGCCGCGCGTGGCCACCGACGTGGAACTTGCCACCGGCATCCGGGATGCCGGGGTGCTGGCCACGGTTGCCGTGGGCCCCAACCCCACGCAGGACCTGATCCACATCACCATGGGCGATGCTGCGGCAACGAACGTGGTATACACGCTGACGGACCTCCAGGGGCGTTCGGTGATCACCGGGCGGTTCCATGGCCAGCGCGAGCAACTGGACCTGGGGGGCTTGCCCGCCGGCACCTACCAGCTGGTGCTGCGCAATGCGGATTCGGCCCGCAGCTTCGGTGTGCAGGTGGTGCATTGAGCATAGCCGCTCCCAATGCCTTGAAGGGGGCCTCCGCGATGCGGAGGCCCCCTTTGCATTGGCCCCCTGCCTCCCAGCGCTTGTCCATCAACGCGGTACCATTATACCGTTGTGACAAACAATATGGTCCGATCTCGGCTTCGCACCGTTCCGACCATTTGCATGCTCGAACGGCATGTGCCACTGTAGCCTTCCGGCGCTGCCGGAAGGCACATTGGCATCACCTCATCCGACCATTTGTTTGTACACACGGCATATACCACTGTAGACATTCAGATCGTCCTTTGGACTGAACTGAATGTCACATTGGTATTACCTTCGATTAGCGGGGCCTTGGCCGGCGCATGCCTGCCGGAACGCCGCCCCATAACTGATCTCCCATGCAAGCAACACGTGGACCGCTCCCTTCCACACTCGCCGCCTGCTTGTTCTGCACAAGCCTATTGTGCCTGCCCGGATGCCGCAAGGAAGCGGCACCGGCACCCCAGAACACCATTACCGTGGTGATGGACACCGTGGCCGTGCCACCCGGGATGGTGCAGGACCTGGACGGCCACCTGTACCCTACCACGGTGATCGGCGGCAAGCGCTGGATGGCCGCAAACCTGAAAACCGCCCATTACGCCAATGGCGACCCGATCCCCTACGTTCCTGCCGCTGCGGCATGGGAACAATTGTCCTCCGGGGCCTGGTCGGATTACAACAACGACCCCAACTACGAGATCTCCTTCGGCAAATTCTACAACTGGTATACCGTGATGGACCCGCGCAATGTGTGCCCCTCGGGCTGGCATGTCCCGTCGGATGCGGAGTGGCAGCAGCTGGAGCTGGCTTTGGGCATGCCGCCGAACGAGGCAGGCGCTATGAGCCTTCGGGGCGTGGGGGCCAATGTGGGCGGGCAATTGAAGGCATTGCCGCTTTGGGACGCCCCCAACGCGGGAGCCGATAACAGCAGCGGGTTCACCGCCTACCCCTCCGGTGTGCGCGCCAACACCGGCAACTCATTCTTCGCAGGGGCGCAGGCCAACTGGTGGTGTACCACCACGGTTGATTCCACCACAGCCTTCCAGCGGCGCTTGTACTATTCCAGCGGGGGCATCACCCGGTTCAGTATGCTCAAGGGATTCGGCAGCTCGGTGCGCTGCGTGCAGGATTGACGACCTGTTGCCGGGCAGGAACGACCCTATCGCTTCCGGGCCACGATGGCGATGGCGCGCATGGAACTTTCATAGCGGCGGAATACGGTGCGCATCGCCAGGATCCGCTTGCGCGCCTTGCCATGCGTCAGGATGTTCCACGTGATCTTCAAGGTGCGCCAAAATCCTTCATCATCAACGATGCGCGGGAGCTCCAGCAGGTGCATGGGATTGGTCATCACACTTTCCACCACAAACCCCTCGGCCTCCAGCATGTGCGTCCATTCCGCCCTCGTCAACGGGCGCGCGTTCACCTTGATGGTGACCGCGAGGTCGTGCTGCACTTGTTTCTTATCGGCCTCGGCCATGGTGTCCGGCACCAGCGCGATCTCGTGGATGCCGTACAGGCCGCCGGGCTTCAACAGGCGGAAGGCCTCGCGGACGATCTCCGCCTTGCGGTGGTCGGCCTGCATGGTGAGCATGGCTTCGCCGTACACCTTGTCCGCCGTGCCGCTCTTCAGCGGGCAGTTGCAGGCGTTGCCCACCACGATCTGCCGGTCCTTGCCCTGGATCTTCCGGCGCAGCAGGGCGGCCGCTTCCTCGTTCAGCTCCACCCCGGTGTAGCTCTTGGGGTGCTTGGCCAAGGTGAGGGCCGCCGTATAGCCCATGCCCGGGGCGAACTCCACCACGTCATCCTTGGTCCCGATGGACATGTTGCCCATGAGCTGCAGGGTAAGCTCCTTGCCGCCGGGGCGAAGCACCTTCTTCCCCATCTTGGCCAGGAGCCAGTGCCCCTGCTCCATGTTGAGCTTCTGATTGGCCGCCGAGCGCTGGGATTCCGGCTGCGCATCGTGCGCGGCGGCGGCCCGCCCTTCCATTGTTTCCTGATCTTGCATCTCCTTATTTGGAATGATTCCAAACAAGGGTACGGACATCCTGAAGGCAGCTTCCTGACAACGGTCAGGTTTTTAAAAATGATACGCCCCGGCATAACGCCGGGGCGCATCTCCCCTCAACCCAACAAACCCTATTTCGACAAGACCTTGAACTCCGTGCGCCTGTTGGCCTGGTGCTGTTCCTCGGTGCATTTCTTGCATTCGCAAACTTCCACCGGCTTGGTAAGCCCATAGCCCTTGTAGGTCAGGCGGTCCTTGGCAATGCCCTGCTTGATCAGGTATTCCACCGCGCTCTTGGCCCGTTTCTCCGAAAGCGATTGGTTGTAGGCGGCATTGCCGCGGCAATCGGTATGGGAGCTGAGCTCGATCTTCACGGTGGGGTTGTCGTTCAGCGTTTGCACCAGTTTGTCCAGCTCCACCGCCGCATCGGAGCGAATGTTCCACTTGGCCAGGTCATAGTAGATGTTGTCCAGCCGCACCACCTGGTTCACCTCCAGCGGGAACAGGTTGAAGTCGGTGTGGATCACTGCATTGGCCTTTCCCTTGGTGGTGATCTTCGCGCTCTGCTTGAAGAAGCCCTCACGCTCGGCCGTGATGCGGTAATCCTTTTCCCCTTGCAGGGAGAACTGGTAATGGCCGTCCGGCCCGGTGGTCATTTCCTGCAGCAGGTTTCCGCCCGCGTCCAGCAGGCGCACCTTGGTGCCGTCCAGCGGGTGCTTGGTTTCGCCGTTCACCACGGTGCCCTCCGCGCCGTAATCGTACTTCTCCAGCTGCACCACCACGTTGTCCAGGTCGTCATTGCCTGCATCCACGTTGGTGGTTGCCTGGCGGTAGCCGTTCTTGGTGGCGGCCAGGGTGTATTTTTCGCTGTAGGGCACGTCGATGGTGAATCGGCCGCCTTCAAGCATCTGCACTTTGGCTCCCTCTATGAACTTGCCATTGGCATCACGCACATCGAGCGCGGCGCCATCCACGGGGGTTTGCGCCAACTTGTCCAGCACCACACCCTGCAGGCGGATCATGGGGGGGTGTACGGTGCAGCCGTAGATGTCCAGGCTGCCCTTTCCGCCCGGGCGGTCGCTGGCAAAGAAGCCCGTGCTGTCATCCGCAAGCAGGACCAGGCTGTTGTCGTTGTATTCGGTGTTCATGGGGCGGCCCAGGTTGAACACGCGGCCAGGCCCGTTCCCGGTGAGCCTCACCGAGAAGATGTCGTACCCGCCAAGGCCGGGATGGCCCGTGCTGCTGAAGTACAAGGTGCTGTCCTTGGTGACGAAGGGGTGCATCTCGCTGCCGGGCGTGTTCACCTTGCCGCCGATGTTCTTGGGTGCGCCCCATTCCCCGCCCACATTGTCGCAGTACCAAATGTCGGTGCCGCCCAGCCCTCCCGGCCTGTCGCTGACGAAGTAAAGCCGCCTGCCGTCCGGGGAAATGCTCGGCTGGCCCGTGTTGAATTCGGGGTCATTGAACTGGAACGGCATGAGCGCGCCCCACTCGGGCTGGCCATATTCCCCCTTGGAAATGTCCGAGTAGTAGATCCCGAGCTTCACCTCGCCATTGGAGGCCTTCATGAGCTTGCTGCGATAGAAGTTGTCACGCGTGAAATAGAGCCGTTTGCGGGCCGGGTCGTAGGCCGCACCGCCATCATGGTACCTGCAGTTGATGTCGCGCCTCAGCACCATGGGGTCGCTGGCGGCATCGCCCTTCAGCAAGGCGGTGTACAGGTTCAGGAAGGGTTCGCGGTCCCACTTGTAGGGCGTGGTTCCGCCCACACCTTCGCCGCGTGCGCTGGCGAAGATCAGCAGGTCATCCATCACGGTGGGCGCCAGGTCCGCTTCCGGGGAATTGATCGTGAGCGTGCGCACCACGTCCCTGGTGCTGTCCCGTGAGAGGCGCTCGAAGAAATCGCCGCGCTTCAGGTAGGGCTTGATCCATTCATCCTCGGGCGCCTTTTCGCCGTACGTGCGGTACCAGGTGAGGGCATCATCGTACTTGCCCATGGCCCGCAGTTGGTCCGCATAGCCGAGGATGTCGTCCGGCGCAGGATTCCCCAGGCTGAGCAGTTGCTTGTAGGTGGCGGCGGCCTTGGCGTGGTCGCCGAGCTTCTTGTAGGCGAAGGCCAACTGGCGGTAGTCGGCGGCCGTGGCGTTCTTGCCCTTTACGATGTCCTCGTACACCTTGGCCATGTTGGTGTAGTCGAACACGGTGGCATATTGCTGAGCCATCCGCTGCTTGAGCTTTTGCGCCTGCACGGCCGTGGAAGCCAGCAGCAACAGGGCCAGCACCAGCAGGGGCCGGCACTTGTGCATGGTTGTGGATCGGTGCATGGGCATCAGAAGTATCGGGGTGAGCGGAAGCCTTTGGGCGCGTTGCCCAGTTCAAGGCCGAGCATGATCTCGTGCGAGCCGCCGCTGTAGTTGCGCAGGGGCGACAAGGGATAATCATAGGCGTAGCCGGCGGAAAGGCGGTCGGTGATGTTGTACTGCACCAGCGCGCCCACGGCATCCGTATAGCGGTACATGGCGCCCAGCCACAGTTTTTCATACAGCAGGAAGTTCGCGCTGAGGTCGAAGCTGACCGGCGCGCCTTCCACGGCCTTCACCAGGAAGGTGGGCTTGAACTTGGTGTACATGCCCAGGTCGAACACGTAGCCGCCCGTGAGGAAGAAGTGGGCGCGCTGGCCGGGCTGGCTGACGAACTTGAGCGAATCGGTCTGGAAGAAATCCGTGCGCAGCATTTTAGGCGAGCTCAGCCCCAGGTAGAACCTGTCGCTGTACCACATCACGCCGAAACCGAACTGCGGATCGGTCTTCGAGTTCACGTTCTGCTGGAACACCTGGTCGTTGGTTTCCAGGGGGTGCAGCGAAGCGAAGTTCCCCTGGAATATGTTGAGGCCTCCCTTGATGCCGAAGGCCAGCTTCTGGTTGTTGTTGAGGAGGATCCGGTAGGCCACGTCCGCGATGATGCCGTATTGCGTAACGGGGCCGTGCTGGTCGCGCATCACCGTGCCGCCCAGGCCCAGGCTCTGCACCAGGAAGGGGCTGTGCACGGTGAGGGTTTGCGTGGTGGGCGCCCCTTCGAAGCCCACCCACTGGTGCCGTGTGAGCGCCTTCAGGCTAACCCGGTCGGCGCTTCCGGCATAGGCCGGGTTGATGGCCAGCAGGTTGAACATGTACTGGGTGAACTGCGGGTCCTGCTGCGCCCTTGCCTGCTTGGGCAGCAGGACGGGCGCCGCCAGCAGCAGGGCGAGCAACGCCATCTTCCAGCGGGAGGCTTCAGTGGCCATCGGCTTGGGGTATTTCGTGGTTGCTTTCATGGTCAGCGGCGCAGGTAGATGTAACCCGTGATGACGTCCTTGCCATTGCCGGGATCCAGGATGTAGTAGTACGTGCTCTCGGGGAGGTCATCGCCGCGGAACCCGCCGGTTTCGTTCTGCCCGTTCCAGTTGTTGCGGTACGGATTGCGCTCGTACACCTTGGATCCCCAGCGGTTGAACACCTGGAACTTGTTCTCCGGATAGTACTCCAGGCCCTGGATGATGTAGGTGTCGTTCACGCCGTCGCCGTTGGGCGAGAAGGCATCGGGCACCACCAGAATGGTGCAGTCGTGCAGCACGATGAGCATGGTGTCCGCGGACATGCCGCAAGCACCGTTGTCCAGCACCCATCGGAAGGCGTTGGTGCCCATCTGCAGGCCGGTCACCTCCGCATCCGCGTGTGCGGGTTGCGCGATGCTGCCGTGGCCCAGGATCAGTTCCCAGTGGCCGCTGGCGGTGCTGGAGGCGGGCACGGCCGCAAAGTGCGTGAAGGTGGTGTCCTGGCACAACCGCCTGTCGGGGCCGGCCTGGGCCAGCGGCGCGTTCAGGTCGAACACCGACACGATCATCCCATCGCTGGTGCTGCCGCATTCGCCGTTGTCGATGGTCCACACCAGCGTGGTGCTGCCGAAGCCGATGCCGCTAACGGAGGTGTGCGGATCTTCCGGGTCGGTGATGGTGCCGCTGCCCTGGATGCTCCAGTACCCCATGGCCGGGAATACGGGTGTGTTGCCGAACATGTCCACCTGCGTGGCGCCCGGCTCGCACAGCTGCTGGTCCGGCCCGGCATTGGCGGCCACTTGCGCATTGTCGTAGATGGTTACGGTGACCGTGTCAGCCATGGTTCCCGTGCCGCACGGGCCGTTATGGATGGTCCACACCAGCACCGTTTGCCCGGTGGACAGGCCGCTGAGCATGGTGTGCGGGTCGCTTGCATCCGCAGGCGTGCCCGGGCCGGAAAGCACGGACCACGTGCCCGATGCAGGTGCTGCCACGCCCGTGGCTGCCAATGTGGTGGTGGCCACGGGCCCGCAGAGGTGCTGGTCCGGGCCGGCATGGGCGGCGCTGATGCTGCCGTCGAATAGGGTAAGCGCCATCTGCGCGGTACGCGTGCCGCAGGGTCCGTTGTCGATGGTCCATGCGTACACGTTCACCCCGGGGCCAAAGCCGCTAACGGTGGTGTGGGGATCGGTGGCATCGGCAAAAGTGCCGGTGCCGCTGACGACGCTCCAGTGCGCGGTGCTCGGGTAGGTGGCGGCAACCGCGGCCAGCGTGGCCGTGGCGGCCGGGCTGCAGAGGTCCTGGTCGGGCCCGGCATTAGGTTCGGGCAGGGCCGCATCGAACACGCGCACCAGCACCGTGTCGGAAGTGGTGCTGCATGGTCCGTTGTTGATGGTCCAGAGGAAGCGGTTGTCACCGATGGAAAGACCGGTCACTGTGCTGGCGGGATCGTTCGCATCGGCGATCGCCGGGTTGCCGTCCAGGGCGGTCCACAGGCCAAAGCCCGGGAAGGTGGCGGCATTGCCGGCAAGCGTTACGGTGGAGCCGGTGCCGCAGATGTCCTGGTCGGATCCGGCATTTGCCGCAGGTGCGGAATGGTCGTAGACATAGACGGCCACGGTGTCCACGGTGGGCGGCCCGAAGCCGCAATCGCCGTTGTACACGGTCCAGGAGAAGACATTGATGCCGATGTCGAGCCCGGTGATGGCGGATGCCGGATCATGGATGTCCGCGATGGCTCCCGCGCCGCTCACCAATTGCCAAGTGCCATACGCGGGGAACAAGGGCGTTCCGGCAGCCATTACCGTGTTGTCCGCAGGTGTGCAAAGGCTGATGTCCGGGCCGGCCTCGGCCACGGGGCCGAAGGGATCATACACGGTGATGGTCAATGTATCGGACATGATGCCGTTGTTCGGGCAGGGTCCATTGTTCAGGTTCCACACCAGCCTGGTGATGCCTAGCGCCAGATCGTTGATGGTGGTATGCGGGTCGGAAGGGTTCACCAGGGTGCCCGGGCCGCTGAGAATGGACCAGGTGCCCGTGGCCGGCGGCTGGGGCACCGCTGCTTGCAACTGCGCGGAGGTGAAGGGCAGGCAGAGCTCAAAGTCCTCGCCTGCATTGGCCGCCGCGGTGCTGTCACTGTACACGATCACCGTCACGGTATCCATGGTGATGGCATCCGGGCAAGGCCCGTTGTTCGTGGTCCATACGAACGTGTTGGCGCCAATGGCCATGCCCACCACCTTGCTGTGGGGGTCGTGCGCATCCTGGAAGAGGCCTGCGCCGTTGATCACCGTCCAGGTGCCGCTGGCCGGGAAGATGGGCTGGTTGCCCTGCAGCCAAGTGCTGTCCTGCGGCGTACACCAGGCCTGATCGGCCCCGGCGTTGGCATGCGGGTTGTGCTCATCGAAGATGAACACGCTCACGTTGTCCGCCGTGAACCCGCACACGCCATTGTCGAACGACCAGGTGAGGATGTTCTCCCCCACGGTAAGGCCGGTGACGGTTGTGTGCGGATCATGCTCATCGGCGAACACGCCCGTACCATGGCTTACGGACCAGATGCCGACCGCAGGCGCAGTGGGCATGTTGGCCGCCATCACCGCATTGTCCGCTGGGGTGCAGAAGCTCTGGTCGGCCCCTGCAGCTGCCGGCGGCGCGTTCAGGTCGAAAAGCGTAATGTTCACCTGGTCGGTGGTGATGCCCGCGCCGCAGGGCCCGTTGTCCACCGTCCATTCAAACACGTTTACGCCCACCCCGAGCGCGGTGACGGTGGTGTGGGGGTCGGCCGGGTCGGTGATGGTGCCCTGGCCGCTGACCAAGGCCCAATGGCCTGTGGCAGGGAAGGTGATGGCACTGCCCGCCAACGTGGCGCTGGTGATGGGCGTGCAAACCTGCTGATCGGGGCCGGCGTTCGCCACCGGGTTGGCCTGGTCGTACACGAAGATGCTCATCCTGTCCCTGGTGGGCGCTCCGCACGGCCCGTTCTCCACGGTCCAGTCAAAGATGTTTTCACCGACGGCCAGGCCGCTGATCGCCGTGGTGGGCGAGGCAGGGTCCGCGATCACGCCGCTGCCGCTGTACAGCGTCCAATGGCCGGTGGCCGGGAAAATGACGGCGCTGCCCGCCATGGTGGTGGAGCTGTTGGGCGTACACAGGCTTTGGTCCGGCCCTGCGTTGGCAACGGGATTGTTCACGTTGTACAGCAGGATGGTCATCTCATCAAAGCTCAGGTGGTTCTCGCACGGCCCATTGGAGACGGTCCAGCGCAGGATGTTGCTGCCCACGCCCAGGCCGTTCACCGTGGTGTGCGGGTCATGTGCGTTCACGAAGGTGCCTGCACCCTGCACCACCGTCCACGTGCCTACGGCCGGTGCGGTTACGCTGCTTGCCGCCAAGGCGAGGCTGGTTCCATTGGCGGTACACAGGCTTGTGTCGGTTCCCGCGTATGCCGAAGGGTTGTCGCGATCGAACACCTCTACCGTCATTTGGTCGGTGGTGATGCCGTTGGCACATGGGCCGTTGTCCACCGTCCAGGCGAACACGCTGGTGCCCACGTGCATGTCCACGATGGTGGTGGTGGGCGAGTGCAGGTTGGTGATGGTGCCGGATCCGCTGACGAGCGTCCATGTGCCTTGCGCCGGGAAGATCACCGCGCTGCCCGCCATCACCACGGTGCTTGCAGGTGTGCAGATCTGTTGGTCCGCACCTGCGTTGGCCGCCGGGTTCGCTGCGTCGTACAGGTATAGGGTTACCTCGTCGCTGGTGGTGCTGCACACGCCGTTGCTCACCGTCCAGCGGAAGGTGTTGGCTCCCACGGAAAGCCCGGTTACCGCCGTATTGGGCGCATGCAGGTCGGCAAATGCGCCCGTGCCGGCCACCACCGTCCAGGTGCCTTGGGCCGGCTGGATCACCGCGCTGCCCGCCAGGGTGGCTGCGGTGGTGGGCAGGCACAGCTGCTGGTCGGGGCCGGCGTTGGCGTTCGGCGTGTTGGAGTCAAAGAGGAAGATGCTCACCAGGTCGGTGGTGGTGCCGTTCGTACACGGCCCGTTGCTCATGGTCCACTTGAAGATGTTTTCCCCAACGCCTAAGCCGGTCACGGTGGTGTGGGGGTCGTGTGCATCGGCGATCGATCCGCTGCCTTGCACCAGCGACCAGGTGCCTGTTGCCGGGAACGTGGCCGCATTGCCGGCAAGCACGGCGCTTTCCGTGGGCGTACACAGGTTTTGGTCCGGGCCGGCGTTGGCGGCGGGATTGTTCCGGTCGTACACGAAGATGCTCACCCGGTCCTTGGTCAACGGATCGGCGCATGGGCCGTTCACCACGGTCCATTCAAACACGTTTTCACCCACGGAGAGGCCACTGACCGCTGAGTTTGACGCGTGGATGTCCGCGATCGCACCGGTGCCGCTCACCAGCGTCCAAGTGCCTTGCGCAGGGAAGGTCACGCTGCTGCCTGCGAAGGTGGTGGCCGTGCCGGGCGTACACAGGCTTTGGTCCGGGCCCGCATTGGCCACGGGGTTGTTCGCGTCGTACACGAAGATGGATACCACGTCGGTCGGCGGGTTCACCGGGCATGCGCCGTTGCTTACCGTCCACCGGAACTTGTTTTCACCCACGGGCATGTTGGTGATGGTGGTGGCCGGGTTGTGGCTGTCGGTGATGGTGCCGCCGCCGGATACCAGCACCCACGTGCCCTGTGCGGGGAAGGGTGCTGCGCTGGCGGCCATGGTGGCCGTGGTCTGCGGGGTGCAGAGGTTTTGGTCCGGCCCTGCATCAGCACCGCTCACGGAACTGTCGAAGAGCGTGATGGTGACCTGCGCCGAAGTGGGCGCGCCGCAGGGGCCGTTGGCCACGGTCCAGCGGAACACGTTGGGGCCTACGGCCAAGCCTGTTACAGTGCTGGTGGGCGAGGCCGGGTTGGTGATGGTGCCGGTGCCGCTCACCAGGATCCAGGTGCCCGTGGCCGGGTAGATCAGGCTGCTGCCCGCCAGCGTGGTGCTGTTGGCGGGGCTGCACAGCTGCTGGTCCGGGCCGGCATTGGCGGGCGGGTTGGCGGCGTTGAACACGCGGATGGTCACCTGGCTGGAGGTGGTGCCGCAGGAGCCGTTGCTGATGGTCCAGGTAAGCACGTTGTTGCCCACTTGCAATCCGCTGGCGGTGGCCGTGGGCGAGTGGATGTCCGAGAAGGTGATCCCCGGCCCTGCGGACCAGGTGCCCTGGGCGGGGCTCACGGCCAGGTTGCCCGCCAAGGTCACCGAGCTGGCCGGTGTGCAGATGTCCTGCGCCGGGCCCGCATTGGCCGCCTGCGCCGCACCGCTGAACACGCTGATGACCACTTCACTGAAGGTGGTGCCGTTGGCGCAGGGGCCGTTGTTCACCGTCCAGCGGAACACGTTGTTGCCGATGCCCAGCCCGTTCACCTGGGTGGTGGGGCTGCCGGGCGAAACAATGTTGCCCGTGCCGCTCACCAGCGTCCATGTGCCGGTGGCCGGCGCGATCAGTGTGCTTCCGCTCAGTGTGGTGGCCGTAGTGGGCGTGCAGAGCTGCTGGGCAGGCCCCGCGTTGGCCACCGGGTTCGCCTGGTCGTACACGGTGATGCTCACCTGGCTCGTGCTGGTGCCGCACGCACCGTTGTTCAAGGACCACACCAGGATGTTCACCCCTACCGACAGGCCCGTTACGTTGGTGGTGGGCGAAGTGGCATTGGCAAATACGGCCGTGCCCTGCTGCACGCTCCAGGATCCCGTGGCCGGGGCAATGGCGGCGTTGGCGGCCATCACGGCGGTGGCGTTGGTGCTGCACAGTGCCTGGTCAGGGCCCGCATTGGCCTGTTGGGCGTTGCCGTTGAAGAGGGAGATGGTGACCACATCGGAGCTGGGCGCGGCGCAGGGCCCGTTGTTCACCGTCCAGCGGAACACGTTGGCGCCGAGGGAGAGCCCGGACACGGCGGTGGCCGGGTTGTTCGCATTGGCAAAAATGCCGCTGCCGCTTACCACCGTCCACTGGCCCGTGCCGGGCGTAATGAGCGCGCTGCCCGCCAGCGTGGTGCTTGTGATGGGCGTGCAAAGGCTCTGGTCAGGGCCGGCATCCGCAGTGGGCATGCTGGCGTTGTACACCGAGATGGATACTTGGGCACTGTTCTGGTTCAGCGTGCAGGGGCCGTTGCTCACGGTCCATTGGAACACGTTCACCCCGAAGCCCATGTCCGTAATGGTGGTGGCGGGGCTGTTCGGGGAGGTGATGGTGCCACTGCCGGAAACCAGCGTCCACTGGCCCGTGGCCGGTGCCACGGGCGTGCTGCCCGATACTGAAACGGTGTTTGCCGAGGTGGGCACGCAGATGCTCTGCGCCGGGCTTACGGTCACCACCGGATGATTGGCATCGAACACCGTGATCGCCACCTCGTCAAAAGTGCTGCCGTTCGGGCAGGGGCCGTTGCCCACGGTCCAGCGGAAGATGTTCACCCCCACCGGCAGGTTCGTTACCGCCGTGGTGGGGCTGTTGGGCGTAAGCAGGGTTCCGCCGCCGCTCACCAGCGTCCACAGGCCGGTGGCCGGCACGATGATGTTGCTTCCCGCGAGCACCGTGGAGTTGGCGTTCGAGCAAAGCTGCTGGTCCGGGCCGGCGTTCGCCACCGGGTTGGCGCTGTTGTACACCCGGATGCGCACATCACTGGTGGTAACGGGGTTGGTGCACGGGCCGTTGAGCACGGTCCAGCGGAAGATGTTGTCGCCCACGGCAAGCCCGGTGACCTGCGTGGTGGGGCTGTTGGGCGATACGATGGTGCCGGTGCCGCTCACCAGCGTCCAGGTGCCGGTGGCGGGCGCGATCACCGCGCTGCCGGCCAGGTTGGTGGAGTTGGCCGGCGTACACAGGTCCTGGTTCGGGCCCGCATTGGCCACCGGGTTGGCGGCGTTGTACAGCGTTACCGACACGTCGGATTGCGTGATCGGGTTGGCGCACGGCCCGTTGTTCAACCGCCAGCGGAAGGTGTTCACGCCTACGCTCAGGCCGGAGACCGTGGTGTGGGGGTCGCCCGCATTGGCGAATACGCCCGTGCCCGCCACCACCGTCCATTGGCCCGTGGCCGGAAATACCGGTGCGTTGCCGGCCAGCGTGGTGCTGGTGGCCGGGGTACACAATTGCTGGTTCGGGCCCGCATTGGCCGCCGGCGCGTTCACGTCATAAATGAAGATGGACACCAGGTCGTTCGGCGGGTTCACCGGGCAAGGGCCGTTGCTGATGGCCCAGCGGAACACGTTCTCGCCCACAGCCAGCCCGCTTACCGCAGTGGTGGCGCTGTGGATGTTGGCGATGGTGCCGCTTCCGCTCACCAGCGTCCAGGTGCCTTGCGCGGGCGCTGCCGGTGCGTTGGCCGCCATGGTGGCCGTGGTGGTGGGCAGGCAGAAGGACATGTCCGGCCCGGCGTTGGCCCCGCTCACCGTTTGGTCATAGGCGGTGATCGTTACCTGGCTCGTGGTGACGCCGTTGGCACACGGGCCGTTGTTCACCGTCCATTGGAACACATTGGCCCCGATGCCCAGGTTGGATACCGTGGTGGTTGCGCTGGTGGGCGCGGAAATAGTGCCCGACCCGCTCACCAGCGTCCACAGGCCGGTGGCTGGGAAAATGGGCGCGCTGCCGCTAAGCGTGGCGCCGGAGGGCGTGCAAACCTGCTGGTCCGGGCCTGCATTTGCGTTGGGGCTGGCGTTCGAGTACACGGTCACCGTCACTTGGTCCGAGGTGGACCCCGGCGTGCAGGGGCCGTTGGTGATGGTCCACTTGAACACATGCACACCGGCCGTAAGCCCCATGACCGTGGTGTTGCGGTTGCCGGGGGTGGTGATGGTGCCGCTGCCGCTCACCAACGTCCAGGTGCCGGTGGCGGGCGCCGTGGCGGCGTTGCCGTTCAGGGTCACGGTGTTCGTGGGCAGGCAGATGGAGATGGGCGCACCGGCATTGGCCGCAGGTTGTGCGCTGTTGTACACGGTGATCACCACTTCACTTTGCGTGCTTCCGCAAGGGCCGTTGTTGATGGTCCACCGCAGGCGGTTGATGCCTGCGGCCAGGCCGGTGACGGTACTGGTGGGCGAGTTCGGGCTGGTGATGGTGCCCGAGCCCGTAACGAACGTCCAGGTGCCGGTGGCCGGTGCCGCCACCGCGTTGGCCGCCAGCGTTACCAAGTTGGGCGGCTGGCAGATCTGCTGCGCGGGCCCCGCATTGGCCGCGGCCTGCCCCGTGTTGTAGCTGGTCACGGTCACCTGGGCGCTGCGCGTGCCGCAGGTTTGGTAATCCGCCGTCCAACGGAACACGTTGGCGCCTGCGGACAACCCGGTTACCGTGGAGGTGGGCGATTGGGGGTTGCCGAAGGTGCCTGTGCCGCTCACCACGGACCAGGAGCCCGACACGCCTGCATACGGCATGGAGGCCGCCAGGGTGGCCGACGTGCCGCACACGGAGAAATCCGGGCCCGCGCTCACATCGGTGGCTGGCGGCGTCACCAGGACGGAGAAGCCGAAGTCGTTCACCCCTTTCAAGGGGCACCCGTTGTCCTCCAAATGCACGGTGAAGGTGTTGTTGCCGATGTTGGCCACCGTGGGCGTCCAGGTGAAGGTGCCCGTGGGGAAGGGCGATCCGGCGGTGGTGAAGGTGGCCCCGGGAATGCCGTTGTTCCAGCCCATGGTGACGGTTTGGCCGGCATCCGGGTCGCTGCTGTTCACCGTGAAGGAGATCGGCGTGCCGGCACATACCTGCATGGAGTAGTTGGAAGTGCCGTTGATGCCGCTGGCCGTGGGCGCGGTGTTGCCGGTGCAGGCGCGGATCACGAACTGCACATCGCGCGTAATGGTCCCCACGAGCACGCCGTTCCGGTATTCCTTCACCTGGTAGGTGACCACGGCCACCTGTATCACACTCGGCGTTACCGTCATGGTGCCTGTCTGCGGGTTCAGCACCACGGCGTTCGCACCGCCGCTGTTGCGGATGGGTTGCGCAGCCGAGTAATTGGCGTTATAGGGAATGTTCACCCCGTTGGCGCCGCGGGCGGGGATCAGCGCATACACCAGGGAATCACCGTCTGCATCCACCGCGCCCGGGTTGTAGCTGATCGGCTGGCCGATGCAGTAGAACGCGGCCGGCGAGTTGGTGAAGGTGGGCGAGTTGTTGCACAGGCCCGTTGTCTTGTTCAACCGGGCATCCAGGTATAGCTCGCGGTTGCCGGGGTTGTTCAGGGAGGTGACCGCATTGTTGCGGCAGCACAACGACCATGCGAAGAACCAGTCATCCGCACTGCAGGAGGCGTAGCTTGCCAGGTCCACCACCTTCTTGTAGGTGTACTTCTCCACGCCGTAGGTGCCGTTGGCACTGACGCACCGGTCGGTTTCGCTGGGGCAGATCGGGGTGATGATCTGCACGGTGGGGTTGTTGTCGAAGCACTGGGTGAAGCTGGCGCCGCAGGTGGCCGAGCTCACGCTGAACTGCAGGCCGTTGTTGCAGTTGGTGGGCGCCGCCACGCCGTTGCAGTCCCGGTAGAAGTTCAGGGTGACCTCCCATTTGTTGTTCCCGAGGCATTTGTAGGTCAGCTCCCCGCCCATGGCGTGGGTGGCCCTGGCCTCGCCCTGCCAAAGCAGCACGGCCAGCGCGGCAAAGGCCAGCTTGCGGAGGAACTGCAGGAACAGGGGCTTTTGCAGCCCGCTTCGTTTGTTCCTTGTGTCACGTTGGGGTATCTGTGCAACCATGTAACGGCGGTATGATCGGAAGGCCGGCCCCCTTCTGGTCCATCCGCCATCCGTTACCGGGCGGCTCATGGCGCAGGCTTCATGCGGTCCCGATCAACATCCACCTCCGGGTGCTCCGCCTTTGCCTTACGAGGATCGAACACTTCCGCACCAAACATAGATGCGCCTATTACCCGGCTCTTTTGCATGATCTCCGGAATTGTCAACAGGCCCGTGTTGGGTTGCACCTGAAAAAACAGCGGATACCCGCATGGTCAGGAATGCGATCATCCGTAAAAAGATGAATGGCCAGCACAGCAGGCCCGGAGTTCAGCGTGCTGGTTCCCGCAGGGAACTTGATGCACGCACCCACTGCAGCCACCGTTCGTATTGGGCCGTGCCCAACACCCCCTTGATCTCCGCGGCGCGTGCATCGCCCAATTTCGCTATGCGCGCCGCTTTCTCCTCACCGGCCACGCCGGGCGTGTTCCACACCTCGCTCCGCTCGATGCCGTAATCCTCCTGGATCACCTGCAGGCGCCTCACTTCATCCGGTGGCAGTCGCCATGCCCGCATCAGGCTGTCCGGCAGCGGCTCCCAACCCGTGATCACCCCGGGCACCTGCGCCCATGCGCCCGTTGCACAGCCCGCCAACAACATGGCGGTGAACACCCCTCGCCTAAACATGCCACCAAGCTACGCATTGCGCCGGACGTGGCCAAGCCTCCGTGCCAGGCACGGCACCGCAGCACTCGAAATGCACGAACAGGGGAAGACCCGTTTGCGGTTCCGGCCTTTCAACCACCCCTTGCGGCCATGCTGAAAGCCGCTTCGGCCTTACAGCCCCGCCAGCACTTGGCCGGGATCTTTTCCGCCCAGCACCAGCTTGGCGGGGTCTTCCAGCATCTCCTTCACCTTGTACAGGAAGCTCACGCTCTCCTTGCCGTCCACAATGCGGTGGTCGTAGCTCAGGGCCAGGTACATCACCGGGCGCACCACCACTTGCCCGTTCACGGCCACGGGGCGCTCCACGATGTTGTGCATGCCCAGGATGGCGCTCTGCGGCGGGTTGATGATCGGCGTGCTGAGCATGCTGCCGAACACGCCCCCGTTGGTGATGGTGAAGGTGCCGCCCGTCATTTCCGCCAGGCTCAGCTTGCCGTCGCGCGCCTTTATCGCAAGGTCCTTGATCGCCTGCTCGATCTGCGCCAGGCTCATCTGCTCGGCATTGCGCACCACCGGCACCATCAGGCCCTTGGGCGAGCTTACGGCGATGCCGATGTCCGCATAGTCGAAGGTCACCACGTTCTCCCCGTCCAACTGTGCGTTGATGTTGGGAAACAGCCGCAGCCCTTCCGTGACGGCCTTGGTGAAGAAGGACATGAAGCCGAGGCTCACGCCGTACTTCTCCTTGAACTTGTCCTTGTACTTGTCGCGCACGGCCATCACCGCGCTCATGTCCACCTCGTTGAAGGTGGTGAGCATGGCCGTTTCGTTCTTCACGCTCACCAGGCGCTCGGCCACCTTCTTGCGCAGGGTGCTCATCTTGGTGGACGTGCTGTTGCGCGTGCCTCCCCACCCGTTCATCAGCACGGGCGCGGCCACGCCCCCGGCGAGGTAGGCCTCCACGTCGCCTTTGCTGATGCGCCCGTTGGGGCCGGTGCCCTTCACCTGGTCGCCGCTGATCCCCTTGTCGGCCATCACGGCCTTGGCCACGGGCGTGGCATGCACCGGAGCCGCCTCACGGGGCACGGCCGGTGCAGCCACCGGCGGTGCCGCAGGCGCCGCTGGGGCGGCACTGGGCGAAGCTGCCGGGGGCGCTGCCGCCGGGGCCTTCACTTCCTCCTTGGGCGGCTTTACGCTGGTATCTATCCTGGCCACCACGTCGCCCACGTGTACCGTGTCGTCGGCCTTGGCCAGCAGGCTGATCTTGCCCCCGTCCTCCGCGCTCAGCTCCAAGGTGGCCTTGTCGCTGTCAATCTCCGCGATCACCTGGTCCTTCTTCACTACGTCGCCGTCGGCCACCAGCCACTGCGCAATGCGCACTTCGCTGATGCTTTCACCGGGGCTGGGGACTTTCACGTCGATGTTGGCCATGTGATCTTGCTGGTAATAACGGGGCTTTGCTATGGTATCCTGGATCGGCACGCACTTTCCTCAGGCGCGCACCTTTGATTTCACCTGTTTTACGGCCTTCACGGGCGTGCGGTCGGCGAAGGCCTCGGCCATGATGGCCTTCTGCTGCAGGGCGCTGCGCACCCCGCTGCCGGTGGCCGGCGGACCGCTGGCCTTGCGCGCCACCACACGCACGTCCGCTGCGGCGGGCGCACCTTTCACCTGGTGCAGATGTTCCAGCATGTACGTGGCTGCGCCCATGTTGCGGGGTTCTTCCTGCACCCAGCGCACGTCCTTGGCTGCCGCATATTTGGCGAAGATGGCCTCCAGCTGCGGCACGGGCAGCGGGTGCAGCTGCTCCACGCGCACAAGGGCCACATCCGCGGCGGCGGCCTCCTCCTTGCATTCCAGCAGCTCGTAGTACACCTTGCCTTGGCACAGGATCAAGGTGCCCACCTGTGCCGCGTCGGCGGAGGGGTCGTCGATCACCTCCTGGAACCGCCCGCTTGCAAGGTCGTCCATGCGGCTGACGCAGCGCGGGTGCCGCAGCAAGCTCTTCGGCGTAAAGACCACCAGCGGCTTGCGGAAGGACCACGTGAGCTGCCTGCGCAGCAGGTGGAAGAAGTTGGCCGGCGTGGTGGGGTTGGCCGCGATCATGTTCTGCTCGGCGCACATCTGCAGAAAGCGCTCCATGCGGGCGCTGCTGTGCTCGGCGCCCTGCCCCTCGTAGCCGTGGGGCAGCAGCAGCACCAGGCCGTTCATGGCGTTCCACTTTTCCTCGGCCGCGCTCAGGTACTGGTCGATGATGATCTGTGCGCCGTTCATGAAATCGCCGAACTGCGCCTCCCACAGCGTGAGGGCGGAAGGCGTGGCAAAGGCATATCCGTACTCGAAGCCCAGCACCGCGTATTCGCTCAGCAGCGAATTGTACACCTGCATCAGCGCCTGCCCTTCCTGAAGGTGCTTCAGGTGGATGTATTCCTCCTCGCTGTCCTCCACCTTCACCACGGCGTGGCGGTGGCTGAAGGTGCCGCGCTCCACGTCCTGCCCCGTTAGGCGTACCGAATGGCCCTCGCACAGCAGGGTGCCGTAGGCCAGCAGCTCGCCCATGCTCCAGTCCAGGCGGTCCTCCTCCACCATCTTGGCGCGCTCATGCAGGATGCGCTCCAGCTTGTTGAAGAACTTCTTGCCTGCAGGGATCTCGGCGAGCTTGGCGGCGATCTTCAGCAACTGTTCCTTCTTCACGCCGGTGTCCGGCGACCGCTGCAGGCCTTCCACCGTGGCGCGCACATGGCCCATCCAGCGGTCCGCCAAAAAGGAGGTGATCACCGCCTTGGGCAGTTCCTTGGATTCGGTGAGCCGTTCCTGGAGAAGCTGGTTGAAGCTGTCCTCCATCTCCTCGGCCACGCTGGCCTCGATGGCCCCGCTGGCCTGCAGCTTCTCGCTGTAGATCTCCCGCGGGTCCTTGTGCGTGGCGATGGCCTTGTACAGGATGGGCTGCGTGAACTTGGGCTCGTCGCCCTCGTTGTGCCCATGCCTCCTGTAGCCCAGCAGGTCGATGAACACGTCGCTCTTGAAGCGCTGCCGGTAGTCCAGCGCCAGCTTCATCACGTGGCACACGGCCTCGGCATCATCGTCGTTCACATGGAACACGGGGCTTTGCGTCACCTTGGCCACATCGGTGCAATACGTGCTGGTGCGGCCGTCGATGTAGTTGGTGGTGAAGCCCACCTGGTTGTTCACCACCACGTGCAGCGTGCCGCCGGTGCTGTAAGCCTTCAGGCCCGCCATTTGCGCCAGCTCGTACACCACGCCCTGTGCCGCTATGGCGGCATCGCCGTGGATCAGCACCGGGCACAGCTTGCCGCTCTGGAAGCCGTGGTCCTTCTCGATCAGCGCCCGCGAAAGACCCTCCATCACCGGCCCCACGCTCTCCAGGTGGCTGGGGTTGGGCACCAGGATCAGGTTGATCCCCTTGCCCTTGTTGGTGACCATGCAGCTGTTGAAGCCCATGTGGTACTTCACGTCGCCTTCCACGTAGGCATCCTCGTAGTCCCGCCCCTCAAAGTCGGCGAAGATGGATTCGTAGGTCTTGTTGAAGGTGTTGGCCAGCACGTTCAGCCGGCCCCTGTGCGCCATGCCGATCACAATGTCGGTGATGCCATGGGCATCGGCCCCGTGCTCGATCACCGTGTCCAGCGCGGGGATCAAGGTTTCGCCGCCCTCCAGGCTGAATCGTTTCTGGCCGATGAACTTCTTGCCCAGGAAGCGTTCAAACACCACGGCCTGGCCCAGCTTGCGCAGGATCTCCTTCTTTTCCTCCGTGGAGAAGTCGGGCGTGTTGCGGTCCTTTTCCATCCGCTCCTGCAGCCACTGGGTGCGCTCCACATCGCGGATGAACCGGTATTCGGCGCCGATGCTTTGGCAGTAGGTGGCCTTCAAATGCGCCACGATGGTGGCCAGCGTGGCGCGGCCTATGCCGATCTCCGAGCCCGCATCAAATTCCGCCGGCAGGTCCGCCTCGGCCAGCCCGAAGTTGGCCAGGTCCAGCGTGGGCGTGTAGGTGCGCCGCTCCCGCACCGGGTTGGTGCGCGTAAAGAGGTGGCCCCGCTCGCGGTAGGCGTTGATCAGGGCGATCACCTTGAACTCCTTGCCCAACTGCTCTTGGCCGGCACCGCCCGGAGCCGCCTGCCCGGGAAGCTCCGGAAACCGCGCCCGCGCCAGGTCAAATCCTTCAAAGAACCGCGCCAAGTCCGGTGAAACGGAGGTGGCGTCCGACCGGTACTGCTGATACAGGCCGTCCAGGGCGGCAGGGTCGATGTTGCTGAGGAATTTGTTCTTGTCCATGGCCGGAAAAAGGAACCGGGCCGCAAAGGTAGCCACGGCTTTGCCGCATTGGTACGGAGCAAAGGCGGGGCTGGTTGCCCTGCAGTGCATCACCCCAGACCCGCGAAGCGCATGCGGCTCAGCACCTTCTGCAGGCAGCGCAGCACCACGGTGCCAGCCAGGCCGTGCAGGCCGCCTTCCCCC
Source organism: Bacteroidota bacterium (assembly GCA_018266475.1). Lineage (GTDB taxonomy): Bacteria > Bacteroidota > Bacteroidia > Flavobacteriales_F > PHOS-HE28 > PHOS-HE28. Next base: position 28,660 of record JAFEAI010000264.1, read on the forward strand.
ATGGCGGCGCGCAGCTGCTGCTCGGTGAGGTCCACCCGGTTCACCACCAGCCCGAACGCATGGGCGCCCTCCTGCTGACGCGCCTCCAGCACTTCCTGCACCCGCGCCCGCAGCTGCTCGAACGCGCCCGCCCCCACGGCGGGCTCCGCTATTGCCTCCTCCCGCAGGTCCTTGCGCAACTGCATCACCGTGTGCCGCAGTACCACCGCCTCGTCCAGCCGCTTGCGCAGGCCGCCACCGCCCTCCCCCGTTCTTGACAATCCGTCGTTCATGCCGCACACCCGGAGGCCGCTGCCGCCAAAACCGGGGTGCTAATTTCGCCCGCAGCACTGCACGCCCGTGGCAGGCTTTTTGCCCAGCCGCCCTGCAACTGAACAAAACCAGGTACAATCCTCCTATGCGCATCCTCCTGATCGTCCCCGCCCTGCTGGCCGCCTCCCTCGCCTCCGCACAGTACGGCACCTTCGACAAAAAGGCCGTGGCTACAGCCAAGGGCAGCACCACCCGCATTCTGCGCGATGCCGCCGACAGCCCCTACAACCGCGAACTGCTCAACGCCGTGAAGGCCGACTGGAAGTTCACCGCCAACACCGATTTCGGCACCATCACCGACCTGGTGACCGCGCCGCTGGACCCCGCAAGCATCTACCTGATGAAGGTGCGCAAGACCGATGCCGAGAAGCACACCGCCACCTTTTTGGCCCTGGTGCAGGGGTGGAAAATGAAAAAGGGCGAACTGCTCGCCGTGGAGGACAATGCCGTTACCAATGTGCCGCCCGCGCAGGAACTGGCCTCCATCCTCATCGACCCCAAGCTGGTGGACAACGGCGGCGCCGCCATGCTGAAGGTGTACGTGAAAACGCTGCAGGACTACCTGAAGCAGGTGGAGAACGGCAAGATCACCGACAAGGCCACCGCCGACCGCCTGTACGCCAGCCGCAACCGCTTCGTGAAGGAAATGGAGCTGTGGGTGGCCAAGGACCAGTTGGACAAGAGCCTGCCCGATGTGGCGGCGATCAAGGAGACCTATACCCGCGAGGTGAAGCTGATGGACTATCCGCAGCTGATGGCCGCCGCCGAAAAGGGCCAGCCCGGCGTGGCCCTGGCCGATGTGGTGATCACCGGCGACTACAAGACAAAGTGGTGCTTCCGCCGCGTGTTCAACGCCAGCACGGGCGAACTGATGTATCAGCGCGACGAGGCCGCGCTCTTCGACAAGAAGATGGGGTTCATCAAGGAGGACTTCCGGATCTTGGAGCAGGCGAGGTAGGTGTCCGTTGTTGGGTTGTCAGTTGTTGGTTGTCAGTTGTTGGGTTGTCAGTTGTTGGTTGTCAGTTGTTGGTTGTCAGGCTGCCGGTGCCGACACTGACAACTGACAACTGCGCCCTGACAACTGACAACTGGCAACTGCGCCCTTGATCACCGGGGACTGCGGATTCCGGTTCAGGTATCCCACGCCTGGTACGGCAATGCGGGACTTGGCCGGTTGACCAAGTTCCCCTATGCTCCGCTGGTTCTTCGGCGAACAAAGTACATCTCCATTTCGCCCTTGCCCTTGGCCTGCACTTTGCCGCGCGGGGTGAAGGTGAAAGCCTTTGGGGTTATCAGTTGTTGGTTGTCCGTTGTCAGGCTGCCGATGCCGACACTGACAACGGGCAACTGTGCCCTGACAACCGTGTCTTTCACCAGCGCATACGTCGCCTCACTGATGTTCACCTGCCCCACTTCCCCGGAGGACTCCATCCGCGAAGCCGTGTTCACCGTATCGCCCCAGATGTCGTACTGGAATTTCTTCACCCCCACGATGCCCGCCACCACCGGGCCGGTGTGGATGCCCACGCGCATGCGAAACACGGGAAGCCCTTGTGCGGCGCGCTTCTGCGCCAACTCCTCCATGAACTCCTGCATCTCCAGTGCGGCATGCACCACATCCGCAGGGCTTCCCTTGCCGGGGTCGGGCAGGCCGCCAGCGGCCATGTACGCATCACCGATGGTCTTGATCTTCTCGATGTGCCACTTGTCCATCAGCCCGTCGAAATGCTTGAAGCAGGTGTCCAGTTCGTTCACCAGCTGCTCCGGTGAAAGCCTCTCGCTGATCTGCGTGAACCCGCGGAAATCGGAGAAGAGCACGGTTGCTTCATCGAAGTGCTTCGCCGCCGCCACACCGGTCCGCTTCAGCTCGTCGGCCACCTCGTGCGGCAGGATGTTGTGCAGCAGCTCATCACTGCGCTCTTTCTCCGACCGCAGTTCCGCCGTGCGTTCCTGCACCTCGCGGTCCAGTTCATCGCGCTGGCGGGTCACCAGCCGTGTATGGTGCGCCGAGCGGATGGAGAGGTAGATGGCCACGCTGATCGGAACGGCCACGAAGGAGCAGTAGCTTGCCAGCACCGACAGCCAGTTGCCAAGGACAAAACCGGCGGACCCACCTGCTACGCCCAGTATGAAGGTGAGCAGGCTGGCCGCCACCGCACCCACGCCCACCCAGCGTTCGTACCCCTTGGAACGCCACAGCTTGATGCCCAAGCGGACTTCTTCGATGGCAAACCACGCCAAAACCAGCACGCCTGCAACAACCAGTATGGCAAGCACGATGTAATAGGCCAGTTGCGCACCGGAGGCCTCCCCATAGGAAAAGGAAAACCATTGGCCCGTCCGTGCATGCCTGATCATCCGCAGCACCATGATGCCTCCCAGGGTGATCACCGCGATTCCCGCGCTGTAGAACAGCGTGCGCCTCCTGCTCAATTCGCCCCGCAGCTCCGCCAGCACCAAGATCAGCAGGTACATGCCCCATGGCACGGTGATGATCCGCATGATCTCCAGCACGCGCGCCATGGCGGGAGGCCAGCCCAGCACCCCCATGGACCCGCCCACCACGCAGATGGTGTCCACCACCGAGCACAGCGACAACGCCGCAAGCAACAACCATCCTTTGCGCTTCTGCTCGGACCAGCCCTGCACCAAGGCCATCAACAGGATGAGGACATTGATGCCGATGAACACGCCGTAGTTCATCACGAGGCTGTTCAAATGATAGCCGCTGTCCGCCGCATGGATGCTCACATCCAAGCCGGTTTGTGCAAGGGTTTCGCCCGGGCTGGTTTCCAGCCGCAGGGCCAGCACCTCATCCCGGCCGTCGCACAGCAGGGCCACTGGCACGGTGTACCGCGGCACGGAATCGTATCGCGTCCATGCACGGTCTCCTGGTGCGGCTGCATCAACCAGCTTCTTGCCGTTCAGGTACATGGTGAACGCGGCTTTCACATGCACGTTCACCAACAAGTGCCAACCCTTGATCTCTTCGCCCGCCTTCAGGTGATAGCGCACCCAATGCACGGTGGCACCGGGCACTATGCTGTCCTTCGAGGCGGAGGCTGAAGCCCACGCGGTATCCACGTAGCTGCGCAGGGCATATTGAGCGCTGTCACCAATGCGGTGCCGTTGATCGCGGCCCTTGGAGAGGTCGATCCCCGGTACTTCAAACCCTTGCCCCGCCACGCTTGTCTTTCCGTTCCACAAGCTCTCGGGATTGATCAACACTCCATCGGCGCGCCTTTCCGAGGGCGGTGCCCCGCTTCCCTGCCCGCACAAGCCCAAGGCGTATGATCCAAGCACCATTAGGCCTACTGTGCGCAACCAGGTCCGCATGGAGGAAATGTAGCAATCGAAGTGGATCCTTGGCGTGGGTGTGCGAAAACAGGGGCGGTGGGGGCCGATCGGGCGCGGGGGCGGGAAGGTGCGTCACCGGATGCGCCCCATCAGAAGCGTGGCCAATTGGCGCAAGGGTTCTTTGCGCGCAGCAGGCGCCGATACCTTGTCAATGGCATTCATCGCCAGGCCCTCTTCCTGCTGCACCGTGCCTTCGGCTTCAGTGCGCACGCCCAGTTCCTCCAGCACTGCCAGCATGCGCCGCACGTCACGTTGTTCGGCGGGCCTGGCCAACTCTTCCTGAAGTTCACGACGTCCCTGCGCTCCGCTCAATTCCAATCCGCGGATCAACAAGAACGTCTTCTTCCCGGCGCGCAGGTCGCCACCTTGTTGCTTGCCGGTTATTGCAGGGTCGCCGAAGGCATCCAATAGATCATCGCGCAACTGAAAGGCCAGGCCGAGGTGCTCACCAAAGGCGCCGATGCGCTCGCTGCCCTCTCCCGATGCACCGGCCACCGCAGCTCCCACGCGCAACGCGCACGCCAGCAGCACGGCGGTCTTCAGGCGGATCATGGCGCGGTATTCCGCCGTGGTCACCTGCGCACGCCGCTCGTAGTCCATGTCCAGCTGCTGGCCTTCGCACACCGCCAAGGCATGTTCGCTGAAGATCGCGGCCACCTGCGGATGCTTGCCCATCAACTGGTAGGCCTTCACCAGCATGGCGTCGCCGCTGAGGATGGCCGTGTTCACGTCCCACTTTTCATGCACGGTGGCATGGCCCCGGCGCAGCGGCGCGGCATCCATGATGTCATCGTGGATCAGGGTGAAGTTGTGGAAGAGCTCGATGCCGAGGGCCTCGTCCAGCGCATCTTCCGCACGGCCCCCGAAGAGCTCGCAGGCCATCAGCACCAGTGCGGGCCGCACACGTTTGGCGGGCAGGCCCATCAGGTAGGCCATGGGCGCGTAGAGGTTGCCCTGCGGAAGCTGCTGCGTCCACTCGGCGATGCGTGCTTCGATGAGGGTTTGGTGGGTCATGTCTTTAGTTGTCAGTTGCCGGTTGTCGGTTGTTTGGGCACACTGACAACTAACAACTGACAACCAACAACTAGTCTTCAATCAACTTCAACAAATACTCCCCGTACCCGCTCTTCACCAACGGCGTGGCCACGGCTTTCAATTGCGCCGCATCGATGTAGCCCTTCTTGAAGGCCACCTCCTCAATGCAGCCGATCCGCAGTCCCTGCCGCTCCTCGATGACCTGCACGTACTGGCCGGCCTGCATCAGGCTGCGGAAGGTGCCCGTGTCCAGCCACGCGGTGCCGCGGTCCAGGAGCTCCACCTTCAGCCGCCCCTGCCGGAGGTACTCCTTGTTCACATCGGTGATCTCATACTCCCCGCGCGCACTGGGCTTCAGCTTGGCGGCGATGTCCAGCACGCTGTTGTCATAGAAATACAGCCCTGGCACGGCATAGTTGCTCTTGGGCCTGGCCGGCTTTTCCTCGATGCTTACCACGCGGTTGTCAGCATCGAACTCCACCACGCCGTAGCGCTCGGGATCGCTGACGTGGTAGGCGAAGACCAGCCCGCCCTGCGGTGCGGTGTGCTCACCCAGCATGCGGCCCAGGCCGCGCCCGTGGAAGATGTTGTCGCCCAGGATCAGCGCCACGCTCTCCCCGCCCACGAAATCGCGGCCGATGACGAAGGCCTGCGCCAGCCCGTTGGGAACGGCCTGCTCCGCGTAGGAAAAGGAGCAGCCCAACGCGCTCCCGTCGCCGAGCAGCTTGCGGAAGTGCGGCAGGTCATGCGGGGTGCTGATCAGCAGCACTTCCCGGATGCCCGCCGCCAGCAAGGTGCTCAGCGGATAGTAGATCATCGGCTTGTCATACACCGGCATGAGCTGCTTGCTCACGGCCAGGGTGAGCGGATGCAGGCGCGTGCCGCTGCCGCCGGCGAGGATGATGCCTTTCATGGCTGGTCCGCTTTTGCTTGATGGTGTTCCACGGTGAGCGCATCCAGCTCTATGTCGTCCTCCTCGTCCAGGATCTCCAGCATGGGCTCGCCGAATGCCTTTGACATGATGCGCTTGTTCAACGACAGCACCAAGGAGGGCAGCACCAGCAGGTTGGTGAGCATGGCCGTGAGCAGGGTGATGGTGGTGAGCAGGCCCAGCGCCTGGATGCCGCCGAAGCGCGAGAAGGCGAACATGCTGAAGCCTGCCACCAGCACCACGCTGGTGTAGATGATGCCCACGCTCACCTCGCGGATGGCGTTGTCCACGCTTTGCGCCAGGTCGCCCTTGCTCAGCTTCACCTCCAGGCGGTAGCGCGCCAGGAAGAAGATGGCATTGTCCACCGCGATGCCCAGCGCGATGCCGAACACCAGCATGGTGCTGGGCTTGATCGGGATGCCGAGGAAGCCCATGATGCCCGCGGTGACCAGCAGCGGCACCAGGTTGGGGATGAGCGCCACCACCAGGATGCGCACCGAGCTGAACAGCAGCGCCATCAGCACCACAATGATGACGATGGCCCAAAAGAGGCTGCTGATGAGGTTGCTGATCAGGTAGCTGCTGCCCTTGAGGAACACCACGCTGGTGCCGGTGAACACCACTTTGTAGCGGTCGGCGGGGAAGATGCTGTCGGCCTGCACGCGCAGCTTGCCCAGCACCTGGTCCATGCGCTTGGTGCCGATGTCGGCCATCTGCACGGTAAGGCGCGTGGTGCTGAGGGAACTGTCGATGAAGGCCTTGCCCATGGCGGCGCCGCCCGCGGCACGCCCCGTGCCCTTGGCCGTAAGGTTTTCGATGTACGGCAGCATGAAGCGCTTGTCCGTGCCGGTGAGCAGGCCGTAGCGTTCGGGATCGCCGCCATAGAATGCCTGGCGCATGAACTTCACGGCATCCACCACGCTGAGCGGTTTGCTGAACTCGGGATAGGTGGCCAGCGTGTCCTCCAGCTGGTCGAGCCGCTTCAGGGTGGCATCCTTCAGGGCACCGCCCTTCTTTTCCGTGTCCACCAGGATCTCCAGGGGCATCACGCCGTGGAAGTTGCGCTCGAAGAAGTGCAGGTCCGCCACCACGGGATTGTCCGCGGGGAGGTCGTCCACGATCCGGCTTTGCTCCTTCAGCCGCGTGATGCCGTAGCAGGCCACCACCGTCACCGCGAAGGTGGTGCCGTAGATCAACGGACGGCTGCTGCGGGTGACGCCCACGATGGCCTCCACCACCTTGTCCAGCCAGCGCCGGTCCAGGTGGGCCAGGTGCCGCGGCTTGGGCACGGGCATGTAGCTGAGCACGATGGGGATCAGCGTGAGGCTGAGCGCCCACAGCACCATGATGCCGATGGTGGCCACCAGCCCGAACTCGATCAGCGCATCGCTGTAGGTGATGCAGAAGGCCACGAAGCCCGCGGCCTTGGTGGCGTTGGTGATGAAGCAGGCCGCACCCACCCGGCTGATCATGCGCTGCAGCGCCTTCATCTTGTTGCCGTGCCGCACGTACTCGTGGTGGTAGGCATTGATGAGGAACACGCAGTTGGGCACCCCCACCACGATGATCAGCGGGGCGATCACCGATTGCAGCAGGGTGATGCCGAAGCCCAGCAGCGCCATGCTGCCGAAGGCCCATACCACGGTGAGCAGCACCACGCCAAGGCAGATCAGCATCACCCGCCACGACTTGTAGAAGGCCAGCAGCAGCAAGGCGCAGATGGATAGGCTGAGGATGACGAACAGGGGCATCTCCCCCTTCACCAGCAGGCTGTTCTTCACCCGCACCCAAGGCAGGCCGCTGGCGTGCAGCGGCAGCCCGGTGGCCTGCCTGTAGCGCTCCATGGGCACTTCCATGGCTGCGATCACCTGCTCGCGCCCCTCGCTGTTGAAGAGCTTGGCGTTCACGAACACCATCATCAGGCTGGCATGCGTGCTGTCGTTGTACAACAGGCCCCGGTAAAACGGCAGGTCGCGGATGTGGGCCTTGAGCGAATCCATCTGCGGCTGCGTTTGCGGAAGCTCCCGCATCACCTTGCGCAGCTCGAACTTCTGCAGGCTGTCGTTGCGCACCAGGGTGAAGAGGCTGGCCTCGCTGAACACGCTGTCCACGCCGGCGATCTTGCGCAGCTCCCTGCCCAGCTCGTACCACTGCCTGAAGTTGGCCGGCGTGTACAGCGCCTCCCCCTGCGTGCCGATCACGATCACATTGCCGTCCTCGCCAAAGGTCTTCAGGAAGCCCTGGTACTCACCGTAGGCCGGGTCGCTCTGGGGCAGCAGCCCGCTTTGGCGGTAGCTCATCTGCACCTTGGAGGCCTCGTAGCCCATGAAGGCGGTAAGGAGCCCGATCGCGATCAGGATCCCCGTGCGGTTGCGCAGTACGCGCCCGGCCAGCCATGCCCACATGCGTGTTCGGTTCCGGGTCCGGCAGGACCAGGCGGGCAAAGGTGCAAAAAAGGACCGGAGCGGACGGGATGTTTTTTGGACGGAAGTACAGGATCAACAGGATGATGGGCAGGACAGGATTACAGGATTGACAGGAGGGTGCGAAGAACAGGATCAACAGGATGATGGGCAGGACAGGATTACAGGATTGACAGGAGGGTGCGAAGAACGGGATCAACAGAACCTCGGGC
>JAFEAI010000265.1 GCA_018266475.1 Bacteroidota bacterium
GCCACCTCCATGAACCTGTTTTTTCCACAATTCAATTGGTAGAACTACCCCGCACTACAGGTATTCCCTCGCATACCACCTCGGTAGTTTCGGGCCTTCAAGCCACTACCCATGATCCGAAAGGCCCTGTTCTGGCCGGTCCTTTGCATGCCCGCCTTGCTGTTGGGCCAAGCTCCTGGAGGGGTAAGCAGCGGCCTTGCCGTTTGGTACAAGGCGAACATCACTTCTTCCGTGATAGGCTACCCCGGCGCGGTAAGCGCGTGGAACACATCCGGGGGTTCTGCAACAGGATTCAACCTGGCACAGGCAACCGCCGCCCGCAGGCCAGGATACCTCGCCGGAAACGTGAACTACAAGCAATACAACTACAATCCGCGGGTTCACTTCATGTCGGCCAACAGCACGAGCCTGGAGAACACCGGCACATCGCCAAACCTGTATGGCACCGCAGGCAGCATATTCCTGGTGACCAACCAAAAACCGCTTGCCACGGATGGCAGCGGCCTTACCTATTCCTCGTCGTCATCCCAACGGATCCAGATCAAGCCGTCATTCCGGATCCAGACATCCACGGGCACGCTCGGCTATACCGCCGACTTCCCCAGCCCCACGGAATATGGCAACACGGAAGCCTCGTTGCTGTATGTGTCGGGCCTCGGCGCCTCAGCTGCACAGCGGCTCAATTCCGTTCCGATCGCGTGCAACAATTGCGGCCTTGCGCTGTACAACCCGTATGTGTCAACCGGGCTCTATACGGGCCGCAACGGCACCGGCGGCGAGTATGTGGATTGCGACATGGGCGAGGTCATTTTCTACAGCGCCGCGCTCACCACGGCCCAACTGAACCAGGTGGAATCCTATCTCGCCATCAAGTACGGCATCACAAGGGGAGGAAACACCGGCACTTCCACAACCTACAACTATGTAAATTCAGCAGGTGCCGCTGTTTGGAACAAAACGACCAACGCCGGCTACAACAACGACATTGCCGGCATTGGCCGCGATGATGCCAGCGGCCTGGTGCAAAAGCAATCCATCAGCGTGAACAACAATGAGCCCGTGTCCATCGGCCTCATCAGCATTGATGCGAGCAATGCCGCCAATGCGAACAACTTCGCAACAGACAAATCCTTTCTCCTGTGGGGCAATGACGGGGGTGCCAACACCACGGTCTACAACGACCCCATCTGCTTCGCATCACTGCCCGCAGGTGTACAGGCCCGCATCAAGCGGCGGTGGAAATGCCAGGTCACCGCCTTCACCCAACAGGCCACGGTCGGGTTTGAATCCGCGATGCTGGCCAACTACCTGCCCTTGTCCAATTTGCGGTTGCTTGTGGATGATGACGGCGGCTACTGGACAAACGCCACGGTGTATGCCGGAGCGGTCATGGACGGCTCCCGCATCGAGTTCGCAGGCGTGACCTTCTCCGCAGCCAAGCCCTTCTTCACCCTGGCCACGGCCAATTACGTCTCCACGCCTCTGCCTGTGGAGTTGCTTCGGTTTGATGCCTCAGCATGCGGCAGCAGCGTGTGCCTTGCATGGAGCACCGCGAGCGAGCGGGACAATGACCGGTTCGAGGTGGAACGCTCGGCAGATGCATTGGATTTCCCGCCCATTGGATCAGTGCCCGGTGCAGGCAACTCCACGATGTACCGGAACTACGGCTACATCGATCGATCACCGCTCCAGGGTACCGGTTACTACCGGTTGCGGCAAGTGGATGCCAATGGCGACTTCACCTTCTCTGAAGTCCGCCCCGTTACCTTCTACCATAATGACCCGCCCGTGCTCTTCCCGAATCCGGTACACGATGAATTGCGCATTCTTGGGTATGATGCCGTACGGCAAGGTCCCGTGGAATTGTACAACATGCTGGGAGAGCGCGTTCCACTGGAAGGCCCGGCTTCAGGGGTCTTCGGCATAGGCCACTTGCCAAGCGGGCTCTACACTGCGGTGATCGACGGCCGCATGGTGCGGTTCGTAAAGGAGTAAGATCCGTTCGTTTGCATTGCTGTACGGCACGGCACGCCGGCCATGGCATCGCTGCGCAAACCCGCACCGCCCCGTTGGCATTGGGCCGCGCGGATTTCGAATGGTGCATGTTCCATGAACGGTGAAATCCATGGCCGGCCTCTCCACTTGTGTTTGGGCATGGCTCAATCCTGGATCACCACACGGCTGTGGTATTCTTGCCCGCCCCCGGTAATGCGAACATTGTACATGCCGGGCAGCAGCTTTCCGGTGGTATGCAGCTCCAGCCGGCCGTGCATGGGGCGGGCATCCGTGTGCAGCACCACCCTGCCTGCGGCATCGCACATTGTAATGGCCACTTCAGATGCGCTTGGGTCCACCTCCATGGTGAAGTTGCCATTCCCGGGATTGGGATAGATCACAATACCATCCCGTTGCGGGCCGATCGTTGTTACCCCCATGCCACTGCCCTGGCCCTCCACCACGCAGAGGTCATACCCCGGGTCGCCATACGCGTACTGCGCGCGGAAGTCGTACACGCGGAAGTAATAGGTGTTGCCCACGGTAAGCCCTGTTGCGACCAAATCATCCGCAATGCCAGGCCCCCCCACATCGCCGCAGGCGATGGAGGTGAGCGCACCACATGTGCCCGAGAACAGCTCCATCACAATGTCCATGTTTCCGTGCGGCGCACCGCCTACGGTCATGTCCGCGGCCGTGGCGACGAAACTGTACCATACATCGTCGTTCGCATTTCCCATGAATCCGCCGCAATTGACCGCGGGCGTGCTTTGCGTGGCGCAGGTGTTGGTAAAGAACTCCGGCGTGCAGGCGGTATGCGCGGTGATGGGGATCGCACCGGCGCACTCATCGTTCGGGGCTTCATTGGTGCCACAGACCGTGGCTGAAACGTGCATGGTGTAGGCCGCTGGGTTGTTGAAGGTGGCTGCGATGGGATAGTAGTAGGTGCCGGGTGCGAGGTTGGCAAAGCACAGTGTGAAGTTGCCGTCGGCACAAGCTGTACTGTCATAGGATCCGGGATAGAACGCGCTTCCGCCCGGGCATGCAGTATAGAGCAACAACCAGAAATCCAGGATCTTCGGCGCGGTGCCGCAGAAGCTGATCTTCACGTCTGCACAGGTACCCAGCGTGAATGCCTCCCAGACCGAAGGAAAACCGAGCCCTTCGCTGTCCGTGGCACCGGTGCAATTGCCGGTGAAGGTGGCGCTGCCGCCGACCGCGACCGTTTGCACCACGGCGTTGGCGCAGAGGTCGTTGGCAGGTGCCGGGGTGCTGACCTGGCCGGACACGCACAACGTGAAATCGCCGCCAGGGCCGAAATTGGTGTTCGACCACACGCGGATCCAGTTGTTCGCGTTCGGGATCACGGGCACGTTCACCTGGGTGGCCGGGTTGATCAGGCACGCGGTCTCGTTTCCATCGCATGCCGTGTACACGCCAAGGTTCCAGTCCTGGGCGTTGGCGTCGGCGGGTATCAGCAATACCGATACCGTATCCGTGTTGCCGGGATTGAACACATACCAAACATCAATGAAGGTGCCCGCTTCATCGCAGCCTGGCTGAGGCCCGTCCTGGGTGGCGTCCGCGTTGGTGCCGCTTACGGGCGCGCTGCAATCAGCGGTAACGGTGAGGGCTTGGGCGTTGGCACAATCATCGTTCGCCGGGGCACTTCCACGCGCACCGCCGGGATGGGCATGCCGTTCAGGCTTCAGATGCTCCCGGACACGTTGGGCAGAGGCGGGCAACGCGATCAGCAGGGGAAGGAAGATCAGCAGGCGTTTCATGGTCATGGTCAGTTGTTGCTCCATTGGCATGGCAAACGTTCGTCGCCGCATCTCTTCCTGAAACCCCATGTTCGGGTGGGTGGTGGACCCCTCAGCGGCAAGTACATTTGACCGTCCACCCCTTTATGGGGTTCCGATTCCCGAGCGGGCCGCCAAACCTTGCCCCTCCTTTGAGAGGAAACGTACCATGGGCCACCTGCGCACACTTCTGCTGGTCGTTGCTGGCTGGCTGGTTGCATGCAGCACCTGCATCGCACAAGCGGATACACCTACCACAGACGGTGCCGTGCAGGCCCGCATGGATTCCCTGCTCCGGCAATTGCGTGTTCAACGGGACGATACCAACAAGGTGCTTACGTTGCTGGCCTTGGCGGACCTGCCTGTGGCGGCGCCGAAAGCGGTGCCGGTGGCCAACCGCACCGTTCATGCGGAATACATACCAACGGCCCTCGATCTTTCCCGCAAATTGGGATGGAAGCGCGGCGAAGTGCTGGCCATCTTCCTTTCTTCCCTCGAAAGCGAGCAAAATGCGGACATGGTCGCCGCACGATCGCGGCTCGACGAGGCGATCCTACTGAGCCCTGACCTTATCCCGCACGAACGCGGCGAGGTGCTGCAACGGGGTGCCTTGTTCTATGCGGTGTACGAGCTGGACCTGGACCTTGCCGACTCGCTGGCGAAAGCCTCGCTGGCCTGCTTCGACGAGCGGACCGCTCCGTTGCAGGTGGCCGCGAGCCTTGAGGTGCAAGCGCGCGTGCTGCTTTTCAAACAGGACTGGGTGCCGGCCATTGTGGCGTATTACCGTACCATCGATTTCAGTGAAAAACACCACGCCTGGCAAGCCCTCGCGATCGCGTATGAAAAGACGGCCATGATCATGGACCAGCTTGGAGACGTGGACAAAGCGTGCCAGTACTACGAGCGCTCCACACGGCTGAGCGATTCGCTCGGCTTCCACTTCAGGGCATACATGGGCTACGCCAATTTGGCCAGAACACTCAACGAGAACGGGCGGGCGGGCGAAGCCCTGGCGGCAGCTCGCAAGGCCACCGCCATTGCGCGCGTGATCGCATTACCCGTCGACTATGCCGGCTCCGGCACCTTGGAGGAAGCGCGGGCCCGCCTGGCGCTTGGCGAGGTGGCCGCTGCTGGAAACCTGCTGGACAGCATCGCACGTGCAGGACTGACCGGAGACATTCCGTCGATGATCCTGCGAGGAGAGATCGCGCTGAGGCGTGGGCGGTGGCAAGAGGCCATACGGCAATGCCGGGGCGCATTGCCCGGCGGGGCTCGCCATTACGATCATTTGCGCCAGGAGAAGCAAGCCTGCGATTGCCTGGTGCGGGCGTATCAGGGAGCCGGGGCGGCAGGTGAGGCGTTGAAGTGGAGCCTGCGCGCACAACAACTGGCCGATACGTTGCATGACATGGCCTCGGCGAACGCGGTGACACGCATGGCGGCCGATCGCGAGTACGGTAAGCGCATGCTCTCCGATAGCCTGGCCCATGTGGCGGAAACGAGCCGCATCGAGGCCGAGGCGCTTTACACGGTGAACAAGGAACGCACACGTCGGAACTTCATGCTCATCTTCTCGCTGTGCCTCCTTGCGGTCGCACTGGTCATCCTGCGCCAACGCATGCGCATCGCCAAGGAACAGAAGCGCAGTGAAGAACTGCTCCTGAACATCCTGCCGGCGGAAGTCGCCGAGGAACTGAAGAACACGGGTTCCTCCGAGGCCCGTCACATCGAACAGACCACCATCCTCTTCACCGATTTCAAGGGCTTCACCGAACTGAGCGAGGTGCTCACGCCGCAGGAACTCGTTGCGGAGTTGGACACGTGCTTCAAAGCCTTTGATGCCATCATCACTGCGCGCGGCATCGAGAAGATCAAGACCATCGGCGATGCCTACATGGCCGCCGGCGGACTGGCACGCGACAAGCACGGCAGCGTGGCCGATGTGGTGGAAGCAGCCTTGGACATGCAGGAGTTCATACAGGGGCGCAAAGCCGGACGCGAGGCACAAGGGCTGCCCGCCTTCGAGATGCGCGTGGGCATCCACACCGGCCCGGTGGTGGCGGGCATCGTAGGCGTGAAGAAATTCCAGTACGACATCTGGGGCGATACGGTGAATACGGCTTCGCGAATGGAGAGCAGCGGCGAAGTGGGCCGGGTGAACATCAGCGGGGCGACATACCGCTTGGTGAATGGCGAAGAGCGAATGGCGAATGGAACGGACAAGGACGGTATTCACCATTCGCCACTCACCAACTCCCATTCACTCGCATTCACCTTCACCCCGCGCGGCAAAGTACAGGCCAAGGGCAAGGGGGAATTGGAGATGTACTTTGTCGAACGACGGGCCTCCCCGCACGGGTAGCTCCGTTCGGACAAACTCCGCTGCCCGGTTTTCCAAATTACACCGCTGTGCTTGGATCTCTTTCCCGGCTCGTTGGCTATTGACCGCCAGCCATTCAAGGCCGGTGCCGTATCCGGCTTTCCGCGGCCGAACAACCTGGGCAGCACCGCTGCATCCCTCAGCCCTCCGGCTCCTGCATCAGCATGCAAGCCAATGCCATGTGAATGTATGGTGCCTGGCGGGCCGGGCCGGATACCTTGCGTACCACCTGGGCCTTTGCCCGGAGGGCGGCGTTGGGCATGTGCATGTATTGGTCCAGCAGCACCTGTTGGCCGCCCAGCAGCCCCTCATAGCGGCCCCTGAGCACCTGGCCGCTGCATTTCATGATCCCGCCCACCCGCTCCAGCCGCGTGCCCGCCGCAGCAAGCAGGCATGGTTTATATACGGCACCGCGCCCGCAATGGGCCACCGGCTGATGGTCTACCAAAAGCAATGCACGGTCGTCCGTCACGTACAGGGCCAGCGATCCACGCTCCAGCTCCAGGAGCGGATCCGGTTCTGTCATCGGCCCCAGGCAATGCCGAAGTGCTTCCGCCCAGTGGGAGCTCACCCTCAGGTAAGCACTGCCCCGCATGCGGTACCGATGGCCTGCATGTGCATTGGTGCAGGGTCCGTGCAAGGTGATGTGTTGCATGCCGTGGTTGCCGGAAATGGACCTCCGACCGCGCAAACCTCGAACTGCACATAAACCACTGCAACCACATGTTCATGGGGTATTTGGGGCCTCCAGGAGTGGGTAAACTTGCAGTGCCGGAATCTTCAACATCCAGGCACAATGCGCCACCTGTTCCCCATGGCACTGCTGCTATTGGCATTGATCCCCTGCCGGGCGCAATCCGGCAGCGGGCGTGAGCCCATCAGGGAGATCACCCCGCAGGAGCTTTCCATGGAGCTCGCGCAACCTTCACGGGCGGGGCTGTCGGTGCGGGTGATCGACGTGAACGAGCCGGACAGCTATGCCGAGGCGCATGTGCCCGGTGCGATCCTCCTGGTGTATGATGCCATCAGGGCGGCGGACCTCCCGGCTGACAAATCCAGCCCGTTGGTGTTCTACTGCTGGAGCGCGGAATGCCCTGCGGCTGAAACGGCAGCGCAAAGCGCGCTCAAACTGGGCTACACCGATGTGTCGTGCATGAAGACGGGCATCACCGGCTGGCGGGATGCCGGCCTGCCCACCGAACCATAACCGCCATGTTCCAAGCAAGACCCGAACTCCACCCCGCTGCACGCACAGTGGAACTGGTGTGCATTGCCACCGTGATCACCGCCTGTGCGTTCAAGATCATGCACTGGCCTGGTGCCGCGGTGCTCATCATAGTGGGCGGATGCAGCTTGGCGCTGTTCTACTTCCCCTTCGGCTACCGCACCCTGCCTGCGCCCAAGCAAACGGACCAGTTGCTGTGGCTCACCCTGCTGGCTGGCAAAGCATTGGCCTTGGTGATGATAGGAATGGTGTTCTTCATTCAGCACTGGCCCTATGGCGGTTTTTTTCTGCTTGCCGGCACTATCGCCTGCGGCGCGGTGGCCCTTGTTGCGGCCTGGGTGCGCTACAAGCACCAGCGCCTGGACATGTACTGCGATGGCCTGCTGGCGCGCTGTGTGATCCTCGGCCTGCTCGCGTGGTTCATCTGGGCTACTTTTCAGGGGCTACCGCGGTAATGCGGCGCTTCCACGGGAGGAGTGGCATCAAGAACAATGTGACCGCAGGATGGGAGTGATCGATGCTTCCCGAAAACCCACCTCCGTGTCCTCTCCCGCAAGCGGGATGAAACACGTGCCTCTGTGGTGAACCGAAGATCAAAGCGGCACCACCAGTTCGATCGTCGTTCCCTGCGGCTGTACGGCACCGATGCGCAGTTCGGCCTTCATCTCCACCGCGCGTGCCCGCATATTGCGCAGGCCGTTCCCTCCAGGATTGCCGTTGCCGTTCGTGGCCGTTTGCATGCCCTTGCCGTTGTCGGTGATCACCATGCGCAGGCTGGATGCCTCGTGCTTCAGGCACACCGTCACCTCGGTGGCCTCGGCATGTCTCGCCGCGTTGTTCACCGCCTCCTTGAAGATCAGGTAGAGATTGCTCTTCACCAAGGGCGGCACGGTGGCCCGCAGGTCGCCGGTACTTTCAAAGCGGTAGTCGATATCCTTGGGTTCCAATATGGCAGCACCGAATTCGCGCATCCGGGTAAGCAGATCCTCCATGGAATCGCGGCCGGGGTTCACGCTCCATACGATGTCGCTCATGTTGCGCATCAGGCGCTGGGTGCGCTCGCTGATGCCAATGAGCGACGCCGCTGCGCCCGCTTCGTCGCCCACCTCGGCCTTGCGTTGGGCCACGGAACTGAGGATGTTGATGCTGCTGAGCGTGGCGCCGATGTCGTCGTGCAGGTCGCGGCTCAGGCGGGAGCGCACTTGTTCCAACTGGATGCGGCGGTTGAGCCGTGCGCGTGCGAACATCAACGCGCCGAAAAGGGCCACGAAGCCGATCATCATCACCAGGGCCACACGCTGCATGCGGTGTTCCTTGTCCATCGCGCCGGCCATGGCGCGTTCCTGCTCCAAGGCTTGTGCGGCATGCACTTCCTGTTGTTCTCGGTCGGCCTTGGCGCTGGCTTGTTCCACGGCGAGGCGTTCCCGGCCGGTCTTGTTCATGGCGAGCACATCTGCGCGCTCCTGTTCGAAGTGCAGGGCACTACGCAGGTCGCCCAGCGCGGCATGGGCATCGGCGGCGGCGGAGAGGTAGGCGAGCTGCTGCGGAAGGCAGTCGGGACAGAGGGCCGCTTGTTCCGACATGGGTCTAAGCACGGCCAGGGCTTGGTGCGGTCGATCCAGCCGCAGACAGGCGCGTGCGCGCAGCACCATGGTCTCCATGCGCGATTCGGGAAAACCGGCCACGAGAGCACCATGTTCCGGGTCGTGGGCCTGGACCATGGCATCCACGCGGCCGCTTTGTGCCAATGCGTTGGGCAAGCTGTCTTCGGCCGGGTCCAACAGCCCCGCGAGGTGCAGCAGCCACCGCGCATTGATCGCAGCCCGGTCGTCGCCGCGTTGCAGGGTGAGCGGGTCAGTGGATTCCTGTTGCAGGAGCAGGGCGCACCACCGCACCGAGTCGGCATTGCCCAAGGCGGCATAACAGCGTCCGAGCGTGGCGGTGATGGATCCGCGCAGGTCCACGCGCGGTTCCAGGGCACGGGCTTGGGCGAGGTGCATGGCGGCCAACGCCGGTTCGTCCAGATCAAGGTAGAGGGTGCCGATGCGTTTGCGCACCGATGCCATGCCCACGGTATCACGACCTTCCTGGAAGCGCGCCAGCAGCGGCTCGAACGCGGCAATGGCCAGGCGTGGTGTACCGGCGTTCTGGATCGAGCGGGCCACCACGTACTCGTACCAATTGCGCATCACCGGTGCGCCGGAGTAGAGGGCCAGTTCATTGAACCGCTTCATCGTGGCCGGTTGCGGCGCGTCGTGGCCGATCAGTTGGCTCGCGAAGCCGTCCGTAACGCGATCCGGGTGAAGGCGGGCGAGCGCCGTGTCGTCGAAGAAGCGAAGCACGCTGTCGCAAAAGGCGGTGTCGTGGAGCACGAAGGCATCGCGCAGCCTTGCTGAAACCGCAGCGTAGCTCGCGCTGTCGAACATGGGCGATCGCGGACCAGCGGATATGCCCGTTGAGGGATCGGGTGCCGCGCATTGCGCAAGCACCAACGCTGCAACCAAGGAAAGGACCAAGCCCGATCGGCTCATCACTGAAAGGTAGGGAGCTTCACACCATCCGGTTCTGCAAGGCCTTGGCCACGGCCTCGCTCTTGCTGTTCACGTGCAGCTTGCCGTAAATGTTCTTGATGTGGAAGCGCAGGGTCTCCACGCCGATGTCCAGCTGGGCGGCGGCCATCTTGTAGCTGTGTCCGCGCACCAGCAACGAAAGCACATCGTGCTCGCGGGCGGTGAGCTTCTGCAGGTCGTCGCTGTGCTTGAAGGGTTGGGCGAAAAGGCTGAGCACCTTCCGCGCAATGGTCGGCGTCATGGGTGCGCCGCCGGCCATGGCTTCGCGGATGCCCTCCAGGATCTTGTCCGGCGCGGTTTGCTTCAGCAGGTAGCCGCTGGCGCCATGGCACACGGCCTGGAACACGTTCTCATTGTCCTCCATCACGGTGAACATCACCACCATCACACCACTGCCCGCCGCGCGGATGGCGCGCAAGCCTTGCAGGCCGTTCTCCACCGGCATGTCGATGTCCATGAGCACCACATCGGGCTGGTGGTACAGTACATGGCGCTCCGCTTTCTGCGCATTGGCGTAGTGGGCCACCAACCGGATGTCTTCGGTGTCCTTCATCAGCTCGGCCAGGCTTTCGGCCAGGTCGGTATTGTCTTCAAAGAGCAGTACGCGGATCATGGGCGCTGTGTCTGGAAGCGGTTACCGGATGCAAAGGAAGGTAGGCCGTGGGTCACAATAGCCCCCCTCTTCGTGTGGGGCATTACTTTTAGGCAGGTTCGGAAGTTTGTACGCCCGATGGAGCGGGGTACAGGCATAAGCAAGCTATGGCCCTGCGCATGGAACAGGGTGATGACCATACAACCGCGATCGCGGTGGAAGCCGAGGTACTGGCCGTGTACGACCAGTTCTGGCAGAGCTATGCCCGGCGTGACCTCGACGGGCGCTTCGCGGTGGCGGCAGACGACATCACTTTCTTCGGCACGGCGCTGCACGAACGGGCAGTGGGCAAGGCGCAATACCGCGCGTTCAACGAGAAAGGCGTGGAGCAGTACCCCCACGCCTTCACCATCGAGCATATCTGGAAGGAAGTTCGCATCTGGCACGAAACCGCCTGGGTGGAGGGCGATACATACTGGATCATGGGCGATGGCCCCGACGCGGACCGCAACATCGTACGGCAAACCACGGTGCTGAAACGGATGGATGGGCGATGGTTGGTGGCCCATGTACATGGCAGTGATCCGGATTACCGCCTACGGGAAGGTGAATACATGACCTACGGCGACATCCACACGCGCAACAAGGACCTGGAGCGCGAGGTGATGCAGCGCACCGATGAACTCCGCGCCGAGAAAAAGCGCAGTGATGTGCTCCTGCTGAACATCCTGCCGGAGGAAGTGGCCGAGGAGCTAAAAGCCAAAGGCGAAGCAGCCGCGAAGCTCATCGACAACGCCACCATCCTCTTCACCGACTTCAAGGGCTTCACCACCCTCAGCGAGCGCATGGGCCCGCAGGAACTGGTGCGCGACCTCAACGAATGCTTCAGCGCCTTCGACCGCATCTGTGAAAGGCATGGCATCGAAAAGATCAAAACCATCGGCGATGCCTACATGGCCGCCGGGGGATTGCCCACGCCCAACACCACGCACGCCGTGGATGCCATCAATGCCGCGTTGGAAATGCGCGACTTCATCGCCGAAGGCAAGGCGAAGAAAGCCGCGGCCGGGCTGCCGTACTTCGAGGTCCGCATCGGCGTACATACAGGCCCGGTGGTGGCCGGTATCGTGGGCGTGAAGAAATTCCAGTACGACATCTGGGGCGATACGGTGAATACGGCTTCACGCATGGAATCGTCCGGCGAGGTGGGACAGGTGAACATCAGCGGAGCGACATACCGCTTGGTGAATGGCGAAGAGCGAATGGCGAATGGAACGGACAAGGACGGTATTCACCATTCGCCACTCACCAACTCCCATTCACCCGCATTCACCTTCACCCCGCGCGGGAAAGTGCAGGCCAAGGGCAAGGGGGAATTGGAGATGTACTTCGTGGAGCGAAGGCAGTAGCCGGCCTGCGCCAGTCCTCCAACGGAAAAATGCCGGACCGGCTTGCGGCACGGTGCGTTCTGCACCAAACAAGGCTGAACCGACCACCACCGTGGATGCTCCTGTGCTTCCTTTGTGCATGCCCTTGCCCCGGCCCTTGGAGGAACAATTGGAAGATCTCCTATCCCGCCAACATGGATCCGCCGTGCGTGTGATGCAGGCATTCCCGGTGTACGGAGGCAGCATCAACGAGGCGTACCGGTTGGAAACAAGCGCAGGGGCCTTCTTCGTGAAGGTGAACGCCGCGGACCGGTTCCCCAGCTTGTTCCGCTCCGAGGCGCATGGCCTGCAACTGCTGCGCAACGCCGCCGCACTGCGCGTGCCCGAAGTATTGGCCCACGGTGAAGCAGGCGGCAGCACCTTCCTGTTGATGGAATACATCGCCCCGGGGGGGGAGGACCGCGATTTCCAAGGCCGTTTTGGGCGGTTGCTGGCCAAGCTGCACCGGCAGGGCGGCACCTCCTTCGGACTGGACCGCGACAACTACATCGGCGCACTTCCGCAGGTGAACACCCCTTGCCCGGACTGGTCGGAATTCTTCATGAAGTGCCGCCTTGAGCCCTTGGTGAAGATGGCCCGCGACCACGGCCGCATCCACGCGGGCGACGTACTGCGCTTCGAGCGGCTTTACGGCCGGCTGCCCGCCTTGTTCCCCACGGAAAAACCGGCACTGCTGCACGGCGACCTTTGGAAAAACAACTACCTCGCCGCTGTTGGCGGGCAGCCCGTATTGATCGACCCGGCCGTGTACTATGGCCACCGGGAAATGGACCTGGCCATGACGCTCCTGTTCGGCGGCTTCCACCGCGACTTTTACGAAGCCTACCAGGAAGAACTGCCCTTGCAGCCGGACTGGAGGCAGCGCACCGGCCTTTGCAACCTGTACCCTTTGCTTGTACACCTCAACCTGTTCGGCGGAAGTTATGCCGGGCGGGTGGGCACCGTGCTGCGCGAATACACGTAGGATCCTATTCCCAGGTAGGGGCCTCGCGGGTCTCCTGCCAGTTGGTGCCCCCACCGCCGCGCCCGAAGCAGTTCATGTCCACATCGCCAATGCCCTCCGGCTTGGTGAAGTCGCCCGTGCTGATGCGGATGGTGCTGTCGGCATACACCTTGTTCATGAAGTAGCCGTAAATGGGCAGGGCCATGTTGGCGCCCTGGCCCAGGTCGGTGCGGCTGAAGCGCACGCTGCGGTCCTCGGCGCCGGTCCACACGCCGGTCACCAGGTCCGGGGTGATGCCGATGAACCATCCGTCGCTGTTGTTCTGCGTGGTGCCCGTTTTGCCGGCCGTGGGGTACTTGATGTTGCCGTATTTGGCGCGGTTGCCCCAGCCTGTGCGCAGCCGCATGCCGGTGCCCGTGGTCTTGCCGGTGCTGGGGTTGTAGGCGCCGTCCACCACGCCCTTCAGCATTTCCAACATGATGTAGGAGGTGCGCGGGTCCATGGCCTCCTCGGTCTTGGGCATCATGTCGAAGAGGGTATTGCCGTTTTTGTCCTCGATCCGCGTGAAGACCACGGGCCTGATGTACACCCCGTCATTGGCGAAGGTGGAGAAGGCGCCGGTCATTTCCTGCAGGGTGAGGTCGGCCACGCCTAAGCAAAGCGAGGGCACGGGGTCCAGCGGGCTTTCCACGCCCATGTGGCGGGCCAGGGTGGTAACGGCCTGCGGGCCGTACTGCTTCATGATCCATGCGGTGATGGTGTTCATGGAGTTGGCCAGTGCATATTTCAGGGTCACCATGCCGCCGTATTTGTTGTCGCTGTTCTGCGGACACCAGTCGGGCTGGCCCGGGGGCATGTTGAAGCAGGTTTTTTGGTTGGGCAGTTCCATGCAGGGCTTCATGCCCTCGCGGATGGCGGTGGCGTACACAAAGGGCTTGAAGGTGGAGCCCACCTGGCGGCGGGCCTGCCCCACGTGGTCATACTGGAAGTGCTTGTAGTCGATGCCGCCCACCCATGCCTTCACGAAGCCGGTGTGGGGGTCCATGCTCAGCAGCCCGCTTTGCAGGAATCCCTTGTAGTAGCGGATGCTGTCGTTGGGCGTCATGGTGGTGTCCAGGTCGCCGTGCCAGCTGAACACGGTCATCTTCACCGGCGTGTTGAAGTTGCGCTCAATGCCCTTTTCGTCCAGCACCGGCCACCAGGTATCGCAACCGCCTTTTTCGGGGTCGCAGTGGAACATCACCTTCCCATCGTGCTTTTCCTTGGTGATGTATGCGGCGGGCCGCTGGCAATTGGGGCACAATTTGCCGACGAGGCTCTTGTAGCGGTCGCTGCGCTTGCGCGCGGTTTCCATGATGCCCTGCACTTCCTCGGCGCTCACGCGGAAGTCGAAGGGACTGTTCTTCTTCTTGGCGAGGTCCTTGGTGAATTCGGGCTGCAGTTCCGTGGAAAGGTGCTCCCGCATGGCCCATTCGGCATAGCGCTGCATGCGGCGGTCCACGGTGGTGTAGATCTTCAGGCCGTCGGTATAAATGTCGTAGGGGGAGCCGTCGGGCTTGGCGATCTTGAGCTTTCCGGTTTCCGGGTCCTTTTCACTGAAGATCCGTTGCAGGTCCGCCCGCAGGTTTTCGCGCAGGTAGGGCGCGGGGCCCTCGGTGTGGTCCACGCGCTGGAAATCCAGGCCGAGCGGCAGCACCTTGAGGGAATCGTACTGCGCCTTGGTGATGGCTCCCTTCTTCACCATTTGCGCCAGCACCACCGCGCGGCGCTTCAAGGTGGCGTCCGGCCGCCGCAGGGGGTTGAAGAGCGCGGGGTTCTTGCACATGCCCACCAGCATGGCGGCCTGTTCGATGTGCAGGGAATCCGGCGTGGTGTTGAAGTAGACGCGCGCTGCGGAATTGATGCCCACCGCCTGGTTGATCCAGTCGAAGCGGTTGAGGTACATGGCGATGATCTCCTCCTTGGTGTATTCACGCTCCAGGCGTGCGCTGATGATCCACTCCTGGAATTTCTGGAACACGCGGCCGGTAAAATCACGGCTGGCGTCATGGAAGAGCATTTTTGCCAGCTGCTGGGTGATGGTGCTTGCGCCGCCCTTCCTGCCCAAGTATGCGGCGGCGCGCAGGGTGCCGCGCACGTCCACCCCGCTGTGGGCGAAGAACCGTTCATCCTCGGTGGCCACCAGGGCGTCCACCACGTGCGGGCTGATGCGTGCGTACTCCACGGGAATGCGGTTCTCCTTGTAGTACTGGCCCATCAGGGAGCCGTCGCTGAAGAGCACGGCGGTGGCCAGGTCGCTGCGGGGGTTTTGCAGCTCGGTGGTGCCGGGCAGGTCCTTGCTGGCCGCGGCCAGCAGCAGCATGGCCAGCACCCCGGCCACGGGGCCCAGCACCAGCATCCACCACAGGGCATACCAGCGCCCCGCCCCGCCTTTTCCGCCCTTGTTCTTTTTGTTCGTTGCCATGCCTTGCCGCACTTATCGCCGTACCGTAGCCTTCTCCACGCTGATGCCCGCGTCGATGATCCCGGGCAGGTCATCGGTGCGCATGGCCTGTTCCAGGGTAAGGGTATAACGGCCCGCGCGGGGGAATCTGTTGTTCATGCGGTACAGCACATGGGCCTTCACGCGGTCGCTGAAGATGAAGCCGGCCCCTTTCCCGTACCACCGCCCCTGGGGATCGGCCAGGACGCACTCCACCGTGTCGGTGTAGAGGCGGCCAGCCGGGCCGTCCAGGGTGGTGAAGAGATAGATGTTGCTGAACGGATAATCCCCGGTATGCCGCAGGTCCAGGAAGATGTTGCGCTCGGCCAGGGTATCGTTCACGTCAAAGGTGAACTGCGGTTTCCAGGAGCGGTTCCATGTGCCTCCGGGCACCATGGCATCCTCCTGGAAGACCACATTGCCGCCGCAGCCGGCCAGCAACGTGCAGCCGGCCAACAGGGCTGTACGTACCGCTGTTTTCACGCTGTTTCGGGCTTTGGGCCGGGGGCGGCATTCCCGGCGGGCCTGGGGCCTTTGCGCCTTCTGCCCCTGCCGTCGCGGTTGCGGCGCTCCCCGGGGTTGGCGGCTGCGCCATCCGCCCCCTTGCCTGCTGCGGGCGCGGCCGTGCGCTGGCCTCCTTGGCGCGGTGCATTGGCGGCTTGCGTGCCGTGATCCTTTTTCCGCCCCTTGTCGCGGTTGCGGCGTTTGCCGCCGCTCTTGATCTTCTTGTCGAAGCGGGCGAGGTCTTCACCGCCATCGATCACATTGCCATAATCGGTGGAAGCGGTGTCCTCTTGCGGCTCCGGTTGCACATCGGCCAGGTGCAGGTCCACTTCAGGCTCCTCGCCTTGTTTGTTCCGTGCCAGGATGTCGCGCACCATTTCCGCCGGGAATGCCGCCATGGCCACGGGTTCGCCGGGTTTTTTGAACAAGTACCACATCAGGCCCTTGAAGATGTCGGTCTTCATGTGGAAGCCTGTGCCCTGGCGGGTTTTCAGCTTTGCGTTGGGCGACGGGTAGCTTTTGATGGCCTCGATGTACATGTCCAGCTCGTAGTTCAGGCAGCACTTGAGCTTGCCGCACAGGCCGGTGAGCTTTTGCGGGTTGAGGGCCAGTTGCTGGTAGCGGGCGGCGCTGGTGCTTACGCTGCGCAGATCGGTGAGCCAGGTACTGCTGCAGAGTTCTCGTCCTGCGGGGCCCAGGCCGCCCAAGCGTGCCGCCTCCTGCCTGGCGCCAAGCTGCCTCATGTCCACGCGCACGCGGAACTGCTGGGCAAGCCTGCGCACCACATCGCGGAAATCCACCCGCTCCTCGGTGGTGAAGTAGATGGTGACCCGGCTGCCGTCGCCTTGGTATTCGGCATCGCTCACCTTGATGTCCAACCCGGCCTCGCGGCAGGCGCGGCGCGCCTCGAACAGCGCCTGGTCCTCGCGCTTGCGGGCCGCGTGCCAATTGTCCAGGTCCGCCTGGGTGGCCCTGCGGACCACTTTGCGCAGCTCATAGGTGTCGGCGCCGGCGCCCTTTCGCTTCATCTGCTCGCGGGCCAGCTCGCCGGCCAGGGCCACCACGCCCACGTCATGGCCCGATGATGCTTCCACCACGATGGCATCGCCATCGGCGAGCGCAAGGCCGTTGGCAGTGCGGTAGAAGGCCTTGCGCGTGTTCTTGAAGCGCACCTCCACGGCATCAAACACCGGCACGCCGTTGGGCAGGGGCACCCCCGCCAGCCAATCGGTCACCTCCACCTTGTTGCACCCTCCGGGGCCGCACGGGCCCTTGCTGGCGCAACCGCCCCCCTTGCCCTCCGTATTGCTACTGCACGCTGTACACGACATTGGCGCGAAGATAACGGCAGGCGCTTCCGCGCTGCCGCGACCGGTGTGAAGGATCGTCACGCGGGCCGCCTCAGGCTGCTGCGGATTTCCTGCGCAGCAGGCCGCCCAGCCGGTAGCTGATGTCCAGGAAGAGCACCTTGGGATTGGCGTTGCGCTCCAGGTGGCCGTGTGCCGTCTCCAGCTCCGTGCGGATCCCCTCCAGGTTGCCCGGGCCCAGCAAGGTGCTGAACTTGGCCACAAACTCCAGTTCCTCGCCCGAAACGGTGATCAGCTGGGGCAGGTCCTGCCATTGCAGCATGCACTGCCGCATCAGGAAGAGGGCGTAGGTCATCAGGCCCTTCTGCTGTTCGCGGCCCATTTTGGCAAAGTAGTCGGCAAAGCCCACCAGGTCGTCCGTTTTTCCGGCGTAGCAACCCCGCAACCAATCGCGGAAGAAGATGAAGACCTCTTCCTCGCGGCCCTCTGCCATGGCATAGGCCTCCAGCAGGTCGCCCTCGCTGCGCACGGCAATGGCGCGGGATGTGGCGGGTGACACCTCGGGAAAACGCTCCTGCAGGGCGGCGGCCACCTCGCCGGGGTCCGGCGCGGCCACCTTCACCAGCTGGGTGCGGCTGAGGATGGTGGGCAGCATGCGGTCGTTGGCATGGCCCACCAGCAGGAACACCGTGCGGGGCTCGGGTTCCTCCAGCACCTTCAGGATCTTGTTCGCCATGGCCGGGTCCATCATCTCGGGCAGCCAGATGAGCATCACCTTCCAGCCGCCTGAGAAGGACTTCAGGCTGAGCTTGCGCACCACCTCCCCGGCAATGTCCACGCCCATGCGCAGTTGCTTGTTCTCCCCCTTCAGGCGGTCGCGCCACAGCTCGGCGTCCAAATACGGCTCCTCCAGCACCGCATTGCGCCACTCGGCCACGAAAGGTTCGCAGGTGCGGGCTTTCTCCGCAAGGAAAATGGGGAACACCAGGTTCAGGTCCGGGTGGGCCAGCTTGGCCATCATGCGGCAGGCATTGCACTGGCCGCAGCTGTCGCCCTCGCCCGGGTGCTCACAGAAAAGGTAGGTGGCGTACGCCAGCGCCAAGGGCAGCACGCCGCTGCCGCGCGGGCCGATGTAGAACTGCGCATGCGGCACGCGGCCTTCGCGGATGTTGCCGATCAGGCGCGCCTTCAGCGCCGCATGGCCGATGATCTTGTTGAACTGCACGCTGCAAGTTTACGCCGGGGTGGACCGATGGCGGCCCGGCACCGGTGATCCGTTCGGGGTACTTTCGCGCCATGCAAACCATGGACAGCTTCAACTTCAAGGGGCACAAGGCGCTGGTGCGCGTGGACCTCAACGTGCCGCTGGACGGACAGTTCCGCGTAACCGACGACACGCGGGCGCGGGCGATCGTGCCCACCGTGCGGAAGATCCTCGGCGACGGGGGCAGCGCCATCCTGATGAGCCACTTGGGCCGCCCCAAGGGAAAGGCGAACCCCGCCATGAGCCTGCGCCCGGTGGCCAAGCATTTGGAAGGCCTGCTGGGCACGCCCGTGCAGTTTGCCGCCGACTGCATCGGCCCCGAGGCCGTCAGCAAGGCCGCAGCATTGAAGCCGGGCGAGGTGCTCCTGCTGGAAAACCTGCGCTTCCACCCCGAGGAGGAGCAGGGTGACGAGGCCTTCAGCAAGGCCTTGGCCGCCCTGGGCGACGTGTACGTGAACGATGCCTTCGGCACCGCGCACCGGGCGCATGCCAGCACCACCATCGTGGCCAAGTTCTTCCCGCAGGCGAAAATGTTCGGCTACCTGGTGGCCAGCGAGCTGGACAGCCTGGCCAAGGTGCTCACCAAGCCGGAACGCCCGCTGCTGGCCATTGTGGGCGGCGCCAAGGTGAGCAGCAAGATCGAAGTGCTGCGCAACCTGCTGGGCAAGTGCGACGAGGTGATCATCGGCGGGGGCATGGCCTTCACCTTCATCAAGGTGCAAGGCGGCAGCGTGGGTGCATCCTTGGTGGAGAACGACCACCTGGAAACAGCGAAGATCATTTTGGCCGCCGCCGCGAACAAGGGCGTGAGACTGCACCTGCCCACGGACGCCGTGGTGGCCGATGCCTTTGCCAATACCGCCAACACCGACATTTGCGCCGCCGACGCCATCCCCGACGGTTGGATGGGCTTGGACATCGGCCCCGCCACCATCAAGGACTTCAGCCAGGCCGTGAAGCGCGCCCGGACGATCCTGTGGAACGGCCCCATGGGCGTGTTTGAAATGCCCAGCTTCCAGAAAGGCAGCCTGGCCGTGGCACAGGCCATCGCCGATGCCGGTGCGCACGGCGCCTTCTCCTTGGTGGGCGGCGGCGACAGCGTGGCAGCGGTGAACCAGTTCGGCCTGGCCGACAAGATCGGCTACGTGAGCACCGGTGGGGGTGCCATGCTGGAATACCTCGAAGGCCGCGTACTGCCCGGCATTGCCGCCGTGCAGGAAGGCTGAAATCATTGTTGGCCATTGTTGGCGCGGATCTGCGATCCGTGCCACTCGTGGCTATGGCCCGAACTTCTTGCTGACTTTCCGGCTCCTGACTTCTGCCATTAGTATGACATCGCGAGTTTCAGGATCAATTCAGTCGTGGAGGGGGGTACGGGAGAGCGTGCCCCTCATTGTTGGCGCCATTGTTGGCGCGGATCTGCGATCCGTGCCACTCCGTGCCACTCATTGTTGGCGCGGATCTGCGATCCGTGCCATTCATTCCACTCATTGCTGAGGCGGATCTGCGATCCGTGCCAACACTTCATGGAACATCCGCGCTATCGGAGGCCCGCTCCTGGCCACGCCGCGCCACGCATGCGCTTTGGGCTATGGCCCGAACTTCGAATGTGGTTTCCTGCGGGTGTGCCTCACCTGGTAGATCAGCACCAGTTGCCCGCGCACTTCATACACCACGCGGTAAGGGAACTTGTGGACCATCGCATGGCGGAAGTCCCCTTTACGCTTCTGCCCCGACGGGTTCATCGCCAGGCTCTGGTAGCATTCGTTCAAAGCGTGTTGGAAGCGATGTCCCAAACCAGGTTTTTCACCTTCGTAGTAAGCCAAGATCTCTCCGACCTCTTGGGTGGCCTCGGGCAGAACCTGTACTGTGTAGCTCATCGCTTGAACCCTTCCCGTGCATGGCGCATGGATTCCTCCACGCTGTGGGGCTTGCTCTCGCCGCTCAGGTAGCGGGCGCGGCGGCGCTCCAACTCGGCCAGGTCCTCATCCGTGAAGTCCTCGTCGGCCTTCTGGGCCTCTTGCACGTTCCGTTGAAGCAGAATGTGAATCGCTTTGAGCACGCTGGTATCATCCAACAGGTCGATCAAGGATTTGAGGTCCTTCTTCAGTTGCAGCGTGGTCATGGTGATTGGTTCTATTAGCAAAGTTAGGCACACCGCTACCATGAATTGTTGGCGCGGATCTGCGATCCGTGCCACCCACTCATCCTGTTGGCGCGGATCTGCGATCCGTGCCACTCATCCCTCATTGTTGGCGCGGATCTGCGATCCGTGCCACTCGTGGCTATGGCCCGAACTTCTTGCTGACTTTCCGGCTCGTGTGGCGCACTTGAACGACAGAAACAAGTTGCCCTTCCACTTTGTAGACCAGCCGGTACTTCATGCGGTCCAGCATCACATGGCGGAACGGGTCCTTGCGGATCTGGCAACCGTAGGGATTGGCCAGGATGAGGTCATAGCATTCGTTCAATGCGTTGAGGAAACGGACACCCGATCCCTTGCCCTGTTTCTTTTCACGATACAAGTAGATGGTTGCTACCTCCTGGTTGACACGGGGAGCGATGTCCAACCGGTACTTCATGTGCCCTCTGCGTCGATCATCCGGCGGATCTCCGCCATGGACTCCTCCCGGGTGTGGAACTTGATCTCCCCGCGATCACGCTTGGCAAGCTCCTCTTGGAACTGTGCATATTCCTCATCGCTGATGTCGCCCTCGTCCTCTTCGATCACGACCTCCTTTTTGAAGAACGCGACCACACGCTTCAACATTCCTTCATCCATGATCGCGAAGAGTTGTTGCGCCAGTTGGATCTTCGTTGCTTCAATGTTCATGGCTTGGTTGCATTCGTCCGGTAAAGTTAGGGTTCTCCTTTGCTGGCGCGGACCTGTAATCCGTGCCACTCATCCCTGTTGGCGCGGATCTGCGATCCGTGCCACTCATCGAACCAGGGGCTGCCATCGGCCTGTGCAACCCGTGCGCGCTACCTTTGCAAAAACCCATTTTCACCCTCGCCATGCACCGCCATTTCAAGCTGATCGCATCCCTGCTTCTCCTCACCATCGGCACCGTGGCCCCGGCCCAGGACAAGCTGAAGGACGGCACCACCTTGGCATGGACCAAGGACATCACCGTGGGGCAGGCCCAACTGAAGAACGACAGCGTGAGCCTTCCCGCACTCACGGTACCGGTGTACGAATCCAAGGCGGGTGACGTGTGGGGATTGTTGAAGAAGGAGCTTCCGGGCGCTTCGTTCAAGAAGCAGGGCAGTTTGATGAAGGCTGCCGGGGTGAGCCTGTCCCCCGCGCAGGCCGCGCCTGCGGACGTGCTGGCCCAGGTGGTGCAGGACAAGAAACAGGGCATGAGCACGCTCACCTTCGCTTTCCTGAAGGCGGGCACCAATGAACCCATGGACGCGGCCCAGCTGGAGCCGGTCATGCGGGAACTGGGCGTAAAGCTGAACAAGGCCGTGGTGCAGGGCCAACTGAGCCAATGGGAGAAGGCGCTGGGCAAGGCCGGCAGCAAGGCCGAAGGGGCGGCCAAGGACCAGGCGAAAGCGCAGTCGCGCATGACCAAGGCCCAATCGGAGCTGGAGAAGATCACCCGTGAAAAGAGCAAGCTGCAGAACGAGCGTGCGGTGCTGCAAAAAGAAGTGGACCTGTACAACCAGAAGTGGACCCTGAGCCAAGACCCCAAGGACCTGAAGAAGCTGGCCAAGGCGCGGGACAGGATCACCAAGAACGACAACCAGATGGCCAAGTCGATGGACAGCGAAGCCAAGGTGCAGCGCGACATATCAAAAAGCAGCTCCGCCGTGCCCGACGCGCAAAAGGCCAAGGACCAGAAAACCGCGGCCCAAGCCGATGTGCAACGCACCGTGGACGCCCTGCGGAACAAATTGAACAGCATCCGTTAACCACTGCGGCACATGTCCGTCCGATCCACTTCACGCCATGGGCACCTTTGAGCTGTATACCGACAAGGCCGGCGAGTTCCGGTTCCGCCTGAAGGCCGGCAACAACGAGATCATTCTGGCGAGCGAGGGCTACACCACAAAGGCATCGGCGCAGCAGGGGATTGAAAGCGTGAAGAAGAACGCGCCGGACGATGCGCGGTATGAATGCAAGACCACCAAGGCTGGCGCGTCGTTCAACCTGTTGGCGGCAAACGGGCAGGTGGTGGGCAGCAGCCAAGTGTACGGGTCGGAGCAGGCGCGGGACCGCGGCATTGAGAGCGTGAAGAAGAACGCGCCCACGGCGGCGGTAAAGGAGGTGTGACACCGCCTTTGGCCTATTCGGCGGCGCTGGCGGCAAGCCTTCCCTGCTTGCGCAATTTCCGCAACAGGCTGTCCTTGGCCTCAATGCGGGCGTTTCCGTGCAGCACCAGTTGTGCGCCGGGCTTCACGTCCAGTTTGGCGCTTGGCTCCAGCTTCAGCACCGCGCCCGGCATCAGGTGTACTGCGGAACCGTTCAGCAGCACAAGTTTCGCCTTGCTTTCCAGCACCATGCGCGCCCCTTCGGCCAAGGTGAACCTGGTGGGCGGGCTGAACCAATGGCCGCCGCCGTTCCTGCCCTGCTGCACCAGGCGCGTGGGGGTTCCTGAGCGATCTATCCGCAGGGTCTTCCCCGATGCCAGCGTCAAGGCCGTGCCCTTGTAGCCGTTCAGCGGAGGCAGCACAATGCTGTCCGCGCACCAGCGGACATCCGCACCAAGGCGCGTATCGCCGCTGCGCACGTGCAGCACCATGGTGCCGTCCGGGCGCTGCTCCAGCAGCTCCACACCGATCCCGTTGAGGTACACGGTGCGGTTGTCCGGCTTGCGGCCCTTGTTCATTTCGCGGTTCATGTTGGCCGCCAGCGTAAGCATGTTCGCGCTGGAAGGATTGGTGCCCATGGCGATGCGGTTGTTCCCCCCCGGGGTGAACGCCTGCCGCGAGCTGCCCATGAATCCGCCATCGTCGATGGTGCGTCCGTTCCACACGCCGATGCGCGGCACCAGGGCCTCCTTGCGCGTAAGGTTGCCGTCGCCATCCCTGTCGAACAGGGGGAACTCCTGCTCCTGCGTGCCTGAAAGAGGGTTGGCCCAGGCCTCCTTCACCAGAAAGGGCGTGGTGGGCGCGGGCCACAGGCACTTGAAGGGGATGGTGTCGCCGCGCAGGCGCCAATCGTAGTTGCCGTTGGCCAGCACGGGCCGCAAGTAATCGGCATGGCCTCCATAGATGTCGCTGCCCTCCTTCTTGTCCTTGTCCACCTGCATCAGGGCGTAGATGCCGGGCACTGCAGGTTGCACGCAATCCATGTATTGGTACTGGAACTGGTCGGTGGGGCATCCGTTGCGGGCGGTGCCCTGGTGGTTTTCCAGCCACAGCCACTGCGGGTATTCGTCGGCCTGCAGAAAGGGCATCCGGATGCGCAGGGCATCGCCGGTGGTGATGAAGTCGGCGAGCACGAAGATGCCGGTGTCCCCGGCAATGGGGTCAATATCCCCGTTCACCAACGCACCGGCGGCATTGTGGGCGCGGGCGCGGAACGTGTTTCCTTCCGGCAGCCACCCCAAGCGGTCGCGGTCCCAGCCGCTGGCCGTGAGCAGTGAGCTGTTGGCGGCGCCCATCAGGCTCCATCCGCCCTGCACGGGGATGAAATAGCCGGTGAAGATGGGCGCGTTGCCGCCGCCGCTGTGGAAGTTGTTGCCGCCGAGCAGCAGGTGGTTGAACTCGTGCTTGAGGATGCCGAAGGGCAGTCCGTTCATGGCGCCGAAGCGGCTTTGCGTGTCGCTGGGATGGCCGAAGAGCAGGCCGGAGCTTCCCGCGTCGGTGCTGCCCTGCCCGTGGGTGAGGGTGAAGCTGTTCCGCCAGATCACCATCACGTGGTCATAGCTGTGCGGGTTGTCGGGCTTGTTCACCTTGGGCAGGCCGGGCTGCCCCCCGGCGGTCCATTGGTCGAAATCAGGCACGGACAACCGGTGTGCGGTGCGCAATTCCCCAAGCTGCTTGTTGGCCTGCTCCCAGGCCATGGCGCTCCAGTCGCCCATGCTGCGCTGCTCGCTTTCGCGCACGGTGACCAACTGCTCCACGTAATCGCCCAGCACGGTGTAGCGGCCCATGCTCATGTCATGGTAGTAGCGGGTCACCATGGCCTTGGGGTGCTCCGATGCAAAGGGGTCGAACAGGTCGTCCTTCCATAGGGGAAGTTGGCCCTTGTGCCAATTGGAGGTGCCCTCCGGCATGGGGTCCTTGGCGGGGTTCTTGTCGTACTCCACCTCGGCGAAGATCACCAGCACGCGGAGGGTGCCTTGCGGGCTGAGGTACCATCCGTTGGCGCTGTGCTGGACCTGTGGCGGCGGGGGTGCCTGCGGCTGTGCGGAAGCAGCTGCCGCGAGCGAAAAGGCCAAGCTGAGGCAAAGGGTCCTGGTCATGGGGTAGTGTGGCGGTTCTATCTGCGCTTGGGCAGCGGCATGCCCCCTCACGCGGGGATGGTCACATAAAACCAAGTTCCACCTGCGCGGCCTCGCTCATCATGTCGCGGGTCCAAGGCGGCTCAAAAGTGAGGTCCACCTTGGCGCCATTGGCGCCCGTGGTCTGGGCCACCTTTTCCTCCACCTCCCCGGGCAAGGAGCCGGCCACGGGGCAGGACGGGCTGGTGAGGGTCATCTTCACGTACACGCTGGCATCATCATTTACCACCACGTCGTAGATCAGGCCCAGCTCGTAGATGTCCACGGGAATCTCCGGGTCGTAGATCGTCTTGAGCGTCATGACCACGCGCTCTTCCAGTTGCAGTTTTTCTTCGGGGGTCATTTCCAGGCGCCGCAGGTGCGGCTTTGGTGTCTTGGGTCCAATGTCCTATGCAGGGCATGGGACAAGTTCGTAGCTCCGATGCACTTCATTCCGAAAAGGCCAGCGCATAGCGTTTCATCTGGTCGATCATGGCGCTGAGGCCGTTGGCGCGGTTGGGGCTGAGGTGCTGGCGCAGCCCGATGCGGTCGATGAATTCCGTGGAGGTGCCGAGGATCTCCTGCGGTGTGCGATCGTTGTACACGCGCACCAGCAGGGCCACGATGCCCTTGGTGATCAACGCATCGCTGTCGGCGGTGAAGTGGATGCGGCCATCCTTGTGCGCGGCATGCAGCCACACCCTGCTTTGGCACCCGCGCACGAGGTTGCCGTCCGTTCTTTGCTCCGGTGCGATAAGCGGAAGGTCGCGGCCCAGTTCGATCAGCTGTTCATACCGGTCCTGCCAATCGCCGAGCATGGCGAACTCGTCCACCACTTCCTGTTGGGCCTGTGCCAATGTGGTGCTCATCCCCTCAGCATCTTCACGGCCTTCTTCGTTGCGGCGATCATCGCATCCACTTCGTCGATCGTGTTGAACGGTGCGAAGCTGGCCCGCGTGGTGCCGCTGATGCCGAAGCGGTCCATCAAGGGCTGCGTGCAGTGGTGGCCCGTGCGCACGGCTATGCCCTGCTGGTCCAGCAAGGTACCGAGGTCGTAGTGGTGAACGCCATCGATCAGGAAGCTGATCACGCCCACTTTCTCCTTCGCGGTTCCGATGATGCGGAGGCCCTCGATGGAAAGCAGCTCCTTGGTGGCGTACACAAGGAGCGCATGCTCATGCGCGGCCATCGCTTCAAGGTGGTGATCCTTCATCCAGCGCACCGCTTCGCCCAGGCCGATGATGCCGGCGATGTGCGGCGTGCCGGCCTCGAACTTGAAGGGCAGCTTGGCGTAGGTGGTCCTTTCAAAGGTGACGCGGTCGATCATCTCGCCGCCACCCTGCCATGGCGGCATGCGCTCCAGCAGCTCCTCCCTTCCGTACAGCACGCCGATGCCGGTGGGCGCATACATCTTGTGGCCACTGAAGGCATAGAGGTCGCAGCCCAGGTCCTGCACGTCCACCAGCAGGTGCGGAATGGCCTGTGCGCCGTCCACCACGGTGGTGATGCCCCGCTTGCGGGCCGCTGCCACCAGGTCCTTCACGGGGTTGATGGTGCCCATCGTATTGCTCACGTGGCTGATCGCCAGGATCCGGGTCCTGGCGGAGAAGGGCACCTGGGCCAGGTCCCATGTTCCATCCTCCGTGACCGGGATCACCTTCAGCACCGCGCCATGGCGTTCGCAGGCCAGTTGCCAGGGAACGATGTTGGCGTGGTGCTCCATGGCGCTGATCAGCACCTCGTCGCCTTGCTTCAGCAACAAGGGGGCCAGGCTGCCTGCCGCCAGATTGAGGCTGGCCGTAGTGCCTGCGGTAAAGACCACTTCATGCGCGTGCTTCGCATTGATGTGCCTGCGCACCGCTTCCCGCGCGGCTTCCTGCGCTTCGGTGGCCAGGTTGCTCAAGGTGTGTACGCCCCGATGCACGTTGGCGTTGATGGTGGCGTAGTATGCGCTCACGGCCTTGATCACCCGGCGCGGCTTCTGGCTGGTGGCGGCGTTATCGAAATAGATCAACGGCTTGCCGTGTACCAGCTCCCTGAGGATGGGGAACTGCGCACGGATCTCCTCGATGCGGTATGCCGGGTCCAACGTGGCGGGTTTCATGGAGTGTGGTTCACCACAGCGGCACGGGGGACACGGCGGGGGATGACGAACGCATCCCATGCGCTCCTCCGTGCCCTCCGTGCCTCTGTGGTGAATTGCTCATAATGCTTCAAGCTTCGCGTCGATCATCGCTTCCAGGTGCTTCCGCCAATCGGCGTTCGCGATCCGGTCCAGCACATCGGCCATGAAGGCGTGCGCCATCAAGCGCCGTGCTTCCGCCTCGCTCACCCCGCGTGAACGCAGGTAGAAGATCGCCTGCTTGTCCATGCGGCCGATGGTACACCCGTGGCTGCACTTCACGTCGTCGGCATAGATCTCCAGTTCGGGCTTGGAGTACACGCGCGCATCATCGCCTTGCAGGATGTTGGCATTGCGTTGGTAGGCGCGCGTGCGCTGGGCATCGGGCTTCACGAACACCTTGCCGTTGAACACGCCCGTGGCCTTTCCGGAGACGATGCCCTTGTAGAGCTCGTCACTGGTGCAGTCCGGCACGGCGTGGTCGATGAAGGTATGGTTGTCGCAGTGGGCGCTGCCGTCCAGCAGGTAGGCGCCGTTCAGTTCGGCATGGGCCCCGGGGCCTGCAAGCGCGATGTTCAGCTCATTGCGCACCAGGGATCCGTACAGCGTGGTGGTATCGATGCTGAAGCGGCCCTTCGCCCCGATCCCCACCCCGTCGAGGTGGATGTCCGCCGGGCCGTTGGGCTCGTTCTGCAACAGGTGCAGGGCCAGGTCCGCACCTTCGCCCACTACGCATTCGCGCACGCCGTTCACAAGGGATGCGGTGGTTTCCCCGATGGCGATGTGCTCATCGATCAGTTCCAGCGTGGCGCCTTCATGCAGCATGATGAGGTCGCGCGGCTGGATCAACATCGCTTCGCCGTGATCCCGGCCCGCCGTGACGCGCAGCACATGGATGGGCCTGGTGGTCCGTGCGCCCTTTACCGCCAGGACGATCAGGCCGTCGGTGGGCGCAGCCATGTTCATCGCGGTGAAGAGGCGGTCGCCGATGGGGGCGACCTGTCCGTAGTGCGTCTTCAGCGGGCCGTGGGAGAGATGGTTCCGGATGCTGTCGATCACCACGCCCTTGTCCGCCTTCAGGTCGTCGCTGAGGTCGGCGCGGAAATGGCCGTTGACGAAGACCACGCGGGTGGCGGGAAACGGCAGGCGGGCGGGCAACTGCACCGGAACCTGCCCGTCCGGCTTCGTGCAGGTCCGGTTGAACAGCCTGGCAACCGGCGTGTATTTCCATTGCTCGGTGCGGCGGCCCGGAATGGGCAGTTCCATGGCGCGGGCAAGGGCTTCCGGTGCATTCGGCCAGCTGCTTCCCTCCAGCAGCGGCATCACCGTTGCCTTCGGGTCGGTCATTGTTGCGGTGGTCATGGTTGCACGGTCTTGTCGATCCGGTGGATCGACGGTACACTTCAGGTCATCTGATCGCCTGGTCCCCTGATCGCTCATGCGTGTTCCTTCACCCAATCATATCCCTTCTCCTCCAGCTCCAGCGCCAGTTCCTTGGGCCCGCTCTTGATGATGCGGCCATCGGCCATCACGTGTACCACGTCGGGAACGATGTAGTCCAGCAGGCGCTGGTAATGCGTCACCACGATGAAGGCGTTGTCGGTGCTGCGCAGCTTGTTCACCCCGCCGGCCACAATGCGCAGCGCGTCGATGTCCAGGCCGCTGTCGGTCTCGTCCAAGATGCCCAGCTTGGGCTCCAGGATGGCCATCTGGAAGATCTCGTTGCGCTTCTTCTCGCCGCCGCTGAAGCCCACGTTCAGGTTGCGGTTCATCAGCGCGGGGTCCATCTCCACCAACTTGGCGCGCTCGCGCACCAGCGCCAAAAAATCCTTGCCGCCCAGCTCCGGCTGGCCGTTGGCGATGCGCTTTTCATTCAGCGCCGTGCGGAGGAAGTTCATGTTGCTCACCCCCGGGATCTCCACCGGGTACTGGAAAGCCAGGAAGACACCCTTCCACGCACGCTCTTCCGGCGCCAGGTCCAGCAGGTTTTCCCCCATGTAGCCCACGCTTCCCGCGGTCACCACGTATTCCTCGCGGCCCGCCAGCACATTGGCCAGCGTGC
Source organism: Bacteroidota bacterium (assembly GCA_018266475.1). Classification (GTDB taxonomy): domain Bacteria; phylum Bacteroidota; class Bacteroidia; order Flavobacteriales_F; family PHOS-HE28; genus PHOS-HE28. The sequence goes on from JAFEAI010000265.1 coordinate 29,128, forward strand.
TCTTGCCGCTGCCATTGGGGCCCATGATGGCATGCACCTCGCCCGCCTTCACCTCCAGGTGGAGGCCCTTCAAGATCTCCTTGCCTTCGATGCCGGCATGGAGGTTGGTGATCTTCAGCATGTTCCTGCAACGCCGTTTTCCGGCTTATTTAGATTGATTCTAATTACAAATGCACCGGCAAAGGTAACCCCTGCGGACTTGGGCAACAAGCCCGCGCAATGCGCCGGAACGGGAAGAGCGTTCCCCGGGCGCGCTCCGCCGCGTGGTGACGAAGCTGCGGAAGGCCGCCGGAAGATGTGCTGCGGCCCTGCACCCGCGCCAATCCGCCGATGCCGACCTTCGCCCCATGGAAATGCACAAGATCGACTGGGGCAAGGTGCGCCTGGACTACCCGGGGCTGGTTGGGCAAACGTACCTGGACACGGGGTCCATGGGGTTGATGGCGCGCAGCACCGTGGAGGCCGCGCACGCCGAGCACGAGCGCTTGGTGCAAGAAGGCTCCACGCGCGGCATTTACTGGATGATGGAAGGCCTCCCGCAGATCGCCAGGGAAGTGGCTGCGCACATCTACGGAGATGCTGCGGGCACCATCCTGTTCCAAAGCTTCACGGCGGGCCTTTCGCGCATTGCACCCCTGCTGAAGCACCGGCCCAAGGTGCTGTTGGTGGGCGGCGATTACCCCACGCTGCACGGGCCGTTCCATTGGAACGGCTTCCAGGTGGCAATGGTGCAACCGGCGGCGGACGGCAGCATCCCCATGGATCTGCTGGCTGCGGCCATGGCAAAGGAACGCCCGCAAGTAGTGGGCATCAGCCATGTGCAATGGACCACCGGCCACACCATCGACCTAAAGGCCTTTGGCGAGCTCTGCCGCGCGCATGGCGCCTGGTCCGTGGTGGACATTACGCAAAGCTGGTGCTGCGTGCCGGTGGACCTGCGCACGGCACCCATCGACATCATCGGCGGCAGCGGCTACAAATGGCCCTTGGCCGGGTTCGGCAACGGCTTTTTCCACCTTTCCCCGGAGGTGCGCTCGGAACTGGCCAAACGCAACGGCTTCGACCCCGTGAAAGCCCTTTCCGAGGGCCACTTGGACCCGGTGGCACAGGTGCGCTTGCGCGACGGACTGAAGCGCCATGCGGACCTGGGCATGCAGGCCGTGTGGGAGCGCGTGCAGTATGTCACCGCGTATGCCGTGCAGGAACTGCAGCGTGCCGGGGTGCGCATCCTCAACGGCACCGATGCCGGCACCCGCGCAGGCATCCTGATCATCGAGGGCGGCAGGGAGCGGCAGGCGGTTATGCATGCGGCGGGATTACCGGCGCAACTGCGCGGCGCGGGCATCCGCCTCGGCATCCACTTCTACAACAACGAACAGGAGGTGGACCGCCTGGCCGAGGTGTTGCGCGGCACTTGAGCACGGCCTCCTCCGCGCAGGCCGCCAACGGGTTCATGAAGCACCGCGCACGCACGCGGCTCGCGCTCACACCGCGGCCAGCGCCTGCTCCAGGTCGGCGATCAGGTCCTGCGGGTGCTCCACGCCCACGCTCAGGCGCACCAGCCCCCCGGTGATGCCCAGCTTCTCGCGCTCGCCGGGGTCCACCCCCACGTGCGTCATGGTGGCGGGATGCTCCGCCAGCGATTCGGTGCTGCCCAAGCTCACGGCCAGCTTCACCAGCTTCAGCGCGTTCAGGAAGCGGAAGGCCTCGGCCTCCCCGCCCTTCACGTCGAAGGAAAGCATGGCGCCCGCGCTGAAGCACTGCGCCTTGTAGATGGCCTGCTGCGCCGGATCGTCGATAAAGCCCAAGTAATGCACCTTCTTCACCTTGGGGTGCCCCTTCAGGAAGGAAGCCACCTCGGTGGCGTTCAGCGCCTGCCGCTCCATCCGCACCTTCAGCGTTTCCAGGCTGCGCAGCAGCAGCCAGCCGGTCCAGGGGCCGGCCATGCAGCCCAGGAAGCTGCGCAGGCCCTTCACGCGGGCCACCAGTTCCTTGCTGCCCAAGCAGGCGCCGGCGATCACATCGCTGTGGCCGCCGATGTACTTGGTGGCCGAGTACAGCACCAGGTCCGCACCCTGCTCCATGGGGTGCTGCCACAAGGGCCCCATGTAGGTGTTGTCCACGGCCAGCAGCACCGGCCTTTCCGCCGTGCTGAAAGCCTTGGCCAGGCGGCTGCAGGCGGCAATGTCGATCAGGATGTTGGTGGGGTTGGCCGGGGTTTCCACATAGATCATCTTCAGGCGGTCCGCCTTGCCGCTCTTGCGCACGATCTCCTCCAGGCGGTCCTGCTCCCACGGGTAAAAGCCCAGCACCTCCACGCCAAGGCGCGTGAGGATATGCTTGATGAAATGGTCGGTGCCGCCGTAGATCGGGTTGCTGAACAGCAGCAGGTCGCCCGGCGAAAGGAATTCCAGCAGCATGGTGGTGATGGCGCCCATGCCGCTCTCGAACACCGCGCAATCCCCGGCATTTTCCCAAAGGCCCAGGCGGTTTTCCAGGATCTCCAGGTCGGGATTGTTCAACCGGCTGTAGATCAGGCCCAGCTCCTCCTGTTCACCCTGCTCGCGCAGCCCGTAGGCCACCTCAAAGAAGGCCTTGCCGTCCTCCGCCTTTTGGAACACGAAGGTGCTGGTCTGGAAGATCGGGCATTTCACGGCGCCTTGCGACAGCTCGGGCTTGTAGCCGTAGCTCATCATCAGGCTTTCGGGGCGAAGTTTGCGTGGGTCCATGGCGCGAAGCTACCGGTTTGCCGGTTGAACGCGGGACGCGGGGCAGGGCAAACGGGCCTAACGCGCCCTGCAGGCGCGTCTTCCAATAGAATTCAAAACCACGGATGGACGCAGATGAACACGGATCACGGATCCACCTACCAAGCAAAACAACCTTCCCTATCTGTGTTCATCCGTGTGGATCCGTGGTTCAAGTCCGAATGTGAATGCGCCGCCAGGTGCCTGAATAAGACCCAATGGCCTTGGGACGCGCGGGAAAACCGCCTTCGTGGAGGATGCTTCAGCCCAGGAACCCGATCCGCACGCAGCGCAGGGGTCCCGCAACGGTCAGTGGCTCCATTCCTTCGCCGCCTCCACCACATCGCGCACCCAGCGCGTATCGCCCAGGGCCGGTACGATCATCGGCGCAAATGCGCGCAAGGGGCCGTACAGCGCCGAACCCTTCATCGCCTCCTGCGGCACCAGTCCCGAAACCTCCGCCCGCGCCAGCAGGAGGTTCAGCGCCACGCTAAGCACAAAGGCCGCCCGCAGCGCACCGAAGAGCAGCCCCGCCACCTTGTTCGGCAAGCCTAACTGCGCCAGGTCCATCGCCTTGGTAACCACCCGCGCCAGCAGATGTACCAGCACCAGCACGCCGATGAAGGTGACGATGAAGGAGGCCACCTCATGCTGCGGGTCCAGCCCCAGCCATGCCGCCACCCGCGCATTGTAGCGCGAGGCCGCCCAAATGCCCAGCACCAGCGCCACCAGTGAGGCCAGCTCCACCACAAAGCCGCGAAAAAAGCCCCGCACCGCCGCAGCGGCCAACAGCACCAGCAGCGTCCAGTCCAGCCAGTTCATCCCGGGCAAGTGTACGGCTCACCCCGGGTTCAACCCACGGCCGGCATGCCCATTGGTCCCTTGCACCCTCGGCCTGGGCGTGGCCGAAGGCACCAGGGCTATCGCCTCTTGCGCGCCCTGCGGTCGCGACTTTTCCGATTTTCCAACCACGGATGGACGCAGATAAACACGGATAAGTGCGCGATGTAGGAGGTGGGCCACAGCTTTGCGCCCGATGCCCGGAGAGGCCCGCGATCCGTGTCCATCCGTGTGGATCCGTGGTTCGTACAAGTATTGGATATGCGCCGCCAGGCGCAGTGTTAAGAGGCGATAGCCCTGCCGAAGGCACCCATTGCCCCATCTATCTTCGTCCCCATGGACTTGATCTTTGAGGCCCGCTGGCGCAGCCTGATGAAGCGCCTGGAGGACCGCTTCGGCATGCCGATGGACATGGATTCGCTGCTGTTCCTGATCGGGGTGCAGGAGCTGGGCCAAGGCGGGCGCGACTTCAAGAAGGATGAAAAGGTGGGCCTCATGCACATCGCCGTGTCCACCCTGCTGATCCCCTACGGCTACTACCGCAAGGTGGGCCTGGATGCCGACGGCTGGCCCCATTTCGAGCGCGACAACCACCTGCCGCCGCTAAAGCCGAAGGAACAGGAGCACCTGATCAAGGAAGCGGCACTGAAGTACTTCGAGGGAGTTTTCGCGGAGCCGCGCTGACCGCCCGGCCTTGTCGCCCGCCAATGGCCTGGCAACGTTCATTCCCGGCACGGAACCATTCCGTCATTTTCCACCTGCCGCGCGATCGGCGTACCTCAGTACCACTCCCCCGCTTTCCAGTTGCTGCGAGGAAACCAAGGCCAACCGGTGCGCACCGGTGCCCTGCCTGAACAGCGGCCGCCCACTTCCCAGAATAACGGGCGCAATGCCAATGCGGTATTCATCGAAAAGGCCGCCTTTCAGAAAAGCTTCCGAAAGGTCGGCGCTGCCGAACACATACATATCCCCGCCTCCTTCGCCCTTCAACCGCCGCATTTCCTTCACGGCATCGCCTGCCACTATCCGGGTATGTTCCACACGGCGGTTTTAAGCGTGTTGGAAAAAACAAGTTTGGGAATGCGGTTCATGTACCCTGCCACCTCCCCTTCGGCATCCCCCGCATTGGCCCAATAAGCCGCCATGCCCTCGTAGGTCACCCTGCCAAACACCAGGCAGTCCGCCGTTCGCAATTGCTCCAGGCTCAGGTTCTCCAGCTGCTTGCACCAGATCGCCTCGTGAAAGGAGAGGTCCCAGCTTTTCGTGCCCTCGAAAAACCCGTCGAGGGTGACGATGTTCCACATGATCAGCTTCCTCATTCGTTGCGCGGTCCGGGAATTTCAACCAACGTGCAGCACCCTGCGGACGTGCCGTGAAGAAAGCCGCAAAGCGCATTCGGAACGGGGCGGAACCCGTTGCCGCTTCCGGGCAGCGGGCAGCTCCCTGCATGTTGCCAAGAGCAAGCCCTGCCGCCGCAACTAATGCGCCCGCTTCACCACCACGGTCTCGGCGTTGTTCTGCTCCTCCTCAATGCGGATGATGCCCTGGCCGGTGAGCGAATCCTTGCGGGCAAGGATGTCCAGCACCGCAAAGCCAGCTTGGCCCCGCTTGTAGAACTCGGAATAATCAAACTCTACCTTGCCGTCCGATCCGGTGGTGCCCTCCTTGGTGAGGCGGGAGAAATCAGCTTGCAGGGGCACCGTGGGGTTGGCGTACAGCTTCACGTAGGCCCCGGCCACGGCGTGGCTGGCACTGTCCAGCACGGTGATGGTGGCCTTGGTGGCCTTCTCCTTGTTGCATGCGCCAAAGCCGGTGCCCAAGGCGATCAGGAGCACGGCGGCAAAAAGGGCCTTCAGGGGCATGGGCGGTAGTGTTGGTTATTTTTGGCCGCTTCACGGCGGCCTTCCGGCGCGAAGGAAGCCAAAAGTACAACAACGGGCGATGCGCGCAAGATCCCGCCTGCAATGGATGCCGGCAACCCTGCTGCTGCTGGCGGCCAGCCCCGGCGCATGGGCGCAGGGCAAGGAAAAGCCGGTGCGGCACCTGGTGGAGATAAACACCACCGCCGGGCGCATGGTGGTGGAGCTCTTCAACGAAACACCCCTGCACCGCGACAATTTCCTGAAGCTGGCCCGCGAGCACTACCTGGACAGCACGCTCTTCCACCGCGTGATCCAAGGCTTCATGATCCAGGGCGGCGACCCGGACAGCAAGAAGGCCGATGACCGCAGCATCCCCTTGGGCGACGGCGGCCCGCCCTACTCGCTGCCGGCGGAGATCCGCCCGGAGCTCTTCCACCGCAAAGGCGCACTGGCCGCAGCGCGGGAAGGCGATGATGTGAACCCGCAGCGGCGCAGCAGCGGCAGCCAGTTCTACATTGTGCAGGGGCGCACCTGGTCCGCCGCAGACCTGCAGCAATTGCGCGAGCGCGTGAACGCCCGGCTGCCGGACAGCCTGCAGGTACACTACACCGCAGCCCAGGTGGAAACCTACGGCACCCTCGGGGGCACGCCCCACCTGGACGGCAACTATACCGTGTTCGGCCAGCTGGTGGAGGGCATGGACGTGCTGGACCGTATAGCCGCCCAACCCTGCGATGCCAAGGACCGCCCGCTCACCGACGTGCGCATGTGGGTGCGCGTGATCCAGTAGCCCTTGGCCCCCATACCCGCACAAGCACACGCACCTGCAAGGATGAACCTGAACGAACGAGTGGAGGCCGTGGAGGCGGAAATAGCCGCAGCCCAGGGCGGCGGCGCCGAAGCGGCGGAGGCCTTCCGCATAGCCATGCTGGGCCGCAACGGCAAGGTGACCGCGCTGCTGGAAGAGCTGAAACAAGTGCCGCCGGAAGAAAAGCGCCTGTGGGGCCAGCGGATGAACCAGTTGAAGAACGCGGCGCGCACCCGCTGGGAAGAACTGAAGGCCGCAGCAGGGGCCGCAGCAGGCACCTCCGCCGGCCCGGCCGTTGACCGTACGCGCCCCGCGCTCACCGGGCCCGCGGGCAGCCTGCATCCCATCAGCCTGGTGCGCCAGCGCATCATACACGTGTTCGAGCGCATCGGCTACACGGTGAGCCAAGGCCCCGAGGTGGAGGACGACCGGCACAACTTCGGCGCGCTCAACTTTCCGCCGGACCATCCCGCGCGCGACATGCAGGACACCTTCTTTGTGGAAGGCCCCGGCGGCATGGCCCTGCGCACCCACACCAGCAGCGTGCAGGTGCGCGTGATGGAGAGCGGAAAACCGCCCATCCGCACCATCAGCCCCGGCCGCGTGTACCGCAACGAGGCCATCAGCGCACGCGCCCACTGCATGTTCCACCAGGTGGAAGGGCTGTACGTGGACAAGGGCGTGAGCTTCGCCGAGCTCAAGGGCACCCTGCACCATTTCGCCAAGAGCCTCTTCGGCCCGGAAGTGAAGATCCGCATGCGGCCCAGCTACTTCCCCTTCACCGAGCCCAGCGCCGAGGTGGACATGAGCTGCACCATCTGCGGCGGCAAGGGCTGCGCCGTGTGCAAGCACAGCGGCTGGGTGGAGATCATGGGCTGCGGCATGGTGGACCCCGCCGTGCTCACCAACTGCGGCATCGATCCCGAAGCCTTCAGCGGCTTCGCCTTCGGCATGGGCGTGGAGCGCATCGCCCAACTGCTGTACCGCGTGCCCGACCTGCGGCTGTACTGGGAGAACGACGTGCGCTTCCTGGAGCAATTCTCCGACGGCGCCTTCCGTGCCTGAGCGGCCATGGAAGCGCAGCTGCGGGCGGACGTGTGCATCATCGGCGGCGGCCCGGGCGGCTGCGCCACCGCGCTGCAACTGGCCAAGCACGGCGCCGATGTGCTGCTGCTGGAGAAAGCCGTCTTCCCCCGCGACAAGGTGTGCGGCGATGCGCTCAGCGGCAAGGTGGTGCGCAGCCTGGAGCGCCTGGATCCCGCGCTGGCGGCGGAACTGCGCGCACAGCCCGGGCTGATGCCCAGCTGGGGCGTCACCTTTACCGCGCCCAATGGCAAGGCCCTGCGCGTGCCTTTCAGCCGGCAAACCGGCATGGGCGAGGCGCCCGGGGCCATCCTGCCCCGCCTGGATTTCGACCGCTTCATGCTGCAGGCCGTTAAGCGCAGCGGAATCGTGAAGGTGCTGGAAGGCACGCAGGCAAAGGCGTTCCGGCGGATCGGGGCCGGATGGGAAGTGGATCTTACCACCCGTGCCGCCCCTATTGCCGAAGGCCCGGCCCCGCCAACTACGGGCCCTGAACCACGAACCTCCGTAACCGCCAAGCTCATCATCGATGCCTCCGGCGCCAACTCCGGTTTCTCCAGGCAGGTGGCGGGCCTCCCCATGCACCCGCGCCACCACTGCGCCGGGGTGCGCGCCTATTTCAGCGGCGTATCCGGCCTGGACCCGCAGGGCTTCATCGAGCTGATCTTCCTGAAGGAGCTGCTTCCGGGCTACCTGTGGATCTTCCCCCTGCCCGGCGGGCGCGCCAACGTGGGCCTGGGGCTGCGCAGCGACATGGTGCGCAAGCGCAAGGCCGACCTCAAGCGCCTGTTCACGGAGCTGCTCGCCACGCACCCCCAACTGCGCGGGCGCTTCGCCGCGGCACAGGCCGAAGGGCCGGTGCAGGGCATGGGGCTGCCGCTGGCCAGCAAGCGTTGGCCCCTCAGCGGCGACGGCTTCCTGCTGGTGGGCGACGCGGGCCACCTGATCGACCCCTTCACCGGGGAGGGCATCAGCCACGCCATGATCAGCGGCATGCACGCCGCCGATGTGGCCGCCCAGGCCCTGCGCGAAGGGCGCACCGATGCGGAGTTCCTGCGTGCCTACGATGCCCGCGTATGGAAACGGTTGGGCAAGGAGCTGGCCATCAGCACGCGCCTGCAACAATTGGCCGCCCACCCGCGCCTGTTCAACTTCACGGTGAACAAGGCCGCCGGCAACCCTGCCCTTGCCGATGCCATCAGCAGCATGTTCAACAACCTTGACATGCGGGAGCAATTGAAGAAGCCTGGCTTCTACCTGAAGCTGCTGCTGGGGCGGTGAAAGACCGCCAAACCGACTGCTCCAGGCCGTTTGGCCGCGCGGAGCACCCTAAAAACCGGCTGCTCGCCCATCACCCGGTCAGGTACCGACATGCCTCGTCGTTCTGTGTCCACCCTCCTGTTGTTGGCCTGCCCTTAAGCACGCAACGGTTGGCAGCTTGCCTAATGCGAAGCTTTCGGAACACCACCTGTCGAGTTGTGAAAATGCCTATTTTTTTCTCTACCGCTCCATTTATCACCACCACCATAGTTTGGGCAAGGTGCTTTTAGCATCCATTTTTTATTTCCGTAAATTTATCAACAAGGTCCTTCGGGAACATATTTAATTTTCGCAATCCTTTAAATAATGTTGTGTAATTAATTATTGGGCTATAAAAAGCATTATTATAAGCTTTATTCAGTATCGTCTTTCCTTGCCTGTTCAATAGCCATTTTGGGTACATTAAAACTATTCCATTAACAAATTCCACTCGGATCTTATCATTTTCCGTAGATGGATCAAAATCTGTAAAACATTTTTGTAATTCAGGTTCAACTTTTGCAATTATAGTATCTGCCACTTTTTGCAAGGTATGGGCTGGGAGGTATTTTAATTTATATTCTTCACCTACCGATAAATCTAACCCGGGAATATGTGGGTTTTTTCTTTATCGATTAACGCAGCGTAAACAAGGATTGGGTCTGCTAAATAGTTTTCAATACTATATCGGCCTATCTTGTATATACCATCAGCGACGACATTACCATTGTCTGCATCTATTAGTCCTTGAACAATACTTATTAAACCCGATTTTTGTAATTTATTTACCCAATTCCGAACAACATTCTTTCCGCCTGAACTGCCTTCCGTAGATGCAGGGATAAATACTAAAGGAATCGTAGCATCAATCTGATTTTCGGTAGTAAGTCGGTTGTACACATATGAGTAAAAAGAAGCATCAGCGTTATCTTCAACTAATATGTATTTCGTTCCTTCTCCAACGTACACTAATCCTGCAGTCAACAGAGAAACGGAATGGTTTTTTGAAAGAGATTTTCTAATACGTGGGCGATCTGTTGACATTTCATAAATTGAGTCATTAGGTGCAAGAATAACTGTTGACGGAGAATGTGTTGTCATTATCACTTGAACGCCAAACTTATCCACGAGGACATTTTTAATGACGTTCAAGAATTGTTGCGACATTGACGGATGTAAATGGGCATCAGGTTCATCAAGCAACAATAGCTTTGGAAACACCTTTTTCTCCTGAGAATTGTACAAATAAAATATAAGGGATATCAGCACTTTCTCTCCAGAAGATAAATCATTAAAATTCACTTCTTCCTTTAAAATTCGATGTGTTAGCTTTAATTGAAACCCATCCCTAATTCCATTGTTTGATGGGTCATTGATATCAAATGGTAGTTTAGATTCCCTAATAATCTCCCGTAGCACGACCCATGGTTTTTCACCAATAGCTATTTTTATATCTTCTTCTGTTTCCTTTTTTGCTTGAAGTTCAATCTCAGATAATCGGTAATTATAAAATGCTTCTCCTATTTTTTGACTAATTTCACTTTCTTGCTCAATTAATATATCAGGAAAGTATCTGTAAAATTCTTCTTTGGTAATAGTATCTTGTTGTTTGCCCGTTTTCCTAAGAATTTCTTGACATGCCGAAAACATTTTTATTTGTCCATCCTGATTTTGACGATATCTTCCATTTATAAAGTTATTATAGTAGCTATCCATTTGATTTTGAATGGTAGAAAGATTGACATGACCAGTATTTTGTAACTGCCATTCGCCTCTCAGAAAAGTAACTTCTCCTGGTTTGAAGCTTTTACCTGTAATTGATACCCTCTCAGTCGTTCCTTGTTTATTTATTACAGTGTTGTGAATTAGGTCTAACAGTTGCGATTTCCCTGTACCATTGGGTCCTGTTATAACTACGAAGTCTGGTATTTCAATCCAGTTAAAGCTGGTTATAGCTTTATATTTTCCGGTAAATTTTATTTCCATAGTGGTCTGTTTTAAAATGGGTGCTAACTCCTAATACACGCAACAATCTGCGTAAAGCCGGAATCGGCAATCCCCGATGCACAGTGTGTTGGCTGCCTTACGGTATGCTTGGTGCAATGCGCCAAGCCAAGCAAGGCACTTTGCACGCTGAACCAGCGGACCAGGAGAGGCGAAGCCTGCATTGGGGTGATCGGTAGGGATGGGGTTGGAGGACCGAATATAATGCCCATGTGACATTCGGATCGGTCCAAAGGACGATCCGAGCGGGACCATCGGGTTTAACGCGCCCTGCGGGCGCGCCTTCCAAGAGAATTCAACCACAGATGGCATGCACGGATCACGGACCCACCTAACCTGCCATATCTGTGTTCATCCGTGTGAATCCGTGGTTCAAAAACAGTGTGTGAATGCGCCGCCAGGCGCATGGATAAGGCCAGATAACCCTACCGATCCGAGCGCCTACCGTGGTAAATGCCGAGTGTACCGGCAAGTGGTCGGAACGGTGCAGGTCCGGACCCTATTGCTTCTCCCAGCGATATAACCCTGGGAGGAATTCCCCTGCTGCACGCTTTGCCTGGAAGTGGCCGCCGGAAAGTCCGCAGGGCCTAACGGGAGCACCCTGCCTCACACCTCGCTAAGCCGGATCATGTTGGCCATGCCCTGCTCGGCGATGGGCATGCTGGCGATGTTGGCCACCAGGTCTCCTTTCTGGGCCAACTTCTTGCTGCGCAGGATGTGCTTGATGTCGGCGATGGTGTGGTCGGTGCTCACGGTCTTGTCATAGTACTCAGCGCGCACGCCCCACACCAGGTTCAGCAGGTTGAGGATGCGCTTGTTGCTGGTGAAGGCGAAAATGTGCGCCTTGGGCCGCATGCTGCTGATCTTGAACGCGGTGTATCCGCTGTGGGTCATGGTGACGATGGCCTTGATGTCGATGGCGGCGGCCATGCGCACGCTGGCCATGCAGATGGTATCGGAAACCATGCGGTCGCTGCGGTCCAGCGGCGGCTCGGTAACGTTGTACATCAGCTCGCTGCCCTCCATTTCCACCAGGATGCGGTTCATGGCCTTCACCACCTCCACGGGGTATTTGCCCACGCTGGTCTCGGCGCTGAGCATCACTGCATCGGCATGGTCCAGCACGGCGTTGGCCACATCGTTCACCTCGGCGCGGGTGGGCGTGCTGTTCTGGATCATGCTCTCCATCATCTGCGTGGCCACGATCACCGGGCGGTTGCGCAACAGGCACCGGCGGATGATATCCTTCTGCAGCAGGGGCACCTGCTCCATGGGCAGCTCCACGCCCAGGTCGCCGCGGGCCACCATCAGGGCGTCCGATTCCTCAATGATGGCATCGATCTGGCCGATGGCCTCTGGCTTTTCGATCTTGGCGATCACGCGGGCGGTGCCGCCCCCTGCCCGGATCAGCTCCTTGAGCTCCACCAGGTCATGCGCATTGCGCACAAAGCTTAGGCCCACCCAGTCCACGCCCTGCGAAAGCGCGAAGTGCAGGTCCTCCTTGTCCTTGTCCGTAAGGCAGGGCAGGCTTACCTTGGTGTTGGGCAGGTTGATGCCCTTGTTGCTGCTGAGCACGCCGCCGCTCACCACGGTGGTGGTCACGTTCTTCACGCCATCGGTGTGCTTCACGCGCAGGCGCAGCTTGCCGTCGTCCAGCAGTACGGATTCACCCTCCTTCACATCGTGCGGAAACTGCGTATAGCTGGTGCTCACCCGTCCGGGCACACCCTTGATCGGCTCGGTGGTGATCACCAGGTCGGCGCCCTCCTTGAGCTCGATGGGTCCGTCGGCCATTTCACCCACGCGCAGCTTGGGCCCCTGCAGGTCGGCCAGGATGGCGGTGTTCAGGCCCAGCTCATCGTTCAGCGAGCGGATGGTGGCGATCACCTCCTTGTAGAAATCGTATTTGCCGTGGCTGAAGTTGAGGCGGCACACGTCCACGCCGTGGATCAGCAGTTCACGCAGCACCTCGCGGCTGCTGCTGGCGGGGCCAAGGGTGGCCACGATCTTCGTTTTCGGGTCCTTTCCGGTGTTCATTCCAAAAGTTTGTATCCGTCCTTCACCGCATCTACCGCCAAGGGGAAGGCCGTAAGCACGAATTCCGCGCGCTTCACACGATCCAGCACCTCTGCGGCACCCAGGGGGCTTTCCTGGTCCACCACAAGGAAAAAATCCGCCTGTTGCCGCTGCGGCACCAGCATGCCGCCGGGCGCGCGGTTGCTCACCAAGGTGATGCCTGCCTGCGCCTCTTCGTCGAAATGGTCGAAGACCGGAAAATGCACGGTGCGCCCGTCCCCGTGGTCCACAATGTCGTTCCGGCGCCGGGCCATGGCGATGCCCAAGCTGTTGTTCAGCGCCCAGCACAGCCGGTAGTCGTTCACGTGGCTGCTGATGGCGATCAGATGCACCTCGGGCTGCTGGACGTTTTGGAGCTTGTGCTTGGTCATTGGGGCGAACCGGCTGCCAAAGGTAGGGGCCACCAGCGGCGATCACGCTCCGCAACCGGCGATCGCGCGCAGCCGGGGGAGGAACCGGTGGCGCGCATTGGTTCGCGCAACCAACTGGTGGGAACGGTGCGAAGCCGAGGTCGGATGCCACTGATTGCCCTAACGGCATGGCCCCGGGCCCGGCCGCTCCGTGGCGCGGGAGGGTCACTGCTGCTTGCTGCCGGGCCGGTTGCCGTCTGCGGGAGCGCGCTTGCCGTAGTTCCTGCGCGGGGCGGGCCGCCGCCGTGGCGGGCCGTCATTGCTCCGCCTTGCCTCCTGGCCGTCCGGGCCGTCGCTCTCCCTGGCCGGTATGCGGAGCTTTTGCGAGGCTTCGCGGGCGGCCTCCTGCTCCGCCCTCTTTTTACTGTGGCCCGTGCCGCTGCCGCAGGGCTTGCCCTCCACCTGCACCTGCGCCGTGTAGTGCTTGCCGCGGCTGCCGTGCTCCTCGGCCACAATGAACTCCACCTTTTTATGCTGCTTTTGGCCCCATTCCAGCAGGCGGCTCTTGCTGTCGCGGTCCTCCTGTTCCACCTCTTTCAGGTCAAAGTGGGTGGCGATCAGGTTAAGCATCACATCCCGCGTGCGGTCGAAGCCCTTGTCGATGAACAGGGCGCCAAAAAGCGCTTCCATGGCGTTGCCCTGCACGGAGGAGTGCTGCCCGCCGCCGATGTTCACCTCCAGCACGCGCTCGATCTCCACCTTCCTGGCCAGGATGCCCAGTTGGTGGCGGCTTACCAGCTTGCTCCGCATGCGGGTAAGGAAGCCTTCGCCTTTATCGGGGTATTGCCGGTAAACGAACTGGCCCACCACCGTGTCCAGCACGGCATCGCCCAGGAACTCCAGGCGCTCATTGTCCGGCAGGTTGCGGCCTTCGCCGATGGCGCTGCGGTGGCGCAATGCCTGCCGGTACAGGGGCAGGTTCCTGGGGGTGATGCCCAGGGTCTTGCGGCACCATGCACGGATCCGCCGGTCCTCCGGTGATGCGGCCTTGGGAAAGAGGAAGGAGAAGACCAGCGCTTAGCGGTACTTGCGGAAGACCACCGACGTGTTGTGCCCGCCGAAGCCGAAGGTGTTGCTCATGGCTGCGTTCACCGTGCGCTTCTGCGCCTTGTTGAAGGTGAAGTTCAGCTTGGGGTCGATCTCGGGGTCGTCCGTGAAATGGTTGATCGTGGGCGGCACAATATCATGGCACACGGCCATGATGCTGGCAATGGCCTCCACCGCGCCGGCAGCACCAAGCAGGTGCCCGGTCATGCTTTTGGAGGCGCTGATGTTGAGCTTGTAGGCCTCCTCGCCGAAGAGGCGCTGGATGGCCTTCACCTCCTGCGGGTCGCCGATGGGGGTGCTGGTGCCGTGGGTGTTGATGTAGTCGATCTCCCCGGGCTTCATGCCCGCATCCTGCAGGGCATGCTTCATGCACAGGAAGGCGCCCAGCCCCTCCGGGTGGGGGGCGGTGATGTGGTAGGCATCGCTGCTCATGCCGCCGCCCACCACCTCGCAGTAGATCTTGGCGCCGCGGGCCTTGGCATGCTCCAGCTCCTCCAGCACGATGATGCCTCCGCCCTCGCCCAGCACAAAGCCGTCACGGTCCTTGTCGTATGGCCTGCTGGCCGTGGTGGGGTCGTCGTTGCGCACGCTCATGGCGTGCATGGCGTTGAACCCGCCCACGCCGGCCTCATGGATGGAGGCCTCGCTGCCGCCGGTGACCATCACGTCCACGGTGCCCAAGCGGATGTAGTTGAAGGAATCGATCAGGGCGTTGTTGGAACTGGCGCAGGCGCTCACGGTTACGTAGCTGGGGCCGCGCAGCCCATGGCGCATGCTCAACAGCCCCGAGGAGCTGTCGGCGATCATCTTGGGGATGAAGAACGGGTTGAAGCGCGGCGTACCGTCGCCCCTGCCGAAGTTGATGCACTCCTCCTGGAAGGTGAGCAGGCCGCCAATGCCCGAGCCCAGCACCACGCCGGCGCGTTCGCGCTCGGCATCGGTCTTCAGCTCCAGCCCGGCATCGCGCATGGCCTCGTCGCCGGCGGCCACCGCGTACTGGGACACGGGGTCCATCTTGCGGGCCTCCTTGCGGTCCATGAAGGCGGTGGGGTCGAACCCCTTCACCTCGCAGGCAAACTGCGTCTTGAACTTCGATGCGTCGAAGTGGGTGATGGGCGCGGCACCGCTCACGCCGTTCACAAGCCCTTCCCAATAGGCTTGGAGCGTGTTGCCTAAGGGCGTCAGGGCGCCCAGACCGGTGACCACCACTCGCCTGAGCTGCATGGTGCGGGGTTACTTCGCGTTCTTCTCCACGTAATCCACGGCCTGGCCCACGGTCTGGATCTTCTCCGCCTGGTCGTCCGGGATGGCGATGTTGAACTCCTTCTCGAACTCCATGATGAGCTCGACGGTATCCAGGCTGTCGGCGCCAAGGTCATTGGTGAAGCTCGCCTCAGGCGTTACCTCGGCCTGATCCACTCCGAGCTTGTCCACAATGATTGCGATGACCCTTGACTTGATGTCGGACATATCCGTTGGTTGTTGGTTGAACAGGCTGCAAAGGAAAGACATTTTCCATTTCCGCAAGCCCCTGCCCCCGAAAAGGCCCGCATCCTTTCCATCCACCTGAAGCCCAACGGGAAAAGAACGCCCGCGCACACCCCGTTGCCGGGCATGGCCCCGCAAAGCGCACCTTTGCGGCATGGTGCGCATCGCCATCCTTGCTTCCGGCTCCGGCTCCAATGCCCGGCAGCTCATGGCGCATTTCTCCGGCTCCCCGCTTGCGCAGGTGGCCCTTGTGGGCTGCGACCAGCCCGGCGCGGGGGTGCTGCAACGGGCGTGGGACATGGGCGTGCCCAGCCTCCTCTTCAGCCCTGCAGAGCTCAGGGACGGCACCCTGCAGCACGAACTGGCCTCCGCAGGCATCGGCCTGCTGCTGCTGGCAGGCTTCATGCGCCTACTACCCCCGGAACTCGTGCGTGCATGGCCCGGGCGGATCCTGAACATCCACCCTTCCCTGCTGCCCAAGTACGGCGGCAAAGGCATGTACGGCCACCGTGTACACCAGGCCGTGCTGGCCGCAGGCGAAAAGGAAAGCGGCATCACCATCCACTTGGTGAACGAGCGCTATGATGAAGGAAAGGTGCTCTTCCAGGCCAAATGCCCGGTGCTGCCCGGGGACGATGCCGACACGCTGGCCGCCCGCATCCATGCCCTGGAGCATGCGCACTATCCGTCCGCGGTGGAAGGCTACCTGAAGGAGCTGCCTCCCGCCCCACCTTTGCCCCATGTTTGACCTGGCCCATGTCGGCAAGGCCTTCCTGGTCCTTTTCGCCGTGATCGACATCATCGGGGGCATTCCCGTGATCCTGCAAGTGCGGGAGAAGGCGGGCAAGATCTACCCGGCGCGCGCCACGCTGGTGAGCCTGGGCATCATGGTGGTGTTCCTGTACTTGGGCGAGACCATCCTTTCGGTGGTGGGCATTGATGTGCGGTCATTTGCCGTGGCCGGCTCCCTGGTGCTCTTCTTCATCGCCCTGGAAATGACCCTCGGCATCCGCCTCTTCAAGGAAGACACCTCGG
>JAFEAI010000266.1 GCA_018266475.1 Bacteroidota bacterium
AGGTTCTTTGCCGACACATCGATGACTTTTGTTCCGGCGGCGTGCTTCTTCTTCTGCGCGAAGAACTCGGGTGTGCGGAAATAGTACGAGAGGTATTTCGGGTCTTGCTTGTGCTTGATGACCGTCGCGTGCCCGCCGGTGACGATTTGGGAGTTGCCCAACCATGCTACGGCCTTGCACACGTCTTCGACGTTTTCGCTGGTGTTGGTGATGATGATGTCGCCGGTGTCTACCTTGGCGAGCGGGGCAGCGGTTTCCGGTGCGACGAACGAGATGGTCTCGTTCGCCCACACGCCGTAGTAGGTGTAAATCTGGCCGTAGTGGATGCAGCCGATGCCGGATTCCGCGAAGACCGATTTCGGAAGGCCATTGCCACGTACCAATACGGCAAAGTCGCCAAGAGCTCGAAACTCCACTCCCTGCGGGCAAAGCTGCGCGATCAGTTCATCGATCCGGCTCATGCTCCACCTTGTTGTAATTCGCGCTCGATGTCTTCAATGCTGGGCAAGCTGCTTTGCAGGGTGGCCGGCAGGGCACGGGTAAGTTCGTAGCTGGAAACGCCAATGGGTTTTTCCACCCCGCGCAGGGCGTATTCGGCCAGCACGCGGTTGGGTTGCTGGCACAGGATAAGGCCGATGGTGGGCTGGTCGCTTGCGTGGCGCAGTTTATCGTCCACCACGTTGCAGTAGAAATTCATTTTTCCGGCATACTCGGGTTTGAATTCGCCGCGCTTCAGGTCGATCACTACGAAGCAGCGCAGCTTCAGGTGATAGAACAGCAGGTCGATGTAGAAGTCCTGCTCGCCGATGCCGAGGTGGTACTGCCGCCCCACGAAGGCAAAGCCCCGCCCCAGCTCCAGCAGGAATTTTTCCAGGTGCGCGATCAGGCCGGTTTCCAGCTCGCGTTCGTGAAAGCCCGCTTCCAGCGTGAGGAAGTCGAACAGGTACGGGTCTTTGAGGGCTTGTTGCACAAGGTCGGAATCGGGTTCAGGCAGGCGCAGCGCAAAGTTGGATGCCGCTTTGCCTTGGCGGATATGGGTGGACGATCCGATCTGCATCAGCAGCATGTTGCGGCTCCAGCCGTTGGCTACGGCAGCCTGCATGTACCAGCGGCGGGTGGGCAGGTCCTTTACCTTGGCCATCAGCTCGGCGTGGTGGCCCCAAGGGACCGACTGAATGAGTTCAAGCGGAAAAAGTGCCACGGGCTGTGGCCCTTTTTCCGGCGCGTTGGTTTGTGCCACGGCTTGTGGCACAATTGGCAGCTCCGGGTACTCGCGGTAGAAGGCCAGCATCCGCTTGATGTTGCGTTCCGAGAACCCCTTTTCTTCGGGAAGCGCATTGTGCAGGTCTTTCGCCAGGCGCGGGATCACCCCGCTGCCCCAGCCCTCTTTGCGCTGGCGGGCATCTATCAGGGCGCCGATGTCCCAATAAAGGCGGATCAACTCGGCGTTTACCGCGAGCAAGGCGCGGGTTTGCGCATGGCGGATGCGCCGTTTGATGTCGGACAGCAGGCCGGCATAGTCGGCCGGCAATTTGATGGCCTTGTCCGTCATGCCTCTTCCTCTTCCAGATCGGCCACGATGGCATCAATGGCCGTGCGCAACTCGGCCTGCCGCGCCACGATGCGGGCTATTTCAGCGTTCAGCGCCCGGATATCCACCGCCTCGCGCTCGTCCTTTTGTTCCACGTAGCTGCTGACGGCAATGTTGTAGCCGTTGGCGGCAATGTCGCCGTTCTCCACCAGGCGGGCGAAGTGCTGGATGCTCCGGCGGCCGATGAATGCATCGAGGATCTTTTGCCGATGGGCGTCAGCCAGCTTGTTCTTGTTGCCGCTGCGCACGAACTCGGCGCTGGCGTCAATGAACAGCGTGGCGTTGTCGCGCTTGGATTTCTTCAGCACGATGATGCAGGTGGCAATGGTGGTGCCGAAGAACAGGTCGGGCGGCAACTGGATCACCGCATCCACATAGTTGTTGTCGATCAGGTACTGGCGGATCTTCTGCTCGGCGCCGCCGCGATAGAGCACGCCGGGGAACTCTACGATGGCCGCCGTGCCATTCACCGCCAGCCAGGCGAGGATGTGCAGGGTGAAGGCCAGATCGGCCTTGCTCTTGGGGGCGAGCACGCCCGCCGGTGCAAAGCGCGGGTCGTTGATCAGCAGCGGGTTGGCGTCGCCATCCCATTTGATGGAGTAGGGCGGATTGGAGACGATGGCCTCGAAGGGTTCGTCGTCCCAGTGCGCCGGGTCGGTCAGTGTGTCGCCATGCGCGATGTTGAACTTCTCGTAGTTCACGTCGTGCAGGAACATGTTGATGCGGCACAGGTTGTAGGTGGTGAGGTTGACCTCCTGGCCGAAGAAGCCCTGGCGCACCTTGTCCTGGCCCAGCACCTTCACGAAGTTGAGCAGCAGCGAACCCGATCCGCAGGCGGGGTCATAGACCTTGTTGACCTCGGATTTGCCGACCACGGCGATGCGCGCCAGCAGCTCGGAGACCTCCTGCGGGGTGTAGAACTCGCCGCCGGACTTGCCGGCGGTGGAGGCGTACATCTGCATCAGGTATTCGTAGGCGTCCCCGAACAGGTCGATGCTGTTGTCGGCAAAGCCGTTGGTGCCGCTGGCCAGGGGCAGGTCGCCGATGGCCTCGAGCAGTTTCACGAGCTTTTCGTTGCGCTTGGCCACGGTGGGGCCCAGCTTGGCGCTATTTACGTCGAGGTCGTCGAACAGGCCCTTGATGTCGTCTTCGCTGTCGCTGCCATTGGCGGAGCCTTCGATGTGCGCGAACACGCGCGAGAGCACTTCGTTGAGGTTGGCGCTGTCGCTCCGTGCCTGGGCGCGCACGTTGGCAAACAGCTCCGAGGGGAGGATGTAGAACCCCTTTTCCTTCACGGTTTCGGCGCGGCCGAACTCGGCATCGGCATCGCTCAACTTGGCGTAGTCGAAGCGGGAGCTGCCCGCGCGGCGCTCCTGGGTGTTGAGGTAGCCGGTGAGGTTCTCCGAGATGAAGCGGTAGAACAGCATGCCAAGCACATAGGTCTTGAAATCCCAGCCATCGACGCTGCCGCGCAGGTCGTTGGCGATGCGCCAGATGGTCTTGTGCAGCTCGGCGCGTTCGGCGGTGCCGTTGTTTTCGGGCATGGGTGCAAGATAGAACGCCAGTGCGCACCGGAGCTGGCGGGCCGCAGGAGGGTGGTTTCCCAAACTCTCACGCGAGCGTCCACGCTCGTGTGGTCATCCTTCCGTCGCCCCTGTCTCCGTTCAACTCACTGCTTAAGCTTCCGCAGGGGTTCTCGCAGAGGACCCTGCTATACGGCATCTGATTCGATGCGTTGAACCCGCAGGGTCCCGAGGCGGAGACCCGGCGGGAGTATGAAGTTGAACTATCGCCCTCCGCCGCCGTTCCTGCGCGGCCCGCGCCAGCGGCGGCGGTTGTTGTTGCTTCCCGCAGCGGCCTTGGCGTGGCCGCCACCGGCGGTTTGGTCCAGGTCGCGCATCAGTTCTGCGGTAAGGGCGGCAAAGTCGGTGCCTTGGGCCTTGGCGTGGCCGGCGTGCCCGTTGTTTTCGGCAGCGGGGCGGTTTCCACGACCGGCGTCGGGGCGGCTTTCGCGGTGCTGGCGCACGTTGCGCGGTTCGCGCACGTCGCCTGCGTGCCGCTGCTGGCCCTGCTGCTGCTGGCCGCCCCTGCGCCCATGGCGTTGGGGTGTGGGCACGGCGATGGGCTCGGCATGTTCACCGCTAACCGGGTAGGGGTGTTCCTCCACCACGGGCACCTGCCGGTTGATCAGCTTGGTGATGTCGCGCAGGTAGGCGCGTTCCTCCGCGTCGCACAGCGAGATGGCGATGCCGCTGGCCCCGGCACGGCCGGTGCGGCCGATGCGGTGTACGTAGGTCTCCGGGATGTTGGGGATGTCGTAGTTCACCACGTGGCTCAGCGAATCGATGTCGATGCCGCGCGCGGCGATGTCGGTGGCCACCAGCACGCGGGTCTTGCGCTCCTTGAAGTTGTTGAGGGCGCGCTGGCGGGCGTTCTGTGCCTTGTTGCCGTGGATGGCCTCGGCGCGGATGCCGGCCTTGTCGATCAGGCGGGCCAGCTTGTCGGCGCCGTGCTTGGTGCGGCTGAAGACCAGCGCCACCGGGATGTCCCGCGTGTTGAGCAGGTGGATCAGCAGCTTGGGCTTGTTGGCCTTGTCCACGAAGTACACCTCCTGCTGCACGGTTTCGGCGGTGGAGGAAACCGGGGTGACCTCCACCTTTACAGGATTGGTGAGGAGCGAGGCCGAAAGTTTCTGGACCTCAGGGGGCATGGTGGCGCTGAAGAAGAGCGTTTGGCGCTGCTTGGGCAGGGCGGCGATCACCTTGCGCACATCATGGATGAAGCCCATGTCCAGCATGCGGTCGGCCTCGTCCAGCACGAAGAAGCGCAGGTCGTTCAAGTGGACGTAGCCTTGGTGCATCAGGTCCAGCAGGCGGCCGGGGGTGGCCACTAGGATATCCACGCCGCTGCGCAGGGCATCGGTCTGGGGCTTTTGGCCCACGCCGCCGAAGATCACCGTGGTGCGCAGGCGGGTGTGGCGGGCGTAGGAGCGGAAGCTCTCATCGATCTGGATGGCCAGCTCGCGGGTGGGCGTAAGGATCAGCGCCTGAATGATGCGCTTGCCGCCCCGGCCCGTGCCGCCGCCGTCCACGGCCAGGTGCTGGATGATGGGAATGGCAAAGGCGGCCGTTTTACCGGTGCCGGTTTGCGCAACGCCAAGCAGGTCGCGGCCTTCCAACAGGTAGGGAATGCTCTGGGCCTGGATGGGCGTGGGCGTGGAGTAGCCTTCTTGTTGAAGGGCTTTCAGGATGGGCTCGATGAGACCGAGCTGGTCAAAGGAAGTGTGTGCCATAGTGGCAATTACGGGAATTAACGGTCCGGGTCACTGCGCCACGGAACGCGGTTTGTCTTTTTTGAAAATCCGCCCTCGATCTGGTCCGGCGAGCAATGATCCGCTGGGGATGGCGCCTGGACGATACCCCGAAAGGGTGAAGCTGGGCGCTTGGGCGGGGCAAAGGTAGGGCTTTTAAGGAAGGTGAACAGTAGTCGGTCTTTGGTGAACGGCTCCGACCACCTACGAACTACGCTCTACGAACTGTTGCGGGTTGAAGGAAGCAGTGGGCAGATGGCAGCGGGAAGTGGGCAGTGGGAAGTGGGCAGATGGCAGCGTGCAGTGGGCAGATGGCAGTGGGCAGATGGACGGAACTTGTAACAGATGGATTGATAGGTGGTTATCGTAATAAATTCAAGTTAACATAATATAAATTATGTGCCGATTGGGCCAAAGCTCAGGTCTGCCTTTAGCACCGCTCCGATGCCTGGCCGCCCGGGCATCACCAACTCGCCGTTCCGCATATCCATCCCCTCGAAGGGATCATTCCTGATCAACCATGGTCCATCCAGGTCGATCAGCTCGGCACAGCCCGCCAGATGTGCCATGGCTGTGCATCCCAAGGAACTCTCGCTCATGCTCCCGAGCATCACCTTCATGCCCAGCTCCCCAGCGCGTTCCGCCATGGCTATGGCCAGGTCAAGTCCACCGCATTTTATCAACTTGATGTTCACGCCATTATATACTTTGTGTGAATGTTCAAGTTCAGCCAGGTTTTGAATCGCTTCATCTCCATATATGCACACTTTAAGCAACCCATGTAATTCCCTCTGCATCAGTTCATCATCTGTAGGATACGGTTGTTCCACGCCCAACAGTCGGCTTCCGGCAGTTTCCGCCAGCATCGTGCCTTGCTCCACGCTGACTAATCCCTGGTTTGCGTCAAGGAAGATCGGCCGCGTATCCAACTCCTTAACAGCCAATATCGTAGCCTTGGATTCCGGGTGCCCCACCTTCAGCTTCAACCCGCCGCTCTGGGGAAGCTCCATCAACTTGGCCCGGAGGTCCGCAAGCGGAGTTATGCCCAAGGTAACCAGGGTAACCGATGGCTTTATGCTGCTTATATTAAGTACCTGTTTAACAGAACAATTACTTGACTTGCTTAAAACATCAATACAAGCCATGTGCAACGCATTTCGGCACCCCATGGCCCCCGGACCGAAGAGCCTTTCGTCATCCAGCAGGCGCAGCAGCTCGGATATGGAACCTGGTGCATAATCCGCTACGGCGCGCAAGCGATCCACCACGGCATGCGGTTTTTCGGCCAAATACGGCGGCAAGGTCACCTCGCCATAGCCTGCCACCCCATTCTGCTCCAGCTTGATAAAAATGCTGTCGGTGCCGTCGCGCACGCCGTGGGATGTTTCAAACGGGTGCTTGAAGAGCAGACGGTAAGGTGCGTAGCTGATGCGAACGGGCATGGCCGCAAAAGTGGAATGAGGGGCAACGACTTCCCACGGGGTCACTTCCCGGAATGTACACGATCCATTGGTGGAGAAAGTGCTGCTATTACGTTGGTGATGGTCAAGGCTACCTTCGCGGCCCGATGCACACCGCCGAGATCGCCCACCTGTTGCGGCTGGAATGGGAGCTGGACCGCCGCCAGAAGCACGTATGGGGCAGCATGGCCCTGTATGTGGTAAGCACGGTGTACGTATGCTACCAAGGCGTACGCCACCTGGCCGAGGTGCCCGTTTGGAACGCTTTGTTCTGGATCATCCTGCTGTTCGCCGCCTTCAATGCCCTGGGCCGCTCCTTCCAGCGGGAAAGCCAAGGGCGGCAGCTCTACCTTTATACACTGGCCTCGCCGCGCAGCGTGGTGCTGGCGCGCACGCTGTACAACGCCCTTACGATGGCCGTGCTGAGCCTGCTGAGCCTGTGCGCCTACGCCCTGTTCA
The DNA here is from genome assembly GCA_018266475.1 of Bacteroidota bacterium. GTDB lineage: Bacteria > Bacteroidota > Bacteroidia > Flavobacteriales_F > PHOS-HE28 > PHOS-HE28. The sequence goes on from JAFEAI010000266.1 coordinate 6,821, forward strand.
TCGGCAGCGGCCCGCTGGAGCAATCGCGCGCGGACATCTTCCTGGCGGTGGTGCTGGCCGGGGGCATCGGCTTCGCCATGGCCCTTACGCTGATCGCCGCGCTGGCCGCCCGCGCCGGCAACGGCATCGGCCTGATGGCCATCCTGGGCTTCCCCATTGTGCTGCCCATGCTGCTGAGCGTAATGAAGGCCAGCAAATTGGCACTGGACGGCATGGGCTGGAATGTCACGGGAAAGTATGTCCTGTGGTTGGTGCTCATCGACCTGATCACCGTGGCCTTGGCCTGGCTGCTCTTCCCCTACCTTTGGCGCGACTGATGAAAGGCTGGTGGTGGAAGGGAATTTCGGTGGCACTGTTGCTCTATGTGGTGGTGGTGGGCCTGCGGACCCGCCTGGGGCCCACGCTGGTGCATGCCTCCATCGACCGCATCGCACCGGGCGGGGCGAGCTTGGAGGCCACGGGCTACAACACGCACTTTCTGCGGGAAACGCCGCAGGCATGGCTTGAAAATGACGGGCAGCGCATTTGCGCCACGCACGTGGAAGTGGTCTCCAACAATTCGTTCAAAGCCGACTTCAACGTGCCGGCCGGCCTGCGCAGCAACCTCACCAGCCTGTGGGCCTGGGATGCGAAGGACGGCCCCTTGGTGCTGCGCGACGCCTTCTTCACCGAGGGCCTGGGCCAAGGCATGGCCGGGGAAAGCTGCACCGTGGGCAGCGCCCCGCGCAAGGGGTTCAACTTCCCCAACCGCTCCATCCTCAACGAAACCATCCGCAACCTGTTCTTCCATGTGCCCATGTGGTTCACCATGATGGTGCTGATGACCATTGCCTTTTGGCAAAGCCTGATGGTGCTGCGCACGGGCGATCCCGCGGCGGACCGCAAGGCCCTGGCCGCCGTGGACGTAAGCCTGCTCTTTGCCGCACTTGGGCTGATCACCGGCAGCATTTGGGCGCGTGCCACCTGGGGTGACTGGTGGACCAGTGACCCCAAGCTCAACGGCGCCGCGGTAACCGTGCTGATCTATGCCGCCTACCTGATCCTGCGCGGATCGGTGCCCGACCCCCACAAACGCGCACGCCTCGCAGCCATCTACAACATCTTCGCATTTGCGCTCATGCTGGTGTTCACCATGGTGCTGCCCCGGCTTACCGACAGCCTGCACCCCGGCAATGGCGGCAATCCCGCCTTCAGCCAGTACGACCTGGACAGCAGCCTGCGCGCCGTATTCTACCCCGCCGTGGCAGGCTGGGTGCTGCTGGGGCTGTGGGCGTACGACCTGCAGCGGCGCTATGCCCGACTAAAACACTTGGCCGATGAAGTCAACGATCGTTAACCGCCTGATCGCCGTCATGGCCCTGCTGGCCTGTGCGGTGGCTACCTTCGCAGCACCCGGAACGCCGGGCTGGCTGGAGGAAAAGATGTACGCATCGGGCAAGATCAACACCGTGGTGATGGTGGTGGGCGTGGTGCTCGTCGGCATTGCAGCCTGGATGTTCAGCCTGGACCGCAGGCTGGGGAATTTGGAAAAGCGGATCCATGACCGCGGCACGCAGCACAAAGCAAACTAACATGAAACGCAGCCATCTCATCGCCCTTGTGATCATCGCCGTGGCCGTGGCCGCGCTGGTCGGCTCCCTGAGCGACAGCAGCAGCTATGCCAGCCTTTCCGAGGCCTTTGACAAGCCAGGCAAGGAATTCCATGTGGTGGGCACGCTGGACCGCTCGCAACCGATCATCTACGAACCCAGCGTGAACGCCAGCCTCACCACCTTCTCCATGGTGGACCTCAACGGCAAGAAGTGCAAGGTGAACCTGGCCATGGCCAAGCCCAACGACCTGGAGCGCAGCGAGCGCCTGGTCCTCATCGGCAAGGCCGGCGGCAACGGTGAGTTCGAGGCCAAGGACATGCTGCTGAAGTGCCCCAGCAAATACAACGAGGAAAACAAGGTGACCGCCGGCCTTTAGTCGATCAGATGATCAGAAAATCAGATGTTCAGATGATGGAATGCCTTGGATGCGAATTTGACCGGACGATCCTTTTCAAAGGCTCTTTCAGCGGTCTCCCGAAGGGGGCCCTGAGGCAACGTAACTTACTGATCGTCTGATTTTCTGATCTTCTGATTTTCTGATCCTCTGATCCCCCTTCCGCTCCGTGAACAGTTCCATCCAGTACATCGGTGAGCACGCCTGGGCAGGGCAGCTCGGACATATCTTCACGCTCCTCGCGTTCACCGGCGCCTTGTTGGCCATGGTGGCCTACGTGCTGCATGCGCGCACCGGCGATGCCGGATGGCGCACCGTGGCGCGCTCCGCCTACCGTGTGCAATCGCTTGCCGTGGTGGGCATTGTGGCCACGCTGTTCGTAATGCTGCTCAACCACTGGTTCGAGTACGACTATGTATGGAAGCACAGCAACACGGAAATGCCGCTGCGCTACATCGCCAGTTGCTTTTGGGAGGGCCAGGAGGGTTCTTTCCTGCTCTGGGCCTTTTGGACCACGGTGCTGGGCAACCTGCTGATGCGCAAGGCGGGCACCTGGGAAAGCCCCGTGATGGCCGTATTCTCGCTGGTGCAGGCCTTCCTGGCCACGATGGTGCTGGGCATCTACATCCTGGGCACCAAGGTGGGAAGCAGCCCCTTCCTGCTGGTGCGCGAGCTACCGGAGAACATCGGCCTGCCATGGACCAAGCTGCCCAACTACCTCGGCCTGATCCCCCAGTTCAAGGACGGCCGCGGGCTGAACCCCCTGCTGCAGAACTATTGGATGGTGATCCATCCGCCCATCCTCTTCCTGGGCTTCGCCTCCACCCTGGTGCCGTTCGCCTTCGCCATTGCGGGCCTCACCACGCGGCGCTTCAAGGAATGGATGGCCCCTGCCCTGCCGTGGACCTTCTTCTCCATCGGCATCCTGGGGCTGGGCATCCTGCTGGGCGGGGCGTGGGCCTATGAATCGCTGAGCTTCGGCGGCTTCTGGGCCTGGGACCCGGTGGAAAACGCCTCGCTGGTGCCGTGGATCACCTTAGTGGGCGCAGGCCACCTGATGCTGATCAACAAGCGCAAGGACACCTCGCTCTTCACCACGTTCATCCTCACCCTCACCACCTTCCTGCTGGTGCTCTACAGCACCTTCCTCACCCGCAGCGGCGTACTGGGCGACACCAGCGTACACAGCTTCACCGGCGAGGGGATGATGGCCGGCCTGCTGATCTTCCTGTTCAGCTTCGTGGTGCTAAGCGTGTGGGCCATCATCCAGGACCGCGGCGACCGGTGGTTCTACCTGGGGCTTTCGCTGCTGATCTTCGCCCTTGGCACGGCCTTGCACGTGGAGGTGGCCGCCATCCTGCTGTTCGGCGCGGCAAGCATTGTGATGACCGTGCTGGCCTACCGCAAGGGGCCTTTCCAACGCAAGGAGGATGAGGAACTGCTGAGCCGCGAGTTCTGGCTGTTCATCGGCTCGCTGGTGCTTGCATTGAGCGCGGCACAGATCACCTTCAGCACCTCGGTGCCCGTGTTCAACCTGCTGCTGGCCCCCTTCCAAAGCATGCTGGACGGCCTGCACCACGCCACCGGCTGGGGCTGGGCGCAGGAACTGGCCAAGGCCAAGCTGGCGCCCCCCGTGGAGGCCAAGGCGCACTTCAACAAATGGCAGGTGCCGTTCGCCTTCATCGTGGCGCTGCTGGTGGCCATCGGGCAGTACCTGGCCTACAAGAAGACCGGCCGGAAGAAATTCCTCCGCAGCCTGCGCTGGCCGTTCCTGCTTGCCGTGGCGCTCACCGCCCTGCTGGTGTGGCTGCTGGGCTACCGCTTTTCCGAACTGAACCTGGTGGCCCTGCTGTTCGCCACCCTGTTCGCCGTGCTGGCCAACGTGCTGTACATCCCCATGGTGCTGAAGGGCAAGCGCGCCAAGGCCGGCCCGTCCATTGCGCACGCCGGCTTCGGCCTGCTGCTGCTGGGGGCGCTCATCAGCATGTCCCGCCAGGAAAAGATCAGCCGCAACACCTCCGGCCCGGTGCTGAGCTACCTGAACAAGGACTTCAACGACAGGCAGGACATGCTGCTGTACCTGCACGACACGGTGCCCGTGGGCGAGTTCTTCGTCACCTTCCGGGGCAAGCACCAGGACCGCGTGAACCTGCACTACGACATGGACTACTTCCGCGCCGTGCCCGCCAGCTACCATGCAGGCGACACGGTGCGCGTGGGCAACACGTTGTTCACCGCCCGCGACAACCACACCGCCGGCACCCAGTTCCTGCCCGACCAGCCCGCGCACTGGCAGCCCTTGGAAACCTTCACCCGCCGCGAACTGTGGCGCGCGCGGCTTTGGCGGCCCACCATGCCCGGCCCAAAGCAGTTCGCACTGGAGCCCATGGTGCAGCTGAACCCCCGCTTCGGCAATGTGGCCGAGCCCAGCACCAAGCACTGGCCGCAGCGCGACCTGTACACCCACATCCGCTATGCCAAGCTGGACAGCGCCTCGGACGGCTTCATGCCCGAACGGCTTTACGAAAAGAACCTCGGCGACACCATCGTCACCCCCACCTGCATTGTCCTGCTGGACAGCGTGCGCACCATCCGCGACAGCGTGACCATCAACCGCCTGGGGCCCGACTTCACCGTGTACGTGCTGGACATGCGCGTGCGCGACCTGTACGACGAGCACCGCTGGTTCGAGGCGCACCCGGTGGTGATCTACCACAAGGACGAGCCCGTGGGCAACAAGGGCTTCGACATCCCCGAGCTGAACGTGAAGTTCGGCTTGGCCACGGTGAAGGGCAACCGCATCGGGCTGAACATGAGCGAGCGCGAGTTCGTCATCATGCAGGCCATCCTGTTCCCGGGCATCAACATCCTGTGGATCGGGGTGATCCTGATGGTGCTGGGAACCTTCCATAGCGTGCGGCACCGGGTGGTGCTGATGCGCCGGGGGAAAGACGAGTGACCCACGTGGGTGCAGTTGTTGCGGGCCTTCAGCCCGCTTGTGCTGCTTGGGGCGTCCTTTTACGGGCTTTGGTGGGATGGTTGGCCCTGTGAACTTTCCTGGGATCGCTTCGCGCGTGTGGGCCGCTCGCGATAACGGTGCGCCGTGGCCCTGCCACAGGGCACCGTCATTGCGAGGCGTTTTGTTGACGTGAAGCGCCAACAAATGCCGAAGCGATCCCAAGAAAGTCTGTAAAGCGTTCGATCAGAATCACTTCAGCAAGTTAAGGGCCGAACCGCTTGCTGGGTTTCCTGCTGGTATGCCGTACCTGATAGACGGTGATCACGTCGCCATCCACCACAAAAACCACACGATAGTGAGGGAATCCTTCGACCAGCACATATCGGAATACATTCTTACGCACTTGATAGAAAGGGGCTTCCAGCAGTCCCTTGTACGTTTTCTCCAATGCAGCCACGAACCTATCGTCCAATCCAACACGTTGCGATCCATACCAAGCCTTGATCTGCTCAGTTTCCTCCTGTGCCTCATCACGAACGACCAGGACATGAGCACTCATTTGCCCGAGTTCCGGAGCCGCCTGAGGGATTCCTCCATGGTATAGGAAGCTCCTTCACCACGGAGATGCCTTGCGCGACGCAATTCAAGTTCAGCCAGCTCTTCAGCGGTAAAATCCTCGTCGGTCCCCGTATTCTCACGGCGAACTTTATGCAGCAAGGTCCGGATGGCCTCCAGCACGCCCAGGTCCTGTTCATCCTTGATCATTCGGACGATCTCGGTCTGCAGGTCAATGGCGGTCATGGAGAAGAAGTTGCTTGTGTAAAGATAGGATCCTTGAACAAAAAGTCCGCAGGGCGCCCATCAAGGCGCCATCAACACCCCCCTATTCCCCTCCCCTTCCGAACTTCGCGCCATGCAAAGCATCTTGATCATCGGCACGGGGCGTTTGGCGTTCCACCTCGGTCATGCGCTGAAGCATAATGGACTGGGGCTGGCGGGTGTTGCCGGGCGCAATGCCGGGCGCACCGCGAAGTTGGCGGATAAGCTGGGGTGCGGTGCCTTTGGCCTGCATGGTGCCTTGCCCCCGGCGGGGATGCGCGTGCTCGCGGTGAGTGATGACGCCATCCGGGCCGTGGCGGAAGCGCTGCCGAAGGACGGCACCCCCGTGATACACCTCAGCGGGTCCAATTCCCTGGACCTGTTGCAGGCGCATGCCCGCCGCGGGGTGATGTGGCCCATGCACAGCTTTGGCACCGGGGAACCTGCGGACTTCTCCACGATCCCGCTGGTGATCGACGCGGACGATGAAGCCACCTTGGCGTTGGTCCGCAAGGTGGCCTCCACCCTTTCCGGGCACGTGGTGCAACTGCCCATGGAACAGCGGCAACGCCTTCACCTCAGCGCGGTGATGGCCTCGAACTTCCCCGTGTTCCTGCTGCGCGAGGCTTCGCGATTGCTCACCGCGCACGGCATTGATGCCACACTGCTGCATCCACTGTGGAAAACCGCTGCGGAAAGGGCGCTCCATGATCCCGACAAGGCCGTTACCGGCCCTGCCCGGCGCGGGGATGTGAACACCATGGCCAAGCAACTGGAGCTATTGGCCGATGAACCCGAACTTCGCCGCGCCTATGCGGCACTGAGCAAGTTGATCCTGCACACCTATCACCCCGAAACCCGTGGCCAACAAGACCTATAAGGAGCTCTTAGCCGGCATCCGCACCTTCATGTTCGACGTGGACGGCGTGTTCACCAGCGGCCATGTGCTGCTGCACCCCGGGCTGGACCCTGTGCGCAGCTTCTACACGCGGGATGCCTACGCCGTGCAGCATGCGCTGAAGGAAGGCCTGCGGATCATCGTTATCTCCGGCGGCGTATCACCGGGCGTGGCCGAAAGTTTTGCCCGGCTTGGGGTGGCCGAGTTCTTCCATTCCGTGGCCAACAAGAACGCCAAGCTGGACGAATTGGTGGCAGGCGGGCTGGACCTGGAGCACACCGCCTACATCGGCGACGACATCCCCGACCTGCGGGTGATGCAGCGCGTGGGCCTCCCCTGCTGCCCGGCCGATGCGGCCGAGGAGATCAAGGCCATCAGCCGCTACGTATCGCGCTTCCCCGGCGGTGGCGGCTGCGTGCGCGACGTGCTGGAGCAGGCCATGAAGGTGCAGGGCAAATGGCTTACCGAACAAGCGCACCACTGGTAGCATGCTGGCTTTCCTGCGGCTCACCCGGCCATTGAACCTGCTGATCATCGCCTTCACCATGGTGGCCATGCGCTACGGCGTGGTGGGCGGTTTTCTCGCGGTAAGCACCGATGAACTGCAAACGCTGGCCATGGACCCCGCCGCCACCCTGTTCCAGCAGGTGCCCGGCAACACGTTCGCCCACGGCTTTCCCGCGCTCCTCTTCTGGCTGCTGGTGCTCAGTACCGTGCTGATCGCTGCGGGCGGCAACGTGCTCAACGACTATTTCGACACCCGGACGGACCGGGTGAACAAGCCCGATGCCGTGATCGTGGGGCGCAGCGTAAACCGCCGCGCGGCCATGCTCGGCCATTGGGTGCTCACGGCCATCGGCGTGGCCATCGGGCTTTTGGTGGCCTGGCGCGGCGGGCAACCAAGGCTGGCCGCCATTCCGCTGTTCGCCGCCTTTGCCTTGTGGGCCTACAACACCCGCCTGAAGCGCACCTTCCTGGCGGGCAACGGCTTAGTGGCCGTGCTGGTGGCACTGGTGCCGCTCACGGTGGGGCTGTACGAGATCCCCGCCTTGCAGCAGATGTACGGGTTGAAGGCCACCGGCACCGCCATCACCGGCGCGCCGGTGGAGATCGAGTTCGGCTTCCATGGCCTGTGGGCCTGGACCTGGGGCTATACCGCCTTCGCCTTCCTCACCACCCTGGTGCGCGAGCTGCAAAAGGACATGGCGGACATCAAGGGCGACCAGGCCGACGGCTGCCGCACCGTGCCCATTGTCATGGGCATCGGCTGGGCCAAGGCGATCACCTTGCTGTACCTGGCGGCCACCATCATTGCGCTGCTCATCGTCCGCTCCCGGATGCTCACCGGCAAGTTCGCCTACTGGTACATCGGTGCCGGGCTGGTGGTGCCGCTGCTGCTTTCGGCGGGGTTCACCTACGGCGCCTCCTCGCGCAACCAATTCCTCACCGCGGGCAACATCCTCAAATTGGCCATGGCCATCGGTGTAGCCTCCGCGTTTTTCATGCGCCAATTGCTATGAACAGTGAACGCCCCCTGCTTCCTTGGCGGATCGTGCTCGCCTCGGGCAGCCCCCGCCGCAGGCACCTGCTGCACGGGCTTGACCTTCCGGTGGAGATCAGCCAAGCGGACATCGACGAAACGCCGCCGCCGGGCATGCCGCCCCACCAGGTGGCCGAGCACCTGGCCCGCCGAAAAGCCGAAGCTTGGGCAGGCGTCTTGGCCGACGACCAGGTGCTGGTGACCGCCGACACCACGGTGCTGCTGGGCAATCTGCTGCTGAACAAGCCGGTGGACGCGGCCGATGCCCGGCGCATGCTGAGCCTGCTCTCGGGAAAGGAGCACCAGGTGATCACCGGCGTGTGCCTGCGCACGGCAAGGGCCGTGGAGAGCTTCAGCGACACTGCGCTCGTCCGCTTCCGCAGCCTCAGTGCCGAGGAGATCGCCTATTATGTGGAGCGGTACAACCCGCTGGACAAGGCCGGTGCCTACGGCGTGCAGGATTGGATCGGCTACACCGCCGTGGAACGGATCGAAGGCAGCTTCTACACCGTGATGGGCCTGCCCATGCACAAGGTGTACGCCGCACTGAAGGCGCTTGCGCCCGCAGGGATATAGCCACCCCTACCGCAGCAACAGCACGTGCCCGGCGTGTTCGTGGGCCTCGCCAAGCGCGTCGGTGATCCACAGCTTCCACACGTACACCCCCGTGGGCGCCTCGCCGCCATCCCAGCCCCGGTCGAGGTCTTCCGTGGTGAACAGCGGCGCGCCCCACCGGTCGAAGATCATCAACCGCGCATCCTTGGGGGCCTGCACCGAGGTGATCGGCAGCAGCACATCATTGATGCCGTCATTGTTGGGCGTGAAGGCGTTGGGCATGAAGAGCTGGAAGCGGTCCTCCACGCACACCACGGTTTGCCCCGATGCGCTGCAACCCGCGCCGTTCGAGGCTTCCAGGGTGACCGCATAGCAATCCACCGCATCATAGGTGAAGCTCGGGCTGCGTTCACCCGAGCTGCTGCCTGCGGCATCCCCGAAATGCCAGGTGAACTGGTCGGCATTGAGCGTGGCGTTGCTGAAGTGGATGGTGGGCTCGGAGATCATGGCCACCGGCGGCACGGCGCTGAAGGACACCACCGGTGACGACGCGGCATGCACCAGGTCCGGCACGGCCACCTGGCCCGTGCAGCCCTGGGCATCGGTTACCACAAGGCCGATGCTGAAATCACCGCCGGAGGTGAAGCAGTGCCCAGGCTGTTCCGCAGTGGAAATGCCACCGTCGCCAAAGGTCCATGAATAGGCGGCCGCACCTGCAGGTTGCGGGGTGAAGGAGACGCAAAGCGGCGTGCATCCTGCCGTGGCCGAAGCGGTGAACGATGGCTGGAAGGCCTGCCCCACGGTGGCGGTGACCGTGGCCGGTGGCGAGGCACAGCCATGCGCGTCCGTGGCCACCACCGTGTACGTGGTGGTGGCGGACGGCGCCACATCGGGCCCGTTCGGGGACCACGAGAACGCGTATCCGCCGCTGCCCCCCGTCGCAGTGGCCTGCAACGTGGCACTTCCGCCTGCGCAAATGGACACCGGCGGCCCCGGCTGCACCGATACGGGTGCGGACTCACCTATGGTGGCCGATTGGCTTGCGGTGCATCCTTGCGCATCGGTGGCCGTGCAGGTTACTTGGCCGGGCGCAAGGCCGGTGGCGGTGGCTGTGGTGGTTCCTGAAGGCGACCACACCAGGCCCACCGGTGCCGTGCCGCCCGTTACCTGGGCGGTTGCCGTGCCGTCGGCGCCCCCGTTGCAATTCACATCGGTGTGCGCAATGGCAATGGCCAACGTGTTCGCGGACGGTGCTAGCGTGGTCGCGGCCGTGGCAGGGCAGCTGTTCACGGCAGTCACCGTAACCGCGTAATTGCCCGGCCCCAGGCCGGAAAGTGCCTGCGTGGTGGCACCGCCCGGCGACCATACGTAGTTCACCGGCCCATTGGCCCCGGTCACGGCGGCCTGCACGCTGCCGTTGCTTTGCCCGCAGGAGGGCTGCACGGCAGTAACCGTTACGCCCAGCACACTGATCTGCTGGGCGGCCGTGGCCGTGGCCCCGCATCCATCCGTGGCGGTGAGGCTCACGGTGTAGGTGCCGGGGCCGGCGTAGGTGTGCGAGGGGTTCTCCTGTGCCGAAGTGTTCTGCGGCGATCCGGCCTCGCCGAAATTCCAGGCGAAGGTGTGCGGGCAGGGTGTGGAGGAATTGATGAAATCCAGCGTTGTTCCGTTGCAATCCGCAGTAAACGCGGCCACCACGGGCGGTGCTTCCTCGATCAGCACATCATCAATGGCAATGCCATCGTAATCGTTGCAGGTGCTGCCGGCGCCGAAAAAAAAGCGGAACCGCACGCTGGGCGCATGGGCCAGCCCGGCCAGGCAATGCATGGCGGTAACCCATCCGCCGCTTCCGCCGCCGCCCATGCAACTGCCTTGCGTAGGGTCCACGCGCCCGCTCCAGCCGTTCTTGGGGCTGATGGTATTGGGCAGGTTGGTGATATTGGCGGTATTGAACCAATGGGCGGTGTTGCAATCGGCCACGTCGCTGAACGAACCCACGTTGCTGTAGGTGGTGCCGCCATTGGTGGAATACTGGAACACCATGCCGTCGTACTGTTTCTCCACCTCCCAGAAGATCTTGAAGGAGATCCGCGGATTGTTCAGGCCGGAGAAATCAAAGCATGGGCTTTCCAGCCAGGAGCGTTCATTGTTGGTGTAGAACGTGCCGCTGAGGCCGCCCACGCACCAGCACTTGGTGCCGCTGGCGGCCGCATTGATCAGCGGGTGGGCGGGCGTGCCCCATGCCCAATCGTTGCCGGTGCCGCCGCTGGCCCAGGCGGGGCCGCCCTCGAAGCCTTCGCTGTAGGGAAACGAGGAGATCGGGATGCCGCACTGGCCCTTCGCAGTAGGCAGCACGCCGCCCAAGGCCCCAGCTGCGGCAAGCAACAGCAGCCGCAGCAAGGGCCTTGTGGTTGAACCCGGGTACATGGCGTGAACGCGCCGCAAAGATCGGGGAGGCCGGGGAAAGCAGTGTCAAGGGATCGTTAGGTAGGTTGGCCCCATATTTGGAGCGCGTTCTCCATCAATGGGCCAATAACCGCATACCCGGCCCCAACCGATAAAACTCCTACCCTCATGAACCTAAAGATCTTCCTTCCGCTTGCCGTTGCCATGGCCAGCGCAGGCATTGCCCGCGCCCAAGTGGCCATAAATCCCCAGTTGGGCATCAATTACACGCAATTGCTGAACACCCCGTCCGATGTGGTTTCATCGGCCAACGCCGGCGTTCAGTTGGGCGTGGATTTCCGCTTGGGCGACCGCCTGTACTTCCAACCGGGCGCCTTCTTCGGGCGCAGTGCCACGGTGATCAAGTTCAGTCCGCTGGACACCAGCTTCATTGAGGACAACATGATCCGCACCACGGCCAAGGTGAAGGCGCTGCTTGGCTACAATCTCATCCATGGCGAGGCCTTCCGCCTGCGCGTTAACGCGGGCCCCACCTACGAGGCACTGCTGAGCGTGGACAACAAGAATGACAAGATCGCCTTCAACAAGAGCGATTACAACGGAGGCTCATTCAACATGGACGGCGGCGTAGGCGTGGACCTGGCCTTCCTCACCCTGGAGACCGGCGTGAGCTATGGCCTCAGCAAGGCGTTCAAGGATGAAGGAAAATTCCTGAAGTCCAGCAAGTACTTCACCTGGTACGCCACCTTGGGCATTGTGATCGGCGGCAAGCCGAAGTAGCGGCGGGCTCAGCGCAGCAGCGTCACCGTGCCGTGCAGGTCGTAGACCTTTCCATCGGCGGCCACGGCATGCAGCAGGTAGAAGTACGTGCCTTCGGGAAGCACCTCGCCTGCGGCCGAGCGGCCGTCCCACGCCTGGTGGATGCGCTCCATGCGCGCCACCTTCTGGCCCCATCGGTTGAATACCTGCACATCCAATGAAGCAAGGTTGCCCCCGGTCACCCGGAAGGTATCGTTATGGCCGTCGCCATTGGGGCTGAACACGTTGGGCACCACCAGTGAATCGGCATGGGCCGCGATACACACCAGGGCGGTGGTGGTATCGGCGCAACCGGCAGCGTTCATCACCGCGAACGTCACCGGGTAGCAACCGGCGCCGGGAAAGGTGAAGGCCGGGGATGCCTGTGTGGAAATGCTGCCTGCGGGATCTCCGAAAAGCCAGGCCCATACGGTGGCCCCGCTGCTTTCATCGGTGAACTGCACCTGCGGGTCGGCTACCGTGGGCGCCTGCGGGCTCCACGAAAAGTGCGCGGTGGGCGATGGCGAAATGGTGAAGGGGCCCACGGTCCGTTGCAGGTCGGGGCAGCCATTGGACTGCTGCACCACCAGGGTTGCCGTGTACTGGCCCGGGATGGTATAGCAATGTGCGGCACTGCTGTCGCTGGAGAACGAGTCGTCGCCAAAGTCCCAGAGATAGGAATTGCCTACGGCCGAGGTGGCGGCAAACGTGATGCAGTGGGTGGCGCAGCCGTCCAGCACGGTGTGGCTCACGGCTACCGCACCACCTCCGTCAATGGTGACCACCACTTGGGTGCAGATGGTATCGTTGCAGGCCGTGATGGCGCAGAAGGAGAGTGCGACCGGTCCGCTTTCGCCGTTGCCGGGCGTATAGGTGGTGGCCAGGGCATGGGCATCGCCAAAGGAGCCTGCGCCGCCGCGCCAGAGCACCGACACGTGTGCACCGCTAACCACGCCGGCCAGCGCGGCCGTACCTCCGCAGGCAATGTTGCCGCCGCCGCCAGGCACAGACACTAAGGTGGGCACGAAGGGAGCCTGGCACCCGTAGTTCACATAGCTCACCACCGGTTGACCGGGCCAGGTGAAGTTGGCCGTGGCGCCGTCGTTTTCCGCCGAGGTGCCTCCATAAGTGCCATAGACGTTCACCAATTGATTGGCATCATAGGTGGCGGTATCGCCGCATGCAGTGCCGGTAACGGACATGCGCAGCCAGCGCATCATGGGCGGCCCCGGGGTGGTGGTCACGGGCTGGCCCACCATGTCGCTGTTCCTGAAATGGCCCTGGCTGTTTCCCGGTGCCTGGAAGATGATGTACAGGGTATCGTTCAGGTTGGTGAACGGATTGGCCTGCACGCACATGTTGGTGGAGGTGATGAAGATCACGCGCTTGCCTGCCGGGATCACCCCTGCGGGAGGCTCCACCAGATGGCCGCATCCCTGGATGGTGGCGTTCAGCTGGGCGGTGAGGGAGGCGGTGGCGGCGTTCTGCACAATGCCGCGGAAGGTGCTGCTGTAGAAGGTGAACACCAAGTTGCTCAAGGAAATGGGCGCGGGCCCGGTGATGAAGCGCACCATCTCGTTCATGCCCTCGGTGCTGCCCGGGCAGTCGGTTTCGGAAATGCAGGCATCCACAAGGATGCTCTCGATCTCCAAGCACTTGGTGGGTATCTGGGCATGGGCGCCCAAGGCCGCGGACAAGGATGCGGCAAGCACTGCCGGGGCAAGGAGGTTCGTGTTCAATAGGGCCATTCAGGGCGTGGTTTTCTGCCGGCAAGCGCCAATTCCCTTCCGGGCTTTAGGTGCGCAATTCACCGGCACGAACATATTTACGGTTTTCCAGTTGCGGTGTGGCCGGTGCCCAATGTTTTCCACCGGCAGGCATGGATGAAAGATCCATGGCCGATCCCCGTGGCCAACCTATCGTTCAGGGCATCAAATGCGTTTGGCCCGTTCCCAGTAGGCATCCATTTCGGCCAGGCTCATCTCGCCCAGCTTCCTGCCATCCTTGCGAGATTCGGTCTCCAGGTATTGGAACCGCTTGATGAATTTGCGGTTGGTGCGCTCCAGCGCCTCATCGGGGTCGATCTTCAAGAAGCGGGCATAGTTGACGATGCTGAACAGCAGGTCGCCCAATTCGTCCGCCTGCTTGGAGCTGCCCGCGTCCACCTCCGCCTTCAGTTCGGCCAGTTCCTCATGTACCTTCTCCCATACCTGCCCGGCATGTTCCCAATCGAAGCCCACGCCGCGCGCCTTGTCCTGTATGCGGATGGCCTTCACTAAGCTGGGCAGGCCGCGCGGCACGCCCTGCAGCACGCTGCGCGGTGCTTCGGCGTCGGCATCCATTTTCTCCTGCAGTTTGATCTTCTCCCAGTTGGCCTTCACCTCCTCCTCCCCTTCCACCTTCACTTCGCCGTAGATGTGCGGATGCCTGCGGATGAGCTTTTCACAAATGCCGTTCAGCACGTCGGCCATGGTAAAGGCGCCTTTCTCTTCGCCGATCTTGGCGTAGAACACGTTGTGCAGCATCAGGTCGCCCAGTTCCGCCTTCACCTCCTGGAGGTCGCCCTTCAGGATGGCATCGCCCAGTTCGTAGGTTTCCTCAATGGTGAGCGGGCGCAGGGTTTCCAACGTTTGCTTGCGGTCCCACGGGCACTTGGCGCGCAGGTCGTCCATGATGTCCAGCAGGCGTTGAAAGGCTTCCAGGCGGGGATCCATGGCGCAAGTTTATGAACCACCATGGGCTGAACGGCCACTTCACGGACCGGCCACGCAAAAACAAGGCTGGCTTAACGGTTGATCGCCTCCGGTTGGAAAATTCCCCGTGCGGGAGGCACCCGGGCGGGCTGCGCGTGTACTTTCACCCGCCACAGAAAGCCCATGGCCCACCGCACCCACGCCACCTCCGCCGTAGTGATCATCGGCGTGCTCTTCTTCCTGTTCGGCTTCGTCACCTGGATCAACGGCCCGCTGATCAGTTACCTGAAGATCGTGTGCGAGCTGAACAGCGGCGCTGAGCCCTTCTATGTGACCTTCGCCTTCTACATCGCCTACTTCGTGACCGCATTGCCCATGTCCCGGGTGCTTGGGCGCACCGGCATGAAGCGCGGCATGATGTACGGCCTGTTCACCATGGCGCTGGGCGCGCTGCTGTTCATCCCTGCCGCGCAAAGCCGCTCCTACGGGCTGTTCCTGGCGGGGTTGTTCGTGATCGGCACCGGTCTTTCTCTGCTTCAGACGGCGAGCAATCCGTACATCACGGTGGTGGGTCCTATCGAGAGCGCGGCGGCACGGATCAGCGTGATGGGCATTTGCAACAAGCTGGCCGGCGTGGTGGCGCCGTTCATTTTGGGCGCGGTGCTGCTGTCCGATGCCGATACGCTGCAAGCCGACCTGGAAGCGCTGCAAGGCCCGCTGCTGGCCGCCCGCCTGAATGAACTGGCGCAGCGCGTGGTGCTGCCGTACGCGGTGATGGCAGCGGCCTTGGCGGGCTTGGGCCTGCTGGTGCGGTTTTCGGGCCTGCCGGAGCTGGACCCCGAGGTGGATGCACCGGGCGTGGCCACGGACGGTCGCGGCATTTTATCCTTTCCAAACCTGGTATGGGGCGTGTTGGCCCTCTTCCTGTACGTGGGCGTGGAGGTGATGGCCGGGGACACCATCGTGGTGTATGGCACGGCCATCGGCCTGCCGCTGGGAGAAGCCAAGCACCTCACCAGCTTCACCATGGGCGGCATGGTACTGGGGTACATCCTGGGGATTGCCGCCATTCCCCGGTACATCTCCCAATCCAAGGCACTGGCGGCCTCCGCAATGCTGGGCGTGCTGCTCACCATTGCCGCCACGCTCACCCACGGCTATGCCTCGGTGTTTTGCATAGCGGCACTGGGCTTGGCCAATGCGCTGGTATGGCCCGCCATCTGGCCGTTGGCGATCGCGGAGCTGGGGCGGCACACAAAGACCGGCAGCGCGCTGCTGATCATGGCCATAGCCGGTGGTGCGGTGCTTCCGTTGGCGTATGGCCGCTTGGCCGCCGAACCGGGCATTGGCCACCAGCAAGCCTACTGGATGATGGTGCCCTGCTACCTCTTCATCCTTTGGTATGCCATGGGCGGCCATAAACGGAAAGTGTGGTAGGCCGCAGCTCCGTCCATCGCCAGCGCCGCCCGATAGCTGCGTGCAAGGGTGGGCCCACCCCCAGCGGCAGCCCCTATCGCCGCCCTACTTTTGCCCCTCCCGGCCAGCTGCCCGCCAGCGGTGGGCAGGGGCCTGCTACCGCAATCGTGTGATGCCGCCCCGTCACTTCCTTCCTCTCCTGCTCCTTTTCTGCCTGCTCCCCGCCTTTGCCACGGCTGCCAAAGAAAAGCCACCGTTGCGCGTAGGGATCGCCGGCACGGCGCCGTTCATCAATGGGGACACCACCGGGATCGCCATCGACATCTGGCGCGAGATCGCCGGGGAGATGGCACAGCCGTACTTGATCACCCGCTTTGCCTCGGAACACGAGGCGCTCGCCGCACTTGAGGCCGGCGAGGTGGATGCGGTGGTGGGCCCGGTGACCATCAGCTCCGACCGCGCGGAACGGTTCGGCCTCACCCAACCCTACTGCCGGGCCAGTCTTTCCATCCTTTCCCGAAGCGACGAGTTCGACCTGTGGGGCCGCATCCAGCCGTTCTTCAGCAAGCGGCTGCTGTACGCCACCGGGGTGTTCGTGTTCATCCTGGCCTGCGTGGGCACGCTGCTGTGGCTGGCGGAGCGCAAGGACAACGAGCAGTTCCCCACCTCCCCTGCGCGGGGCATCGGCAATGGCATGTGGTGCGCCATTTCCACCATGACCACCACCGGGTACGGCGACATCGCTCCCGTTACCCTGGCCGGGCGCATCATCGCCGGGGCCTGGATGGTGATCTCCTTCCTCTTCGCCACCTCCATGGTGGCCGGCATCGCCAGCACCCTTACCCTCACCGGCATGAACCGCAATGTGATCGACAATGCGGACCAGTTCGGCGGGAAAAAGATCGCGGTGCTCCAGGATTCGCCGGCTGCGGAGTTCGTGCTGGAGCACAGCGGCAAACCTGTTCCCGAACCCGACCTGGAGGCCTGCTATGCCGCATTGAAGAATCGCCAGGTGGAGGCCGTGCTCTTCGACCGCCCGCAGCTGCTCTTCTTTGCGCAGCAGAAGCACGATGGCGAAATCTCCGTATCCGATGCCCACTACCTGCCTGAAGGCTATGGATTCGCCTTCCGGCCCGGCTCCCCCCTGCTGAAGCCGGTGGACGTGGAATTGCTGCGGATGAAGGAAAACGGGGCCGTAGACAAGATCCTGGAGAACTGGCTGGGCCCGATGGGCATCAAATAGCCCGTACCGTCGGCCTGCGGGATATGCGCCTCCTGGCCGGGGAATGGCAACGGGCGGCCCGGCCCGGTGCCCATGCACGCGAAGATGCCGAACTTTGGCCCGGCCACCGCCCAGGTGCCCCGGCAACCATGAACCTTTATTCCATCGAAACAGGATTTTTCAAACTGGACGGCGGCGCCATGTTCGGCGTGGTGCCCAAAACACTGTGGGGCAGCAAGCACCCGGCAGATGCGGACAACCTGTGTACATGGGCCATGCGCTGCCTGCTGGTGGAAACCGGCGGCCACTTGGTGCTCATCGACAATGGCATCGGCAACAAGCAGGATGAAAAGTTCTTCAGCCATTACAAGCTCCACGGCAGCGCCACCTTGGAGGGTTCGCTGAAGAAGCACGGCTTCACGCCGGACGACATCACGGACGTCCTCCTCACCCACCTGCACTTCGACCATTGCGGGGGCAGCATCAAGCGGCAGGGGGAAAAACTTGTGCCCGCCTTCCGCAACGCCCGCTACTGGAGCAACCGCTTCCACTGGGAATGGGCCACCCGGCCAAACCCCCGGGAAAAGGCCAGCTTCCTGCGGGAGAACATCCTGCCCATCCAGGAAAGCGGCCAATTGAACTTTGTGGAAGCGGACAGGAAAACTGAAGCCGACACGCCATACGTGAAGGATCTGTTTCCCGGTTTCGACGTGCTGATGGTAAACGGCCACACGGATGCCATGATGATCCCGCACATCGCCTACAAGGGCCGCACGCTGGTGTACCTGGCCGACCTGATCCCCAGCGCGCACCACATCCCCATCCCCTGGGTGATCAGTTACGACACGCGCCCGCTGCTGAGCATGCAGGAGAAGGCGCCCGTGCTGGAGAAGGCGGCAGATGCGGGCTCGATCCTCTTTTTCGAGCATGATGACGTTACCGAATGCGCCGTGGTGGAGCGCACGGAAAAAGGCGTGCGCCTGAAGGAGGCCATGCCCCTGTCGGCCTGGTAGCGCTCACCTATCCGGGCCGCCGCCCCAGCGAAACCCGAACAGGCGCAGGCCCCTGCGGGGAATGCCGATGTACACGCCGTCCGCGCGTTCCTGCACCGGGTACACCACGGCTGTTTCCGCGCCGCCCGCGCGGTTGCGCCCGGTGCGCAGGTCGAACCCCATTTGATGCACCGGGCATACCACGCAGGCATCCTCGCACCAGCCGCCGATGAAGCTGCTGCCCTGGTGCGGGCAGCGGTCCAGCAAGGCATGCAGGCGGCCCTGGTGGCGCACAATGCAAACCGCCCTGCCGCCCACGCGCACGCCCAGCAATGCGCCCTCCGCCAACTGTTCGGGCCTGCCTTTGCGCACCCTGTGCCACCGTATCGCCGCCATCAGGGGCGAACATACGCCCCTTGTTCCCGCATATCGAATACGGGCACCTTCAGCTCCGCAGCCCGCTGCTGCAGGCCCATGCGGGTCCTTCGGTCCAGGTTCGGGCACAGCACCCATTGGGCGGCTTGCCCCCCGGGCAAGTCCCCCGGTCCATGCCCATGCGGTGCCTTGCCGTGAAATACCAGCACTTCGCCCACGGACGGTGAAGAAGGAGGATATCCGCCTGCGGCATCGCGGAACAAATACGTGTCGCGGCCGATCCCCACGGAAGCGGGCAAGCTGTCGGTGCGCACCACCCGGAAGGCCCCTGCATCACGGGCGTGCTGCGCAATGCTGCGGTCCGCGCGGTCCGTGGCCCCCGTGGTGAAAGCATAGAGCGTGCGCCCTTGTACAAAGGCAGTGGTGACGCCTTCCTTTGCCTGGTACACGGCAAACCCTTGCTGGCCATTGCGCCGATGGGCGGTCCAAGCCCATCCGAACAGCAGCACGGCGAGCATGGCCACGGAGCCCATGCGCGCCCAACGGCGGCGTAGCAGCAGCCAAAAGGAAGCGCACACCAGCAGCACGTACATGCCGGCCATGCCCCAAAATCCCACGCGCACGGCAGGATAGGCCCCGGGCAGGTCCGCGAAGAAGCCCGCCAGCAGGCCCAGCAGCAGCAACAGCCACTTCATGCCCACGGCCACGGCAGGGCCCAGCACGGGCACGGCATGCACGGCCAGCAGCAGGATGCCTCCATAGACCTCGATCCCCACCAGCCCCACGATCACCATGTTGGCCGGCAGGAACCATACCGGGAAGGCGCGGAACATGTACAGGCAAAGCGGAAGCGTGAAGGCCTGCGCAGCCAGGCTTACCGCCAGCAAGGACCAGAAAAAGCCGGCCACCGCATTGGGAGGCGCCCACAGGCGCACAAGGGGCTGGTAGAACACGATGATGCCCAGCACCGCAAGGAACGAAAGCTGGAACCCCAGCTGCGCCAGCATCTGCGGGTCCCAAAGCAGCAACAACACCCCTGCACAGGCCAACCCGTTCAGCGAACCGGTCCGCCAGCGCACCATCTCCGCCACGGTAAAGAGGGAGAACATGATGGTGGCACGCAACACCGAGGGCTCGAACCCCGTAAGGCCCGCATAGCCCCACAGCGCTGCCAGGGCGGCCATGCCGCGCAGCCAGCGCCCGCGCCGGCCCTTCCCCAGAAATACCAGGCCCCACAGCACGGCTACATAGATGATGCCCACGTGCGAACCGCTCACGGCAAGCACATGAATGGTGCCGCTGCGGATGAATGCCTGGTTCTGGTCGGTCGCCATCTCATCCCTGATCCCCAGCAGCAGGGCCTTGGCCAATGCGCGCTCCCGTTCCGGCAACCCCGATGCCTTCAACCATGCGGAAATGCGGTCCCTCATTTGCTCAAATCCGCTCTTTTCCACCGGTGGCCCCATGAACGCCCAATGCTCCTTCGGGGCAAAGCATTCGTGGTACACCCCGCGGCTGGCGGCCCATTGGCGCGCATCAAACCCGCCCGGATCGGGCACCTTGGTGATCGGCAGCACGGCCGCCGCCAGCACCAGCCGATCACCGGCCCGCACGGTGCGCCCGGAGCTGTCCGAAAGCAACGTGACCAGCAGCCCTCCGCTCGCCGGCCGCGCCCCTGCCCCATCCACCACGGCACGTGCCTTGGCCCATGCACGCACGATGCCTGCCCTTGCCGAAGCCACTTGCTCCACTTCCACCACCACGCCATTGGCCGCCTGAAACGCCCCTCCCACATGGTCCGGGCGACGCAGGGGATCGCGCAGCGCCTGCCAGAACACGCCTATGCAAAGCACCAGCGCGAAAAACACCGCTCCGGGAACCCAGCGCCACCGGTACTGCTGCGGCCGGAATGAAACCCACAGCCACACGATGAACAGGCCGATCACCCATGCCCACCCCGCCACCAGGCCCGGCAGCATCCACCGCCCCAGCAACAGCCCGGCAATGAACGGCACGGCGGCGCGCAGAAATGGCGCACGCGCCAAGGCACTGGACAGGCGATCGCTGTTGCGCATGGGTTCCATCGGTTCCCTCCGGGCACCGCCGGCACTTGCCGGCCCTTCTCCACGGGGAACAAGGTAGTTGCATTCGCCGGTCCTTCCGCATCCCGGCCCGCAACCGATCTTTGCGGCGCTGCACCATGGCGCGCTGGAAAACATCTTTGGCCTTTTGCACCTGCATGGCCCTGGGCGGAACCCTCCGGGCCGCTGCCCTGCAACCGGACAGCACCCGGGCGGACAGTGCCCGAAGCGGGGATTGGCGCATGCGGCACCAGCCCGCCCGCGCGGCCCTCTACTCGGCCATTCTCCCGGGCGCCGGCCAGGTGTACAACCGCAAGTACTGGAAAGCACCCATCGTCTTGGCCGGCCTTGGCACCTGCTGGTGGTTCATCCAGGACAACAACACGCAGTTCCAACGGTACAAGACCGCGTACTTGGACGTGGTGAACGGGCGCGCCGACGAGTTCAACGGCCGGTACAGCGCCGCCCAGTTGCGCAATGTGGCGGACACCTACCAGCGCTGGCGCGACCTCAGCTATGTGGCTGCCGGCCTGGTGTATGGCCTGAACATCGTGGATGCCACGGTGGACGGCTATTTCGTACGTTTTGACGTAAGCCCGAACCTCGCCCTGCGGGCCGGCCCCAGCCTGGACCTGATGGCAAAGGGGGCCGCCGGCCTTACGCTCTCCTTCCAGGTCCATTCGCACCCGCACGCACCATGAAGATCGCGCTCTACGGATACGGCAAAATGGGAAAAGCCATTGAACAGGCCGCCCATGGCCGCGGCCACCAAGTGGTGCTGAAGGTGGACCGGGAAAATGCCGGGGCGCCTCCGGCCGGGGCGGATGTCGCCATTGAGTTCAGCCGACCTGATACCGCGTTGGCCAACATGCGCCTGTGCCTGGAACACCGCGTGCCCGTGGTGGTGGGCACCACGGGATGGCACGACAGGCTTGCCGAGGTGGAGGCCCTGGTGGAAGCCGCCCATGGCAGCTTGCTTTGGGCCAGCAACTTCAGCATCGGCGTCAATCTGTTCTTCAAGCTGAACAAATACCTGGCCGGGCTGATGGACCTGCATACCGGCTATGCTGCGGAGATCGAAGAGACCCACCACGTGCATAAGCTCGACGCGCCAAGCGGCACCGCCATCACCCTGGCGCAGGGCATAGCACAACGCCACCACCGCTACCACGGCTGGAAGCTGGCAGGATCGGAACAGCCCGATGGCACGGGCGCGGTGCCGATCCACAGCCACCGCACCGGTGAAGTACCGGGCACGCATACGGTAACCTGGGCTAGCCCGGAAGACCGCATCCAGATCACGCACGAGGCCTTCGGCCGCCAGGGATTCGCCACGGGCGCCGTGGTAGCCGCCGAATGGCTGCGCGGCAGGCACGGCCTCTTCACCATGGAAGACCTGCTCGGCCATGCCCTGTAAGCGCCGGTACCTTTGCAACTTTTAGCCCCGGATAGCAAGTTCCTTGCCCACCTTGCGCCCCGCCTTCACCACCTGCCCATGATCGCCTGGTTCCTTCTTGCCCTCTACATCGCCGCCTTGTTCATCTGCCTGCCGAAGATCTTCGCCAAGGCCGGTGAAGCTGCCTGGAAAGGCGCCGTGCCCCTGTACAACCTGGTGGTATGGAACAAGATCCTCGGGAAGCCTTGGTACTGGCTGGTCCTGTTGCTGGTGCCCGGGGTGAACCTGCTGATGCTCATCATCTACAATGTGAACACCAGCATCGCGCTCGGCAAACGCACGCTGAAGGAGCATGTGATCATGGTGCTCGTGCCCTGGGTGGAACTGTCAAACCTGGCCTTCCACCCCAAGTACAAATGGGTGGGCCCCATCCCTCCCGGGCAGCGCAAGCGCAACCTCCTTGGCCAGTGGGGCGATGCCATTCTCTTCGCCGTGATCGTGGCCACCGCGTTCCGCGCCTTCACCTTCGAGGCCTTCACTATCCCCACCGAATCCATGGAAAAATCCCTGCTCGTGGGCGATTACCTGTTCGTAAGCAAGCTCAGCTACGGCCCGCGCCTGCCCATGACGCCGGTTACCTTCCCCTTCACCCACCACACCCTGCCGCTTACCGACCACACGCCCAGCTTCACCAACTGGTTCAAGCTGCCGTACATGCGCCTGCCCGGCTTTGGCAAGCCCCAAAAGGGCGATGCCGTGGTGTTCAACTTTCCCGAAGGCGACACCGTGGTGGCCAACTTCCAGAACATGAGCTACTACCAGCTAGTGCGCATGAGCGGACGGGACAACCTGGTGAACCGCCACCGCGTGGTGTTCACCCTGCCCGATGGCCGCAAGGGCAGCAGGCCCGCCGGCGACATCCTGGTGCGCCCGGTGGACAAGCAGGAAAACTACATCAAGCGCTGCGTGGGCACACCGGGGGACACCATCGAGGTGGTGGACGGCGTGGTACACGTCAACAGCAAGGCGGAACCGCTGGTGGCCACCGGCCAGTATGCCTACGATTTCGTGGTCAAGGACCCCTTCAACAAGCGGGTGCTCAAGGACCAGTACGACATCACCACCACGGACGTCACTGAGGATAACGGCATCGCCGAGATCCCCTTGACGGCCAGCAACGCCGAAGCACTTGGCAAATTCGGAAACGTGGTGAGCATGACGCGCGAAGACAAGCCCCGTGGAGCGTATGGCGCCAAGGACTTCTGGCCCATCTTCCCCAACAACCCCGCCTTCAATTGGAGCGAGGACAACTTCGGCCCGCTGTGGATTCCCAAGGCCGGTGCCTCCATCAAGCTCACCGCCGCCAACCTGCCGCTGTACCGGCGCGCCATTACGGCCTATGAAGGCAACACGCTGGATGAAAAGAACGGATCCATCTGGATCAATGGTGTGCAAACGGACACCTACACCTTCAAGCAGGACTACTATTGGATGATGGGCGACAACCGCCACCGCTCGCAGGATTCGCGCTTCTGGGGCTTTGTGCCCTACGACCACGTGGTGGGCAAGGCCGTACTGGTTTGGCTTACGGTGGACCCCGAGAAAGGCGGCTTCCCCTCGGGCATCCGCTGGAAGCGGTTGTTCACCCGGGTGCGATGAAGCTGGCCGGGAGGCTGAAAAAAATCCCCGAATGGGGCCAGGCCCTCCTGCTCGCCTTGGGCTTGCTGCTGCTGCTGCACTTGTTCGTCCTTCGCTGGGTAACGGTGCGCAGCACCAGCATGTACGCCACGCTGCTGCCCGGCGACCTGGTGGGCGTGGAACGGTGGGCCGCCTGGACCGGCCTGCACCGCGGCGACATCGCCGTGTTCCACGATCCCGTGCAGGACGACCGCCCCATGCACCAACGGCAATTGCTGGTGAAGCGCATTGCCGGAGGACCTGGTGACGTAGTGGAGATCCGGGATGGAAACCTGTTCGTCAACGGCATCGCCGTGCCCCCCGCCCCCGGCCAAACCGGGCGGTGGATGGTCCGCCTGAAGGAAGGAACCGATGCCAGCGGGCTGCTGGCGCAGATCGGCCTGCCCGCCGATTACGTGCTTGCTGGCCGCACCGTTTTTGAACTTCCCTTGAACGAGGCCCTGGCCGCCCGCCTGCGGAAGCTGCCCGAAGTGGAGGATGCCGACCTGCAGGGAAGCAGCCGCCGGGCGGCAAACAACCTGTTTCCCTTCGGCCCCAACTTCCGATGGAACAATGACAACTACGGCCCCCTCCACGTGCCTGCCGCAGGGGATACGGTGGATATAACCCCGTACACCCTGCCGATCTACGACCGCATCATCAGCCGGTACGAGCAAAATGTCCTGGCCGCCACCGGCAAGGAACTCACGATCAATGGCAAGGCGGCCAACCGCTATGTCATCCGCAAAAACTACTACTTCGTCCTTGGCGACAGCCGAGATTTCAGCGCCGATTCCCGCTACTGGGGCTTCGTTCCCGGGGATCATCTTGTGGGCCGCGCCTCCTTTGTACTGCTCAATGCACGGTCCTTTGGCGGGCATCCCGTACAAGGGCGCATCCTCAAAGGCCTGTAGGCTTCCGTACCTTGCACCCATGCGATCACTCCTGGCTCCTGCACTGGCCCTGGCCTTGTTCGCCTGCACATCCTCAGGGCCGGAGCGGCTTTGCAAGCGCTTCTTCACCCCCTACCCGGACATGGTGGGCCAACGTGCCCGTACCGCGCTCAACGGGCCCTTGCTGGATGCCATGGCCTTGTATGCAAAAAGTGATTACCAGGGGGCCATCCCCGCCCTGCAGCAAGTGGTTGAAAAAGACCCGCGCAACAGCATGGCACGCCTGTACCTGGTAAGCTCCCTTTTGGCCACGGGCGACCCCTACAAGGCGGAAATGCACTTGGATTTCATGGAGAACTACAAGGACCGCAGTTACGCCGACCAGGTGGACTGGTACAACGCGCTGTGCTGGCTTTGCGAAGGGAACGCCAAACGGGCAGCGGTACAGGCGGAATGGATCGCCGGCCGCCCCCATACCTACCGCAAGGAAGCGGCCGAACTGGCCAAAGCCTTGGGCAATCCCTGAACCGCAGTGCCGCTCTCCGCTACCGAATTGCAATCCCGCCTGCGGCAACCCCTTCCGGGGCATAATGCCTTTGCTGCGTTGAACGGCTATCCGCGGCCTTCGGTGGAAGCCGCCCTTGGCATGCAGCCGCCGCCCCGTGAGAGTGCCGTGCTCATCCTTGTGTATCCGCTGAACGGCATCGACCATACCCTGCTGATGCGCCGCCCCGTGTACAAAGGCGTCCATAGCGGGCAGATCGGGTTCCCGGGCGGCAAGCGCGAACCCGGCGACCGGTCCCTGCGGGATACCGCCCTGCGTGAATTCCGGGAGGAAACCGGGGCCGCCACGGTGGAGTTTCAAGTGGTGGGCAAGCTCTCGCAAGTGTACATCCCGCCCAGCCGCACGGTGGTAACCCCCATGGTGGCCTGGGCGCCTGCATTGGGGGCGGTGCATCCCGACCCCCATGAAGTGGCCGCCCTGCTGGACGTGCCGGTGGGCGACCTGCTGCGCGATGACATCCTGCGCCGGAAGTCCATCCCCATGGGCATCGCCGGCATGGAACGCATGGCCGCCTATTGGGAGGTTCAAGGCCAAGTGGTGTGGGGCGCCACCGCCCTGATGATCGCGGAATTGCGCGCAATTCTTGGCGTACCCCTCCCTCCTCTGCCAAAATGCGGCCCTGTGGATAAGTAACCGCCAGGCCATTGCGCCCGTACCACGGTTCCTGTACATTTGTCCTACATCCCGTGCATCATGAAGACGCCCTTCCTCCGCAAGTCAGCAGCACTCCTCGCGCTGGTGGCAGCCACCGCATCCGTTCAAGCCGCCGACGTGGACATCACCATGGCGGCGAACAACAACGGCCAGCTGGAAGTGAAACTGAGGCCATCCGCCAACTTTGACGGCATGGTGAGCAGCCTGGTGATCACCTTGAAATGGGATGCCTCCAGCGAAGCGCACCTGGGTGCCATCCAGCAGGACCAGCCTGCGGCCACCTACCTGCCCATCAGCCGCAGCGGCGGCGAGCAGGACGATGCCGGCAGCCGCTACCAGATCTTCGTGGGCTTCGGCATGACGCCCATGCAGTGGGTGCCCACCGACTGGGTGGCAGGCCAGGAATACACCGTGATGACCATTCCGGTAACCGGCACGGCGGAGTTCAGCTTGGTGAACAACACGTGGACCAACCTGAACAACGCGGACTACTACCTGGCGCTCGGCGGGCTGGACGAAACCGGGACGATCTATGGCGATATCACCACCGGAGTGGTGGCCGGGGAAGCCGGGGCAACCGGGCTCTCCGTGGTGCCCAACCCCACCGACAAGGCCACCCTGGTGACCATGGAACTGCGCAAGCCGCAGGACCTGAAGCTGGACCTGCTGAACGCCGCCGGCCAGTCGGTGTGGAAGGATGTGCGGCCCAATGCCAGCGGCACGCTGCGCATTCCACTGGACATGTCCTCCTTGGACAAGGGCGTATACCTGTTGCGCGTGCAAAGTGCCGAACGGACGGTAACGCAGCGCGTGGTAAAGCGGTAATGCCCACGTGACCTTCAGATCAGCCCAAAGTGGACGATCTGAAAGCCCACGGTGGCATAGGCCCTGTGTACTCGCAAATGATCGGAACGGTGCGAAGCCGAAAACCGACACTGTTGTTTGCCCCAACGGCATAACCGGCCTTTCCGGGACCATCAGCAAGTGCGTTTGCCGCAGCACCGTTGCCCATGGCGGCATGGGCGGAAAAGCGGGAGCCTTGCACGGCAAGCGCGCCCTCAGGCAGTGGCGGCCACCATTTCAAGCTGCATGGCCGCGAAAAACCGCTCGTTGGGCCTCATCCCGTCATCGCCGAGGCTGAACATCGGCTTCAGGCGGCGGACGAAGTACATGTCGATCTTCCCCTTGTTCTTGGCCTCCACCTGGCCGCGGTGCTCACACTCGAAGTAATCCTTCACCAAGTGATAGGTGGTGCCGCTAACATTCACCTCCCCGGGTGCGCCGCTGCTTTCCATGCGGCTTGCGGTGTTCACGGTATCGCCCCAAATGTCGTAGGCGAACTTGCGCTTGCCCACCACCCCGGCCACCACGGGCCCGGAGTGCAGGCCGATGCGCAGCACCCATGCCGCACCGTTCGACCCGTTCCGTTCAGCATGCCACCGGATCATCTCCTCGCGTACGTCCATGGCGGCCATCACGGCCCGCAGGGCATGGCCTTCCACCGTGGCGGGCAGGCCGCACGCGCTCATGTAGCTGTCGCCGATGGTCTTTATCTTTTCGATGCCGTAGCGGGCCGTAATGTGGTCGAATCGCACGAAGCATTCGTCCAGCTCGGCCACCAATTGCTCCGGGGTCATCTTCTCGGCGATGGTGGTAAAGCCCTTCATGTCGGTGAACATCACGGTCACCTCGTTGAACCGCCGCGCCGTGGCCTTGCCGGTTTCCTGCAGTTCGTCGCTCACGGCCTTGGGCAAGATGTTCAGCAGCAGTTCCTCAATGCGCACCTTTTGGCCCGCTATCTGTTCGCTCTTGGCGCGCACTTCGGCCGTACGCTCCTCCACCCGCTGCTCCAGCACCATGTTGCGCAGGCGCAATTGGCGTTCACGCAGCTTCACATAGCTGATGGCCCCGCTGATGGCCACAATGGCGGCAAGCGACAGGAACCACCAGCTCTTGTACCAGGGCGGAAGGATGGTGAACCTCAACTCCGCAGGATGTTCGCTGAAGAGCCCTGAACGCCCCATGGCCTTCACCTTGAACACATAATCGCCGGGCGGAAGCGCGGGGTAGTGTACATCGGTCTCCCCCGTCACCGGCTGCCAAGCTTTGTCCAGCCCATCGAGGATGTATTGGTAGCGCACCGCCTCGGGATCGCTCAGGCTCACGCTGCCGTATTCGATCCGCAGGTTGTTGTCTCCATGGCCAAGTTCCAAGTTGCCCCAGGATGGCCGGTCCTCCAGGTTGATCTTCAATCCGCGGATGGCCACCATGGGCGGCATCAGGCGCTCCTGGCCGGCCGGGGGCGCCACAAGCACGGCGCCATTGGCGGTGCCGAACCAGAGGTCGCCATTGGCCGCAAGCAAGGCACTGTTGGGCTTGGCCTCAATGCCGGTAAATCCGCTGCGCGCGGTGTACCGGATAAAGCGGCCCTGGTCCGGCACCCATTCGTTCAATCCCTGGCTGGTGCCCACCCAAATATGGCCGTCCTTGTCCGCTACCATGGACCGGATGGAATTGCTGACCAGTCCGTCATCCACCGTGTATTCAGCAACCTTCAGTCCGTTCTGCACCACAAGTATGCCCCTCCCTTCGGTGCCCACCCACAGGCGGCCTTGGCCATCCTCGCTGATGCAGGTGGGGCTGTAGGTGAAGCCCAGGTCGAGCGCCTTGGCCGAAGAACCGTCCACCCTGCTGATCCCGCTTCCGGTACTGCCCGCCCAGATCACGCCATTACGGTCCTTGTACAAGGTGGAGATGTGTTCGCCGGGCAGGCCATCGGCCACATGCAGCACGGTGGGCACCGTGCCCTCGCGGTGGTGCGCCAGTCCATTGATGGTGCCCACCCACAGGTCCCCGTTGGCCCCGGTGGCCAATGCCGTCACCTTGTTCTCGGCAATGCTGCCGGCGAGTTCCAGGCGGTTGCTGGGCTTGAACGTTCTGGGGTCGAAATCGAAGAGCCCCCCGTCCTCGGTGCCGATCCATATATGCCCGCGTTCATCCTCGGCGAGGGCGCGCACATGGTTGCTGGTGAGCAATCCGTCCTGCATGGTCAGGTGGCGCACGGAGGATGCCCCGTTGGCCCCCGGCACCAGGATGGTGATGCCGCCGTTGGTACCGAACCAAATGGTGCCGTCGCGCGGTTCGGTCACCGCCCACACCTGGCGGTCCACGAGGTGATCATCCTCGGTGAATGAGCGGAAACGCTCCCCCTTGAACACATCGAGACCCGCATCGTGCGTGCCGACCACCATGTTTCCCTCGCGGTCGCGCAGCAGGCAGCGAATGCGTTGGCTGTGTGTGCCATTGCCGGTATTGAAGCGGCGGATCCCTCCTTTTTCAATGCGGGCCAAGCCATTGTCCCAGGTGCCTGCCCATACCCGCCCTTGGTCGTCCTGGCTGAAGCACATGACGAAGTTGCTGGGGAACGCGGTGGCAATGTCATACGTGGTTGCTTCACCCGTTCCATGGTCGAGGCGGACCGCTCCATTGCTTTGGGTACCTATCCATAGGTTTCCTTCCCGGTCCTGGAAAAGGGCGGTGATGCCGGCCACCACGGGCATGCCTTTTGGCGTGAAGGGTGTGAAGCGGGATTTGCCGGGGTCCCATTCCTTGAGGCCGCCCTGGGCTTCCAGGAAGATGAGTCGGCCATCGTTCAGGGTGGTGATGCCGGTGATGCGGGAACTGATGCCGCCCTGTTCGGTGATGTGCGCTGCATGCACCGTGCCGTCCTTTGGCACATCCGCAAAGCGGTAGGCCCCATCGCCGAAGGTGGCCACCCACACCTGCCCCTGGCTGTCCTGCGCGATGGCGGTAATATCCTTGGCAGGCTGGGCATCGGCCAGTTTGAGCGGCCTGAAGCGGCCCCCTTCGGCCAGGCTGATGCCGCCCCCGAGATGGCCGGCCCACAGGCGCAAGGACCTGTCGAGAAAGAGGGTGCGCACGCCATTTGGCGCCAGCTGGTCGGCGGTGCCGAAGTTCCTTACCTTATTGCCGTCATAGCTGGCCAGGCCC
This sequence comes from Bacteroidota bacterium, assembly GCA_018266475.1. Classification (GTDB taxonomy): domain Bacteria; phylum Bacteroidota; class Bacteroidia; order Flavobacteriales_F; family PHOS-HE28; genus PHOS-HE28. The sequence goes on from JAFEAI010000266.1 coordinate 36,757, forward strand.
GCCTCGGTACCTGCCCAAAGCATGCCGGTGCTGTCCTGCAGCAGTGCATACACCTTGGAAGCGGGCAGGCCGTCACGCACGGCCACGTTCTCGAAGAAGTAGCGTTGTGCGCCGGCGGGCAACGCCAGGGATGCGCAAACGGCTATCGGGATCAAACGTTGGAGCATGCGCCAAATGGCATTTGCCCGGCGGCCGTCACCGGGTAAGTTCATAGAAGCTCGGGTCGTTTCCGGCGGCATCGCTCACCACCAGCGTGGTCTTCACGCTCTCGCTGTAGTTCTCCATCAGCCCTTTCAAGGGGCCGTAGTTGTAGAACGAGTACACATCGTCGGCCTTTCCGTCCACCGGTATCCAATAGGCCTTTCCGCCCTCGCTGCGGCCGTGCCCCTCGTACCACACCAGCAGGGTGTTCACTTGCGAGCCGCGCACCTGGTCCCGCAGTTCGATGTTGAAGAACCGCTCCATCTCGGCCTTGGATAAGTTTTTCTTCACCACCGTGCGCTGGGCCTGGTATTTGGAGAATGCCTTCCGCATCTTGTCCATTCCCAAGCTGCCCAATGCGGGCATGTTGCGGTAATTGCTGTTTTCAATGTAGACCACCCAGGTGTTTCCCATGGGCGATGCGGCCTTCTCCGGGTCGGCCTTGGGGGCGGCGGCTGCCACTACGGGTGCTGCGCGCTTAATGGTGCAAAGCCGTTCGGTGACATTGCCGTAGTTGTCCTCGGCGCGCACCGTAAAGCGGTCCTTTCCGGCCAGGTCCAGCTTGATGCTGAAGTCGGTGGCGGTGGTGTCCGGCATGAAGCTGGCGAACTTGCCGTCCACCGTTACGGACCGGATGCCGCTGGGATCGCTGGCCCGTCCTTCCACGAAGATCTGGTCCTTGTCCGCAGGCAAGGTGGCTGTGCCGTCGGCAGCCACGGCGGGCTGTGTTACCAGCAGTGCCGGGGGATCGGCCTCGGTGCGCTGCACGTTCAGGGAGATCGCGGACCGGTTGCCGTACACATCCTCGGCAACCACCTCAATGGCTTTTGCCTGCGGGGCAAGGGGGATGGTGGCGCGGAACTCCGGGGAGCGGTCCTCGGGGTCAAAATCGGCGGGTACGCCTTGTACCAGGATGGTTTTGATCGGGCTTTTGTCACGGACATGGCCGGCCACTTTCACGGTTGCCAACGCGCTGCTCACCTGCACCAGGTTGTCCTTGCGCATGGGTTCCACCACGGTTACCACCGGCGGGTCGCCCTCGCGGTTGGCCTCGAACACACGCAGCTGCACCCGTTCCTTGCTGGCGGTTATGGCCTTCAGGTCAGCAGGGGTCCAAGCATCCGGATGCGCCTTTATCTGTTTTTCGGCCAGGCCGAGGTCCTTGGCGGCGCGTTCCAGGTCCAGGTTGGCCTCGCTGCATTCGGCGCGCAGCAGCAGGAAGCGCACATTGTCCGGGTATTGCAGCAACAGCTTGTTGATGTCGTTCACCGCGTTCTGCTCCTGGCCGAAGCCGTGGTAATACAGGGCGCGCTGGTAGTAGACCACGGAATCTTCGCGCCCCAGGGCCACGCACTTGCTCACGTCGTCCACGGCTTTTGCAAATTCCTTTTGGAGGGCAAATGCCTTGCTGCGGACAATGAGCAGGTCCGTGCCGGAGGGGTTCAGCTCCAGCCCCCTGGAGCAGCGGTCAATGGCTTTTTCCAGCGCCCGGATCTGCATGGACACGCCGCGGAATCCCGCATGCAGGCGCAGTTGGCATTCTGCCGAGGCCACATACGCGGCCTCATAGAGCGGGTTCCATTGCAGCACCTTGTCCAGGTCGGCATCGGCAGTGGCGTAGTCGGCGGAGGCCATGCGGCTGAGGGCATGCAGGTAGTAGGTGTCGGTGGTGGCTTTTTGCGAGAGGGCGGCATCGGCGGAAGCCACGGCGCAGGCCACGTCCCTCAGGTCCAGGCAGGCCCTGGTCTTGGCCTGTAGTGCGGGCATGCTCTTTGGCGCCACGCCCAACGCGGCATCGGCGTATTGCCTGGCCTTTGCCGGCTGATGGGCGTCCAGGCAGGCTTCGGCGGTGGTGGTAAGGATGGCGGCATCGCGCGGGGCCAGCTTGGCCACCTCTTCGAGGTCCGCCATGCGTTCATCCAAGCGGCCCATGTCCAAATACAAAGCTGCGCGGCCTTGGCGCGCCTTCACATATTCCGGATTTACGCGGATGGCAAACCCGTATTGTTCCAGGGCCGCGTCAAGTTGGCCTGCGGCACGCAATTTCTCAGCCTCTTTCACAAAGGCCTTTCCATCCTGGGCAAGGCCCAAGCAGGTACTGATGCACAATGAAGCCGCAAGGCATGCGCGGATGGCCTGGTGGAACATTTATGCACAATGGCAGCCAATTTTCGGGCGTGCCGGGGGCCAATGTACTAAATGTGCAAACCGCAAGGTGCGGTTATTCCTCCCCGCCGATCTTCTCCACCACCATGGGTGTAGCTCCCGTGCTGCTGAACCCGCCGTCGTGGTAGAGGTTCTGCATGGTGACGTAGCGGGTGAGGTCGCTGAAGAGGGAGATCACGTATGCGGCGCAATCTTCGGTGGGGGCATTGCCCAGCGGGCTCATCTGCTCGGCGAAGTCGAACAGCCCGGTGAAGCCCTTGATGCCGCTGCCCGCCGTGGTCTTGCTGGGGCTCTGGCTCACGGTGTTCACGCGGACCTTTTTCTGGATGCCGAGGTGGTAGCCCCAGGACCGGCCGATGCTTTCCAGCAGGGCCTTGGCATCGGCCATGTCGCCGTAGCCGGGAAACACGCGCTGTGCGGCGATGTAGCTCAACCCTACGATGGATCCGCCGTGTGCCAGTGCATCGGTTTTCACTGCGGCCTGGATCATGCGGTGGAAGCTCATGGCACTGATGTCCAGCGTCTGCTTGTACCACTCGTAGTTGAGGTCGGTATAGGCCTTTCCCTTGCGGACGTTCGGGCTCATGCCGATGCTGTGCAGGAGGAAATCCACGGGCCCGCCCAGCTGTTCCTTGGCGCCCTGGAAGAGTTTTTCCAGGTCTTCATCCTTGGTGGCATCGGCGGGGATGATCGCAGATCCCGTTTGCGCCGCGAGCTGGTTGATCTCGCCCATGCGCATGGCCACCGGCGCATTGGTGAGCACGATGCTGGCGCCTTCGGCATGGGCCATGGCGGCCACCTTCCAGGCGATGCTTTGCTCGTTCAAGGCGCCACTGATCACGCCGCGCTTTCCTTTCAACAGTCCGTATGCCATTTGGTGCGTGTTTGCGGGCCGAAGATAGAAGGATGATCCACTGTGCAGAAGGGTGCGGGATCACTTGTTGCCCAGCAGCTCCCGGGCGTTTTCCAGGGCGGCCCCGGTGGTCTTGCTGCCGCTGAGCATGCGTGCCACGGCCAGTAGGCGTTCCTGGCCCGCCACGGGACGGATGGTGGTTTGCACCCGCTCGGCCTCATGGTCCTTGGTCACCAACAGGTGGGTGTCCGCCTTGCTGGCGATCTGCGGCAGGTGGGTGATGGCGATCACCTGCCGCTGCAGGGCCATGCGTACCAGCAGGGTGCCCACGCGGTGGGCGGTTTCGCCGCTCACGCCGGTATCCACCTCATCGAACACCACGGTGGGAAGGTCCTTGTTTGCGGTGGCCAGGCTGATCAAGGCGAGCATCACGCGGCTGAGCTCACCGCCGCTGGCCGCCTTGTCCAAGGGTTCCGGGGCACGGTCGCGGTTGGCGGAAAACAAGGCGCGGACGGCATCGATGCCGGTGGGGCCCGGTGTGGTCTCTTCGCGGCTGAACTGGAATGCGGCATGCGGGATGCCCAGGTCCTTGAGCAGTTCCGCCACTTTTGCAGCCAAGGGCTTTAGCGCCTTCTGCCTTTTTGCGCCCAGGGCCTCCGCCTGCCTAAGCACCCGGGCATGCAGGTCTTTCTCCCGGTGTTCAAGGCGGCTTACGGTTTTCTCCAGCGATCCGATGTTGGCGATGCGTTCGGCCATGCCGTCACGGATGGCGATCAGGGCATCGGCATCATCCACCCGGTGCTTGTGCTGCAGGCGCACCAGCAGGTCATGGCGCTCCCTCATGCGGTCCGCTTCGGCGGGGTCCAGCTGCACGCGGGCGGCCAATTGCGCGGCCTCCTCGGCAATGTCGCGGAGCTCCACGGCGGAGCTGTGCAGGCGGTCCAGCAGGTCCTGCACCCCTTGGTCGATGCGGCCGGCCTTGGCGGCGGCTTGCCGGATGCCGGCCAGCATGCCGGTGACGCCCTGCTCCTCCTGGATGCCTCCCTCAATGGCATGCAACGCCTGGGCAAGCTCTTCGGCATGTTCCGCGCGGGAGAGCGCTTGTTCCAGCTGCGGTTGTTCACCTTCGGCCAGGTTTGCCGCCCGCAGTTCATCGTATTGGAACTGCAGGTAATCGCGCTCGCTCCTGCCCTGCGCCTCCTGTTCACGGGCTTTCAGCAGCTCATCCTGCGCAGCCTGCCAGTTGCGGTAGGTGCCCGCATATTCCGCCACGGCGCGGCCATGGCCGATGAAGTTGTCGATCAGGCTCAATTGAAAGCCGGGCGTATGGAGCAGCAGGGCCTGGTGCTGGCTATGGATGTGTACCAGGCGTTCCCCCAGGTCGCGCAGCTGGTCGATGCGGACGGGCGTATCGTTGACGAACGCCCTTGAGCGGCCACCGGCCTCCAGTTGGCGGCGCAGGATCATGGGGTCCTCCTGCGGCACGCCGTTGCGCAGGCACCATTCGGCGGCGAAGGACCCCTCCGCGGCATCGCCTACTTCAAGTTCGATCACGCATCGCTTGGCGGGGTCGCGCTGAAGGTTGCCCTCGGCGCGGTCGCCCATGGCCAGGCCCAGGGCGCCCAGCAGCACGCTTTTTCCGCTGCCCGTTTCGCCAGTGATCACGGTAAGGCCGGGATCAAGCGGAAGGTCCAGCTCCTCGATCAGCAGGAAGTTGCGTACGGTGATGCGGCGCAGCATGGCAGTAGGCTGTGGCGAACGGGGGAACAATACGGGCAGGGAGCCGGTGCAAGCGCCCCTTCCCTATTGGCTCCCCTTCATCATCTCCATGTACTGGTTGATGTGCCCCGGGTCGATGATCTGCAGGGTGTTGTACACCTTGGCGCGTTCCTGCGGGTCTGCACCCTTGAAGAGGCTTACCAGTTCGTTGTACTTGGCATTGAACATCACCTGGAGGTTGTAGCTGCTGGGCTTGGCCTGGTGTACCGATTTGAGCGTTTCTATGGCAGCCGCGCACGCCTTGCGCCCGGTGGCCACGTCCTGGTACATCACATCGAACCCGTTGCGGTGGTAGTCGTACAGGAATTGCCGCAAGGGCCTGAAGACGGCCTGCTGCTGGTTGTCCAGCAGCCAATAGCGGTTTTTCTGGTCCTCGAAGGCCTTCCAGCCGGATTCGGAGGCGTTCTGCGCGTTGTTCACCACGTTCTGCGCCTGGGCGTAGTAGTCGGTGCCGCCCATGGGCGAAAAGGTGTCGGCATCCACGCCGAGGATGAAATAGGCGTAGTAGGCCACAATGGAGGAGAGGTTGGAGGAGAAGCGTTCGGGGGAGAACTCGATCTGGGTGTTCTCCAGGAAGGTGATCTGCACGTTGTTGTCCAGGATGTCCATCACCGGGCTGAGGTAATCGGTGCCGTACACGGGCCGGGAGTAGATCACCTGGAGGGTGCCGGAGAAGCGGTCGGCCGCTGCCTGCTCGTTGATGGTGAGCAGCATGTTGCAATCGAGGCGTTCGGATGGGCTGAAGTTGAGCGCGGTCCAGCGGCGCGTGTTCATCAGCTGGGCGATGCTGGTCTCCATGCTTTCGAACACGCGCTTTGGGGTGCTCTGGATCTTGGGCGCGATCACGGACACCTTGCAGTTGAACTCCTGCGCGCGGGCAGGGGCCAGGACCAAGAGCGGCAGCACAAGGAGGAACTTACTTCGCATGGGGCAATAATATCGCGATCCGGCGCAAGATGGAACGGGCCACTTCCGCCTTGGTCATCAACGGCAGTTCCTCCGTGTTCTTGTCCGCCCCTACCAGGGTCACTTTGTTGGTGTCATGGCCGAAGCCCGCACCGGCATCCTTGAGTGAATTGAGGACGATGAGGTCCAGGTTCTTGCGCTGGAGCTTCCCCATGGCATGGGCGAGTTCGTTGTCCGTTTCCAAGGCAAATCCGGCAAGCACCTGCCCCTTTTGTTTCTGTCCGCCCATCCAGGCCAGGATATCCTCGGTGGGTTCCAGCTCCAACGCAGGAAGGCTTGTGCCCTTCTTCATTTTTTCGGCTGCTGCATGCGCGGGGCGCCAGTCGGCCACGGCGGCGCTCATGATGGCCACGTCGCAGTGTGCAAACCGGGCCTTTGCGGCAGCGGCCATTTGGGCTGCCGACACCACGTCGGTGCGGTGTACCGCAGGGTGGTCCAAGGCCAAGGCCACCGGCCCTGCGATCAGCTCCACGATGGCGCCCTGCGCGGCGGCCTCGCGGGCCAAAGCGAAGCCCATCTTGCCCGAGCTGCTGTTGCCAATGAAACGGACGGGATCAATGGCTTCGTGGGTGGGGCCTGCGGTGATGAGCATCCTTTTGCCGGCCCATGGCGATCCCGCGTTCATGGCTTCGGCCACGCGCCGCACAATGTCCTCAGGTTCGGTCATGCGGCCAACGCCTGCAAGGCCGCTGGCCAATTCCCCGTCCTCGGGCCCGATCAGGTGCAGGCCCCTTGCCGTCAGCCGTGCCAGGTTGTCCGTGGTCTCCGGGGCGCGGTACATCTCCATGTCCATGGCAGGCGCGGCGAAAGCGGGGCACTCGGCGCTGAGCCAGCAGGCCATCAGCAGGTTGTCGCATAGCCCATGGGCCATTTTGGCCAAGGTATGGGCCGTGGCGGGAGCGATCAGCAGCACATCCGCCCATCGGGCCAGGTGTACATGGTCGTTCCAAGTGGTGGTGCCTTCTTCCTTTTGCACCAGGTCCGTTAGCGCAGGCCGCCCGCTGAGGGTGGAAAGCACCAGAGGGGAGACGAAATCGTGGGCGGCGGGTGAAAGCACCACCTGCACTTGGGCCCCGGCCTTTACCAGGGCGCGCACCAGCATGGGCGCTTTGTAGGCGGCAATGCCGCCGGACACGCCCAGCAGCACCCTGCGCGGAAGAACTGCCGGCGCACCCATCACCAGGTTGGCAACGGTTTACTGGGCTTCCTTCACGCCCGGCTCGGGGCGGCGGAACACGATGCGGCCGTGCATCAGCTCCTCCACGGCGATGGTGGACGGCTTGGGCATGCGCTCGAATTGCTTGCTTAGCTCGATCTGCTCGCGGTTCTCGTAGATCTCCTCGATATTCTCGCCGGACACGGTGAACTCCTCCATGCGGTGGTTGATCTCCTCCTTCACCTCCACGGCGATCTGGTTGGCCCGCTTGCCCAGGATGGCGATGGTTTCGTAGATGTTGCCCGTTTCCGTGTCCATGCGGTTCACATCGCGGGTCACGGTGGTCTTTGCGGCTTGCAGGTAGTGGGGGTTCATGGCGTCTCTTGGCTGTGCGGTCTTTTCTGCGGTGCGTTCAGGTCCCGGAGCATGGCCCGGGCTTGTGGCATGCGGGCACTGTTGGGAAAAGCGTCCGCGAAGGTATTGAATGATCGGATACCGGCTTCGGTACGTTCGGCCTTTTTGGCCTCCACGCTGTTCACGGCCAGGTCGTGGTCGGCCTGCAGGATGCTGAACAGGGCCTCCTCACGGTATATGGAGTTGGGCCAGGTGCGCAGGAAGCTCTTCAGGGCTTCACTGGCGGATTGGTAATAGCGCAGGCGCAGGTATTGCTTGGCGCCGGCGAAGTCCTTTTTCTCCAGCTTCAGGCGCAATTGCCCCACCAGCGAAAGGCATGAATCCTGCAATGCGCTTTCCGGATACCGCACCATGAAGAGTTCCAGCTTTTCAATGGCCGTGCGGGTGTCGCGCTGGTCCAGTTCATATTCCGGCGATTCCTTGTAGTGGCAGTAGGCGGCCAGGAAGTCGCATTCCTCGGCGTGCGGGCTGTTGCGGAAGGTCTTGGAGAAGTTGCCGAGGTAGTAGCTGGCCATGATGTAGTCCTTCATGCCGAAGTAGCCCTTGGCGTAGTAGTAGCTTACCGGCTCGAAGAGCGTATCCCCGCGGGTAAGGCTAAGCAGCTCCTCCAGCAGGGGCATGGCCCGGTCGTAGTCGGGTTTTTCAAAGTACTGCACGGCCATGCGGTACTTGTACTTCACGTCGGTGCTTTTCACCGCCTTGCCAAACTCGCTGCAGGAGGTCAGCAGCAGGGCGGCCAGCAGGGCGTAGAGGGGGATTTTCCGCATGGAGGGCGGCAAAGGTAGGGCTGCCTGCGTACACGGCCCTCAACCCTGCGCCATGTGCCCTTCCCACCTCCCCCGGTGCGGTCAAAAAGGCTTGAGCTTTCCTTTTTTCAACTTGATCGCCAAGCGGGCCACGTCATCCTCACCCCGCACGTCGATGCGCTTGATCTCGTACAGGTCGCGGCTGGGGGTGCGCTCGGGCTTGTTGCCAATGCGGAAGGCGGCCTCCACACCGGTGGTTGCCAGTGCCTTTTTCATGGCGGCCAGCGCGGCGGCATCCTTCGGCCTGGCCCCGTAGGGCCATGCCAGCACGGGGTGCCACGGCAGACCGGAGACGCTGAAGACCTCCATGGACCGCCGCATGACGGCTGCTGCCTGCTGCGCGGAAAGCCGCTTGAAGTCCTCGTGGTGGTGGCCGTGCAGCGCCAGTTGCACCAGCTCGGGGTCCAGGGTGCGGTATTCCTCCGGCGCCATCTTCCTGTCCAGCTCATCGGCGGCCTGCGGATAGCTGCCGTCCAAGGTGCCGGTGATCACGAAGATGGTGGCGGGCCAGCGGAACGCCTGCAGCAACGGATACAGGTGGGTGAGGTTGTTGCGGTAGCCGTCGTCAAAGGTGAGCAGGAGGTCGGAAGCCAGGGCGGGCCGCGCTCCCTTTGCCGTAGCCATGAAATCGCGCAGGTGCAGCGGGCGGAAGCCGTTGTCCCGCAGGTAGGTGAAGTGCTCCCGCAGCTGCTCCGGGGTAACGGTAAGGCCGTCATGTAGGCCCGGCCAAACGCGGTGGTACATCAGCACCGGAATGCCCTTAATGCGGGGAAGCAGCCAATGGAGCGCCATGGGCCAAAGGTCGGCATTGCCGGGCAGTCCTTTCTTTGCACCCGCAAGCCATGGAGAAGCTCAGCGTGGTGATCATCACCCTCAACGAGGCGGCGGACATCGCCCGGGCCGTGCGCTCCGTGCATGGGCTGGCGGACGAGGTGGTGGTGGTGGACAGCGGCAGCACCGACGGCACCCAGCGGATCGCGCAGGAGGCCGGGGCCCGCGTGGTACACCGCGATTTCAGCGGGTACGGCGAGCAGAAGCACTTCGCCTCCGAGCAGGCCGCGAACCCCTGGGTGCTGAACATTGATGCCGACGAACACCCCTCCGAGGAGCTGAAAGCCTCCATCCGGCGCATCCTGGAACAGCCGCAACACGGGGCCTACACCATGAACGTGCTCACCTCCTACTGCGGGCGCTACATCCGCCATTGCGGCTGGTACCCCAACCGGAAGCTGCGCCTGTGGGACCGCCGCCGGGGCGCCATGAGCATGGACAAGCTGCACGAAGGCTGGCGCCCGGCCGCCGGGGCCACTACCGGCCATCTGCAAGGCGACCTGCTCCATGAGGGCTTCCCCACCATCGACTCGCACATGGAGCGGATCATCCGCTATTCGGAGATCGGGGCCCGCTTCGACCTGGCGCGCGGCAAGCGCACCGGCCTGCTGAAACTGCTCCTGGGGCCCGCCTGGGTGTTCTTCACCATGTACGTGCTGCGCGGCGGCTTCCGCGACGGCCTGCCCGGCTACCTGGTGTGCCGCACCAGCGCCACCGCAGCCTTTGTGAAGTATGCCAAGATCAGGCTCTACGCGCGTCAGGCTGAAGCACCCCGGCAGTAAGGCCAGCTGCGCACCTCCCCTTACCTTCGCCGCCGCAGAGCAACGAACCATCATGAACGACATCTTCGACAAGATCCGGAAAGACGCAGGCCCCATTGGCCGCCATGCCAAAGCATCGCACGGCTATTTCTCCTTCCCCAAGCTGGAAGGCGAACTGGGGTCGCACATGACCTTCCGCGGCAAAGAAGTGCTGGTGTGGAGCCTGAACAACTACCTGGGCTTAGCCAACCACCCGGAGATCCGCAAGGTGGATGCACAGGCCGCCAAGGATTGGGGCCTCGCCTACCCCATGGGCGCCCGCATGATGAGCGGCCAAACCAAGTACCACGAACAGCTGGAGGACCAATTGAGCGAATTCATGGGCAAGGAGGACACCTTCCTGCTCAACTTCGGCTACCAAGGCTGCATGAGCACCATCGACGCGCTGCTCACGCGCCACGATGTGCTTGTGTTCGACAGTGAATGCCATGCCTGCATGATGGACGGCGCCCGCCTGCACAGCGGAAAGCGCTTCCGCTTCCAGCACAACGACATGGAGAGCTTCGACAAGCAGTTGGAACATGCCCGCAAGGTGGTGGAGCAAACCGGCGGCGGCATCCTGGTGATGACCGAAGGCGTCTTCGGCATGGCCGGCGACCAAGGCAAGCTCAAGGAGATCGTGGAACGCAAGGCCAAATACAACTTCCGCCTGCTGGTGGACGATGCCCATGGCTTCGGCCAAATGGGCAGCCATGGCCGCGGCACGGGCGACGAACAGGGCGTGCAGGACCAGATCGACATCTACTTCGGCACCTTCGCCAAGAGCATGGCCAGCATCGGCGCCTTCATCAGCGGGCCCGAGGACGTGATCATGTTCCTGCGCTACAACATGCGCAGCCAAACCTTCGCCAAGAGCCTGCCCATGCCCATCGTCATCGGTGCCATGAAGCGCCTGGAAATGATGCGCACCATGCCCGAACTGAAGGAAAAGCTATGGACCATCACCCGCGCCCTGCAGGAAGGCCTGCGCAAGGACGGGCTCGATATCGGCAAGACCAACAGCTGCGTAACGCCCGTGTACATGAAGGGCAACATCCCCGAAGCCACCAACGTGGTGCTGGACCTGCGCGAGAACCACGGCATCTTCTGCAGCATCGTGGTGTATCCGGTGATTCCCAAGGGCGAGATCATCCTTCGCCTGATCCCCACCGCCACCCATAGCTTGGAGGACGTGAAGCGCACCATTGAGAGCTTCAAGCAGGTGAAGACGAAGCTGGAAGCCGGGGAATACAAGGCGGAAAGCATCGCCAACGTGTGAGGGCCAACGGCCCGCCCTCATACCCTCCCGACGCATAGCGTCGGGCTCGCTGCCCATAAAATTGGCGGAGCGCCGAAGGCGCGCCCTCATACCCTCCCGGCGCATAGCGTCGGGCTCGCTGCCCATAAAATTGGCGGAGCGCCGAAGGCGCGCCCTCATACCCTCCCGACGCATAGCGTCGGGCTCGCTGCCCATAAAATTGGCGGAGCGCCGAAGGCGCGCCCTCATACCCTCCCGACGCATAGCGTCGGGCTCGCTGCCCATAAAATTGGCGGAGCG
>JAFEAI010000267.1 GCA_018266475.1 Bacteroidota bacterium
GTCATCGGGGAGGGCTGTAGGCCCGACCTTACCGCACCTGGCGATGAGGCCGGGCCTTCAGCCCTGGCGATCGCGCATTTGGTATCCCGGCCCTACGCTCACGCGTAGGGCCGGGATAATGCCGGACCTTTGGCCCTTGTGGCAGCCTGCCCCTGCTCCGGAGTCTCTTCCTTGTTATCCGGGGTGGCGGTGCAAGACCCCGCGCAAGGAAAGTGATCAAGACCCGATGGCCCTGCTGCACGGTCCAACTACCACCCTCCGGCGGATGGCCTCCCTTCTTGGCATCGGGACCGGCCATCGGCCACCCGCCAATTGCAACGCTGCACGCCCGTCACTTGCCCGTGCCGTCTTTCGCAGCCGGATTGCCGCCAGCCGGCGCAATGGTGCTGGTGCTGGTGGAATCATAACCCACCAGGTTGCCATTCGCATCATACACCTTGTTCACCTGCACATCCACCTTCACGCTATCCACCTGCGCGGACGCACTATCCCCCTTCGCTGCCATGGGCGTGTCCTCCTTGCCCCCGTTCGTGCAGCCCAGCACGGCCATCAGCACCACGCCTACCGTCAAAATTGCCTTGTTCTCCATTGTTTCGCGATTGATCTTGGTTTAGTTCCAACTTTACGGCTTCTGCATGACCGGCACACCGTTTTCACCGGGGCAGGCCATCGCGCCGATTTCTCACTTGATGCTGATCTGCCGTGCCTTGGGCTTGCTTTCCCCATGTTTGGGAATGGTGAGCGTGAGCACCCCGTTCGCATAATCCGCCACGACCTTCCCTTGGTCGGCGGAGTTGGGCAACACGAAACTGCGTTCAAAGGAAGCGTGGTGAAATTCGCGGCGCGTGTATCGCCCTTCTTCCTTGCGGGCATCGGTTGCATGCTCTCCTCGCACGGTCAACGTATCGCCGTGCATCTGTACGGTCAAGTCCTTCTTGTTGAAGCCGGGCACCTGCATTTCAAGCTGGTAATCCGCCTTGCGTTCCACAATGTTCACGCGCGGCACTGCATCCCCTTTGGTCAACATGTGCCCCCAACCATGACCGAACAGTTCGTTGGCCAATCGTTCCACCGGTATCAACATCTCGTCGTCCGGTCCCTGGTATTTCATGATCGCCATTGCCGCAGGTATTGAAAGTTTGGTGAGCAACACGCGGGAATGCGCTTTGTTCACCGCTGCCTGACCATTTGGGGCCATGGTTCCACGGGCACAGCGCAGCAGGACCGGGCACACGCAGTCGCCCGGCCCGAGCTTTTGCGGAACTCACTTCACGGTTGGGCCGTTGGTGGTGCAGGAGCAGGGGCATGCGCCCGGTCACGGCGCCAGCGGGTCCACCAGCGCCAGTTCCGGATGATCGAAGGGTTCACCGGCCAACGGTGAATTGCCGATGCCTGCCTTCCCCAGCAAGGGACGCACACTGCATGCCTGCATGGCGTCCGCAGGGCATGGGCGCACCAGTGCCCTCAGCGCATCCTCATCGGCCGCACCCCGCAGCGGGGCCAGCCACTGCTCCTGCTCCCCTTCAGCCAGCACCAGCGGCATGCGGGGCCCTTCCGCCCCCGGATTATTGTGGATGCGCCGCATCAGCGCATTGGCTGCGCAGGTAACGATGGCGAACGAATGCAGTTCACGCCCGCCGTGGTGCCAGGATTCCCACAGCGCGGCCAGTGCAAAACACCCGCCGTCCGCAGGCCGGATGAAGTAGGGCCAGGCGCGTTTGGCAAAGTGGAAGTGCTCGAAGAAGCCATCCACGAACAGCAAGGCGCGGCGGTGCCGGGCAGCGGCACGGAAAGCGGGCCTTTCGAACATCGTTTCGCCGCGCGCATTGAGGGTTTGGTTCCAGCGCTTGTTCCGCCCGGCCTCATCCTTCACCCAGTGCGGCACCAGCCCCCAAGTGAAGAGCTGCGGTTCACGCGGGGCACTATCCGTGTATACCACCAGCTGCGGATGGTCGAATGCATTGGCAAAATAGCGGTCCGCTTCAGGGTGGCCTTCCAGCAGCATCTTCAACTGCTCCGCAGCACCTGCACCGCCCCTGCTGCGGGCCATGTGCAGCGCCATTTCCCTGCGGGCCTGCACACCGTAGCACATGGTGCAAAGATCGGTGGACTTCATTCTGCGCCGCTGCCCTGGCCACCTGAAAAATCACGCTTTTCCGGTATTGTGGAGGGGTTGGGGCGATCGGACCTTTGACCCGAAATCAAACAAACCCGCATGCCATGAAAACCCTGCACCACATCCTGCAAGGCACAGCGGTTCTCGCATTTGCAACCCTGTGCACCCCTGCCGCCCTGCAAGCCGGCACCCCCCAGCACATCGAAGTGCGTGGACGCGTGCTCTTGGACGGCGCCACTGCCGAAGACGCCATGCTCACCATTGTGATGGACAATGCCTGCAACCTTCCCTTCGAACTGCAGGCCAACGGCCGCTTCAAGGTGCTGCTCCCGGTGAACAGCCAGTTCACCATCCGCTTTGAAAAGCCAGGCTACATAGGCAAGGACGTAGTGGTGGACACCCATTACGCCCTGTGCAGCACCGCCGCGCGCAAAGCAAACCACGTGGTGCGCTTCGACGTGCAGCTGCAGCCCATGCCCGCCGTGGCCTGCGCCTATGCTGGCCCGGTAGGCAGCATCAGCTTCATCAAGGGCAGCGGCCTGATGAAAGTACGTTATGACCGCACGCTGACCGACCTGTTACCTGCATGGGATGTTGCCCTATTCCCGGGGGGGAAATGATCGGCCGTTGGAGCAACGGCCGGGACCGGCAACGGACCGTGCAGCAGAGGCCGCCCTTCGGGGCGGCCTCTTAGTTTTCAGCCCCGTGGCCCGCCGGGCGGCATGCATGCCCCGCCCTCCAAGCTGAAGAATGCCGCGCGTTGCGGGAGCGGGAATCCGTGTTGTGGTGAAAGTGTGCATGAATCCGGGAGGCACACCCCACACGCTTGCACCCTCCGGATCAGCGTACAACGGTCTTTTTGGCTTTTGAAGACTGCTTCACCGTCTTGCCTTTCGGCTTTCCGGAAGGCTTCGCCCGGGTCGTGCTTTTTGCGGCCACGGGCTTCTTTGCCGCCTGTTTCCCTGTTTTTCCGGTAACAGCGGCTGCCTTCTTCACCACTGCGGCTTTGGCAATTGCCTTCTTCACGGACTTGCGCACCAGCTTGCCGACCTTCTTCGTTTTGGTGTGTGCCGGTTTCTTGGCCACTGGCTTCTTCACCGGCAATGGCTCAGCCGGTACCTTCTTCGCCGACTTGCGTACAGGCTTGTCCGCCGTCTTCTTCACAGTGACCTCCTTCGTTGGGTCCTGCCTTGCAGCAGTGCGCTTCGGCTTCTTCACTGATGCCTTCTTTGCCGCAGTGGTTCGATCAGGGGCAATTTTCGTTGGGGCCCCACCACCGTCCATTTCCAAGCCGAACAAGGCTTCAAGCCCATCGCCAGCCAGCACCTTCGCACCGCGCGCGGCCGGGGCTTCGGCTGCCGCCGCCATGTTGTCTGCCAGCAGTTCGTTCATGTCCACCTGCCGCAGGGTGAAGAAGAGTTCCGGCGCCGTGTCCAAGCGCGCACCGATGCCGTAGCACGCGGCGGCCACGTGCTTGCACATCACCGCCCAGTCCGGGCAGGAGCAGGAGAAGCGCAGCTCCTTGTTCGAGGGAAACAAGCCATCCTGCAGGTCGCAGATGCGTTTCAACACTTCCTCCGGCACTTGGCCTTGCAGCAATTCCACTTGTGAGGCGATGCTGCCCGCGCAGCTTTGGCGCATGGCCTTCCATTTAGTTTCCGATACCGGGTCCACTTCCACTTTCACCTTGTAGAGGCTCGACCCTTGCACCAGCGCCTCCACCTTGCCCGGCCGGATGTCCAAGTGAAGCACCGTGCCTTGGCGCACGTAGGTCCGCCCCCGTGGCAGGCGGTTCTCATAATCGCCGTAGCGCTCCAGGTTGTCGCACCAGGCTTTTCCCCAGAAGGTATGTGCGATGCGCTTGCCCTCGATGGTCACCGGCTTGTGCGCGGGGTCGGGCTTGCTGGGCTTCGCCTTTTTCTTCGGCTTGGTGTAGTACCAATCGTAGTAGGACATGGGGATGGATTTGGAGTGCGTAAATATCAGGGTGGTTTGGTGATCAAAAAACGAGCATGATGCCCAAGCCCAGCCTGACAACTAACAACCGCGCCCACCTCACTGCTCCATCGCCGCCCCGATGTCCAGCTTCAGCAGATCCAGCAATTCGTCGTTGCCCATGCTGGTGATGTCCACTTCGTCGCCGCCTTGCAGCAACTCGCGCGAGAGGCGTTGCTTGGAATCGATCAGCGCGTCGATGCGTTCCTCCAGCGTGCCCTTGCAAATGAACTTGTGGACGAGCACGTTGCGCTTTTGGCCGATGCGGAAGGCGCGGTCGGTGGCCTGATCTTCCACGGCGGGGTTCCACCAGCGGTCGAAATGCACCACGTGCGAGGCTGCGGTGAGGTTGAGGCCGGAGCCGCCCGCCTTCAGCGAGAGTACGAAGAAGGGCAGGCGTTCATCTTCCTGGAAGGCGCGCACCATTTCGCCGCGCCTCTTCACCGGCGTACCGCCGTGCAGCACCAGGCCCGGCCGGCCGAACACGTCGGCGAGGAAGGCTTCCAGCGGCGCGGTGATCTCCTTGAACTGGGTGAAGAGCAGCAGCTTTTCCTGCTTCTCCGCCACCACTTCGGCGATGGCGCGCAGGCGTTGCCATTTGCCGCTTTCGCTTTCCGCCCAGCTCTGCTCGCCCAGCCACTGCGAGGGATGGTTGCAGATCTGCTTGAAGCGCATGAGGAAGCTGAGCACCAGCCCGCGCCGTTCGAGGCCTTCGGCCTCCTGCAAGCGCTTCGCGAGTTCCTCCACGGAGCCTTGGTACAGCGCGGTTTGCTTGCGCGTGAGCATGCACCAGGCCTTCACCTCGGTCTTGTCCGGCAGGTCGGCGATGATGCGCTTGTCGCTCTTCATGCGGCGCAGGATGTAGGGGCGCACCAGTTCGCGCAGCGGCGCATAGTCTGCTTGGGCATTTTTGGCCAGCTTTTTGGCATAGTCGCTGAACAGGCTGGCATTGCCGAGCAGGCCGGGATTGATAAAATCGAAGATGGACCAAAGGTCGCCGAGGCGATTTTCGATGGGCGTGCCGGTGAGCGCGATGCGCGCGTTGCCCTTCAGCATCTTCACCGACTTGGTCTGCTTGGTGCCGGGGTTCTTGATGGCCTGCGCCTCGTCGATGATCGCCAGGTCCCACGCGGCTTCCTGCATCCAGGGTGCGCGCATCAGGGTGCCGTAGCTGGTAATCACCAGGTCGTGCCCGCGCACGTCGGCGAAGCTTTCCACCTGCCCGCCCGCAGCCGACCGGTGCGCCACGATGCACTTGAGGCCCGGCGCGAAACGTGCGGCCTCAGCTTCCCAGTTGGCCAACAGCGAGGCGGGCGCCACCAAGATGCTTGGGCCTTTATTCTGTTTGCCCGCCTTGCGCACCAGCAACAGCGACAGCACCTGGATGGTCTTTCCGAGGCCCATGTCGTCCGCAAGGCAGGCGCCCAAGCGAAGGCCCGTGAGCAGGTGCATCCACCGCAGGCCCACGGCTTGATAGGGCCGCAGCGTGCCTTTCAATGCTTTGCCGGGATCCAACGCGGCGAGGCTTTCCGGCGAGCGCAAACCGTGCAGGGCTTCGGCCAGCCACGGCCCAGCCGTTACCAAGCCATGGCCGGCCATGTCGCCTTCGGTGCCCGGCCCGGCGGCAAGCCCAACGCCGTTCAACAGGCGCACGGCCTCATGGAAGCCGAGGCCCTCCTTGCGCGCCATGGCTTCCACCGTTTCGAAACGCTGCAAGGTGCGCTGCAACCGCTCATGGTCCACCATGGTCCATTGGCCGCGCAGCAGCACCAGGCCCTCGGTGGCGGCAAGGAGCGTTTCCACTTCATCCGCCGTGAGCTCCTCCCCTTCCAACGACACGCGCATGTTGAAATCAAGCAGCGCATCCAAGCCAAGCTGCGACGGCGGGTTTCCGCCCACCACCGCTTCCACCTTGGGCCTCGGCGGGGTTGCCCCGCGCCACTGCGCGGGCATGCGGAGCACCACGCCGGCCTTCTCCAGCAATTCAGCATCGCGCAGCATGCGCAGGGCTTCGGCGGGTGTCCAGCGCAGGGGGTGGTAGATGCTGCCGTCGGCGATCATGTCGGCGAGCCACGGGCAGTGCGCGGCTGCACGCTTCATCGGCAAAAGCAAGGCCAGCAGGCGTTCGTTCTCGGCCTTCCCGGCGAACTCCTTCAACGCGGTGCTCAACGGCTGGTGGCGTTCGCCGCCCCGGTCGTTCAACGCGCCGGTCCACGTGGCCATGAAGGCGAAGGGGGCCTCCTCATCGCGGCGGTTCTCGGCCAGGTTGAAATGCACGCGCCCCAGCAGGTTCCATTCCTCTCCGATGCTGCGCACGAACGTGCCCAATGGTTCGCCACTGGCGCGCAACGCAGCAGTGAAGGCCGTGCCGAGTTCCTGCCAGAAGGTGTGCAACAACGCCACCTCCACATATTCGGCGCCGGGCATGGGCGGCAAGTTGGCGGCGATGCGTTGCAGGTCTTCTTCCGCAGGCGGCGGTGGCGGCTTGAAGCGGCCGTGGTCCACCTCACGCGAAAGGGCGCACGCCTGGCCCACGAAGCGCGCCGCGAATGCCCGCCAATAGCGGAGCGCGGGATCGTTCAACGCTTTCCCCGGCACGCGCAGCAGCTCCAGCAAACCTGCGCCCGTACCGCTCTCGAAGGCGGTGGCTATCTTCTTCGTGCTGCTGCCCGGGCTGTCTTCCGCCCCGTCCGCAATGATCCGCAAATGCCCGAACGGGGTGACGGCAAGGTGCCATGCGGTGGGCGGGTCAATGGGTGATGCAGGAGTGGCTTGGGACATGGTGCGAACCTAATGGGAAGCGGTCGAAAGCAAGATGGCGCCTGCATCGTTCGGCATTGCCAACGGAATCCACCTGCGGTGAACAGGCCCCGATCGCACGGCACTGCTGAACGGGGCTATCTGGCCCTATCCATGCGCCAGGCGGCGCATTCACCTGCAGCCTTGAACCACGGACCCATACGAATGAACATGGATAGGGAAAAGCATATTCGCCGGGTTTCGGACAGGCCATGCGTGTTCATCCGCGCCCAATAGCGGCACTGAACTATGTTGGTTACCGCGCCCATAGGACGCGGAAGATCCTTGCGCCCTGCCTTGCTGAACGCCCGTGAACCTTAGCCGTTGTTTCTTTGTCTTCCTTCCAACTCCCTCCCATGGCGCAGAAGAAATCCACAGCCGCGAAGAAGAAGTCCTCCTCCGGAAAGAAAAGTACCGCAACAAGGAAGAGCAGCCCCGCCGGGCCGGGTTCCAGCTTAATCCGCGACCTGCACAAGCTGCTGGAAAAACAGAACTTCAAGAACGAGGCGGAAATCAACGCGTTCTTGGAAAAGATGACCGGCCAGCCCGTGCCCGAGTTCGTTTCCGACACCGGGGAAGACCAAGCCGAGGAACTGGTGATGGAAGCCTATTCGCTACCGCCCAAGCGAGGGCGCGAGCAAGTGGAGGAAGCACTGAGCCTGGACCCGGACTGCATTGCGGCGTACGAGTTCTTGGGTTCCGTGGAGGAACATCCGGCCATCGCCATCGCCTTCTTCGACCGGGGCGTTACCCTTGGGGAGCAGTGCTTCCTCATCGACCCGGAAGATGCCGAGAAATACATGGGCCGCTGCTGGGGTTTCCACGAAACGCGCCCATTCATGCGCTGCTTGGCGAAGATGGCCGATTGCCATTTCATGCTGAACCAGTACCACCATGCCATCGGCATTTGGCACCACATGCTGGAGCTGAACCCCATGGACAACCAGGGGATCCGCTATCCGCTGAGCGCCTTTTTGGCCAGCCTGAATGCCGAGGAGTTCGCCAAGTTGGACAAGGAGTACGACCATGAGCCAAGCACCTTCATGAGGTTCAACCGGGCCTTGTGCGCCTTTGCCTCGCATGGCGCGGGCCCGGCGGCGAACAAGCTGCTGCGCGAGGCCATGGCCGCCAACCCGCACGTGGCGCCCATGCTGCTGGCCAAGGATGCGCCGGAAGGCATGCCCACCATGTATGCTCGCGGCTCCGTGGAAGAGGCGGCCCTGTACAGCTTCCACGCCTGGGTGCCGTGGATCGGCACGGAAGGCGCGCATGAGTGGCTGCGCAAGGCGTGAGGTTGCCGGGGAAGCACTGCGGCCATCGTGCATTAGGACCACTTCCCGAACACCTCCCGCCGGTGCCATTCCAGGTATTCGGGCTTCGGGCCAGCCTGCCTGCCTGCCGGCAGGCAGGCGCGCGGCCAAGGAGGGCGTTCGCGATCAGGGCTTGCCCTTCCCGATACGCTTCACCGCCTTGTCGAAATCACTCTCGTGGTCCGGTCCCAGCTTGTTCGCCTCCCGGTACTTGCGGTACTCGCGCAGCGCATGGTCATCCGCCTCGTCCTTGCTCAGGTGGCCCAGCCCTTCCAGGACTTCCCGCTCGTTCAGCGTAAGGAACCCATGGAGCTTCCCGATCCAGTCGGCCATCCGCATGGGCTTCCTGCGCAGTGCCTGCGATTCCGCGAAGGCGAGGTACTGCTCCACGATGTTGTTCAACTGCTTCAGCTCCTCCTCGTTCAAGTAGTTCTTCGCGATGGTCACATCGCGTGGCAGGATGCGATCGCCGGGCCAGTTCGTCAAGCCCATGTTCGGTTGCTCCGAGCTGGCCCTTCCACCGATCAATTCCGCTGCCGTATGACCGGTAATGGCGAAGTGGAACTTGTTCTGCACCGTTGCATAGAACTTCCGGGTAGCCTCCGCATCCGGCTCATAGTCGATGCTGGTGGCATAGATGTCCGTCACCTTCCTATAGAACTGCCGCTCGCTGGTGCGGATGTCCCGTATCCGCTCCACCAGTTCATCGAAGTAGCGGTCCAGCGCGCTGTTCTCCTTGAAGCGGCGGTCGTCGAGGATAAAGCCCTTGATCAGGTAATCCCGTAATTGTTGCGTGGCCCAGATACGGAACTGGGTGCCGCGTTTCGACTTTACCCGGTAGCCCACCGAGATGGTCACGTTCAAGCTATAAAGCTTGACGGGCTTGGTGGAATGGGCAATGTGCAATTCTTGCACATTGCTCTCCTGCTCCAGTTCACCCTCCCCGAAAACATTACCGATGTGCTTGGTGATCACCGAACGTTCCCGATCGAATAGCAGCGCCATCTGTTCCTGGGTGAGCCAGACGGTCTCACCGTCCGTACGCACTTCCATGTGCAACAGCCCGTCCTCCGTACGGTACAGCAGCACCGGCTCTCCGCCCTCCTTCCTTGTTCGCTTGGCCATGACTTCCGGATCGACGCGCTTCCCGCCAATCGCGTTCGGGCAAGATAGCGGTGCGCCTTCACTTCCCGAACACCTCCCGCCGGTGCCATTCGAGGTATTCGGGCTTCGGGCCCGCCGCTTCGGCGGGAATGGCCAAGGGCTGGCCTTCGTAGGCTTGGAAGTGCTGGGCTACTACAGCATGCACGAAATAATCGCGGAGCGCAGAGGCGCATACCAGGCGGAGGTGCTCGTCGAAGGTGATGAGGCCACGGTCGAAGGCGCGGTCGTGGAGGGCGTTGAGGGCGATGCCGTTCTGTGGGTCGAGGCGATGTTTCTCCATCGCATTCCATGGGATGATGTGAGATGCAATCAAGAGTTCTCGTACAGCAAGGCCGGTAACGGCGCAACGGCTGCCATACGCATTGAGTACGGCTTGGCGGAAGAAACGCTGGCCTCGGCGGACTTTCACGGAGGCGGTGCTTTCGGTAGGGCCTTCGGGAACGGGCAGCACCTTGCCGTTCGGCTGCACTTCGATGGGCGTATCGGCATCGCCGGTGAGGAGTTGCGCCAGCAGCGCCTCGCTCTCCGGTGCCAGTTCGTTCAGGTTCGTGTGGTACTCGGCCCACATCGTACGGTCAAAGTCACTGGCACCGGGCAGACCCTTGCGGCCGGTCTTCAGGAACTCCGGGTCCAGCGAAGCCAAGTTGCTCAACTTCATGGGCAGCGCCGAATCCGTGCGGCCCATGCGCCGTGAAATGTCCACGAGCATCTTGTTCCGCTTGTGAAACTTGCCGAAGGCCACCTTGTGATAGAGGTTCAACGCGATCAGGAGTTGGGGGCGGGTCCAGTTGGTCATGGGGCTGTGGAAAAATATTCCTGGCTTTTCAGGGTGAAGATGCGTACCCTGGCCGAATGAACCACGACAAAGAATACGTCATCCGCCTCAGCGACTTCGACCTTGGGCAACTGATCAATGGGCTGGAAGTGCGCGCCGATGCATGGCGTTACACAGCCGCATATTTCGAGACCGGTAAAACTCCTGATGGTTTCATGCTCGAGGAATGCAATGGTGCGCATGAGGCACAGCAGATCGAAGCCCACTACCGCCGCATCATTCGGCAGTTGATTGAGCAACGGGCTGCCCGATCTCCGGCCTGAGCCCATGCATCCGCGTAGCGATCACTGCGCTGAGCAGCAGGCCCACCACGCAGTAAGCGGTAAAGAAGTAGAAGCCCGTCTGCAGCTCGGAATCGTTGGTGGTGAACAGTTCCACGGTGCCGCTGAAGGCGGCGAGCTGGGTGAGCTGGCTGTTGATCACGCCGTTGAAGCCGATGTACGACATGAAGATGGCCACCACCATCACGTCGGCCATGCTCCACTTGCTGCTTTGGAACACGAGGAAGCGGTGGAGCACGTTGGCCGGCGGGCGGTTCCGCACCAGGGTGATCAGCGAGGCGGTGAGCTTGGCCAAGGGGATCAGCACGCTGAAGCTGAACACGAGCAGGCCCACGGCCACAAGGCCGAAGCCACCGTTGCGCAGCAGCAGGGTAACCACCTGCAGGATGCTCTTGCTCTGGAAAAAGAGCACCTGGTCGGTGAAGGTGACCGGCTCGCCCATGAGGGTGAAGGAGAAGGTGGAGATGGTGGCCTCGATGTCGATCATGGGCAGCGCGAGGCCGGTGATGAGCAAGATGGCCGCGCCCGCCACCAGGACGCCCAGCTCGATGGTGCCGGAAATTCGTGAGCCCAAGGCCAGCGCGGCAAGCAGCACCGCGCACAGGCCCACGGCGGTGAACCACGTAAGTTCCATTGCCCGCACTTCCGCCATGCGCCCATCAATGGCGGCCTTGCAGCCCGCCTTGTCCGTGGCTCCGTAGCGTGCGAGCACGGCGTTGTAGGCGGTGTAATCCATCCGGCCGATGGTGTGGTCCACGGCATCGTTCAGCTGCTTCACCAAGTAGTTCCTCAGCTCCGCCCGGTTCTTGGGGTCATTCAGGTAATCGATCACCCGGTCGGCATAGCGGGGCACGCCCTTCCGCACTTTGTCCATACTGCCGAAGAGGTCCATCAGGAACTGCTGGAAAAGCCCGCTGACCGAGCCCCTGTTCTGTTCCTTCATCACCTGCTCCACCTCATCCACCACCTTGTACAGCAGCTCTTCCACCTTGCGCTTCATTTCCGGGCGGTTCTGCTTGGTCACTGCCAGCGCATTGATCTTCTTGGTCAGGATGCCCGCAAGGAGTTGCTTCCATTCATCCACATTGAACAACCCGTACTTGATGTGCGCCACCTCGATGCGGTCGCGCTTGAGCTGTGCCTTTTCCCGCTCCAGCCCGAAGATGCGAAAGCAGGAGAAGGCAAGCACGGCTGTGAGAAGGAAAAGGACAAGGTGGCGGGGCATGGCAAATGGCCGCTAAAGATGCACACGGCTGCTGAGCCCTGTTGAAAACGCCGCGTACGGGTTTTGCCAACCCCGGCGTTTTCCAACCCCAGGTCCCACCATGGCCCATGACACAAACATACACAGGCAACTTTCTGCGCCCCACCTTCGCCCCATGGAAATCCCCTTGGACCGTTTTGAGCAGGAGATCGACGAGCGCATCCTGGAGCGCGGGCTGAAGTACTTCGAGCGCGGCGCCGTGGAGGAGCCGGAAGAACTTGAGCCGGGCCTGTACGAGGCCGTGGTGCAAGGCAGCGAGGATTACACGGTCAGCGTTCGGCTGAAGGGAAACGCCGTCACGGGGCATGCCTGCGACTGCCCGTATGAGGGCCCCGTGTGCAAGCACGTGGTGGCGCTCCTCTTCGAACTGCAACAGGGCGAAATGCAATTGCCCAAGCGGGGCAAGGGAAGCAAAGCGGCCAAGAAACCCACCGTGGCCGAGCAGGTGGACCGCGCGCTGTCGGGACTGCCGCACAAGGAATTGACCGCCTTTGTGCGCGATCGGTGCTTGGCCGATGCCGTGTTCCGCAAGCAGTTCCTGGTGGCCTGCGCGCCGCAAGCCATCACCGGCGACCGCAAGGACCACCTGAAAAGCCTGCGGGCCGGGCTGCGGGCCGTGGCCGGGCGTGGCGGATTCTTCGGTTGGAACGAAACGTTTGCGGCCGCAGCCGTGTTGCATGACATGGTGGACCAGGCACGCACCCTGATCAAGAAAGGCCACCCGCAAGGCGCCCTGCCGATGATCAGCGCGGCGATCGAAGCCGGCGCGGAGGCCATGGAGCACGCCGACGACAGCAATGGCGACATCGGCGGTGGCATCGAAGCGGCCATGGATCTGCTTGATGAACTGGCACAGGCGGAGCACGAGGAACCGTTCCGGAAGGAACTGCTCGCCGAGACCGTGCGCCTGCTTGCGGATGAGCGCGTGAACGACTGCGACTGGAACGGCCACCTGCAGCCGGCCGCCGCCGCCCTAGCCCGCACCGAGGCCGAAGCGGCCCCGCTGATGGCGACGCTGAAACGCTCCGCCGATGTGGAGTATGGCGGCGCTACCGCAAGGACCGCCCTGCTGCAGCTCACCCGCCGGTTCCAAGGCGCCGAAGCTGCAACCACGCTGGAAGAACGTTTCCTCGTCCACAGCGAAGTGCGCCAAGCAGCCATCGAAAGGGCCATCAAGGCGAAGGACTGGAAGCGCGCCAGGCAGCTGGCCGAGGATGGAAGGCTTGTGCGGATCAACGGCCGGACAGTGACCCATGAACACTACTGGACGCCCCACCTGCTGCGCATCGCGCAACTCACCAAGGACACGCCCGAAGTGATCCGCTTGGCACGCACGCTGATGCTCGATGGCACCGGTGATGGCATGGAGCACTACAAGCTCCTGCGCAAACATGTCGCCGTTGCCGAATGGCCCGCCTACCTGGAGCAGCTCCTGAACGACCTGCGCAAGGCCAAGGGCAACAACCGCGCGCTGCTTGCCGACATCTGCGCTGCGGAGGAACGCTGGAACGAGGTGATGGACATCGCCCGCGAGGAAGGCCGCGACCGCAACCTCTTCTACTACCATAGTGTGTTGGACCAGTACGAAACGGAACTGGCCAAGCACTTCAAGGACGAAGTGACCACCACCCTTGCGGAGCGCGCCGAAGCATACGCCAGCAAAACAAACCCCAAGCACCACGACTATGTGGATGCAACCAAGCTGCTGCGCCGCGTGCGGAAGTTGGGCGGGCAAGACCTGGTGGCGGCCCTTAGCGCCGATTGGCGCGAGCGGCTGAAGCGGCGCAAGGGGCTGATGGAGGAGTTGGGGAAACTGTAAGGGGCTATCTTCAATCGCACATTGCGCTCCCATGGCCGAAAACTGCTTTCCCCGCTTCCTCTATACCTTGCGAGCTTCGATGGCAACTTCCATCAGGACTTCCCCTTCAATCGCTTCACCACCTTGTCGAAATCGCTTTCGTGGTCCGGCCCCAGCTTGTTCGCCGCATGAAACTTTTGGTATTCGTGCGGCGCATGGTCGCCAAGCCCTTCCAGCACTTCACGTTCGTTCAGCGTAAGAAAGCCATGCAGTTTATCGATCCAGTCCAACATGCGCATCGGATTCTTGCGCAAAGCCTGTGATTCGGCGAATGCCAAGTACTGCTCCACGATGTTGTTCAAGTGCTTCAACTCGTCCTCGTTCAGGTAATTCTTGGCGATCGTCACGTCGCGCGGAAGAATGCGGTCGCCCGGCCAATTGGTCAAGCCCATGTTCGGCTTCTCCGAGCTGGCCCTTCCGCCGATCAATTCCGCAGCTGTGTGGCCGGTAATGGCGAAGTGCAACTTGTTCTGCACCGTGGCATAGAACTTCCGCGTAGCCTCCTCGGCCGGGTCGTAGTCCATACTGGTGGCGTAGATATCCGTCACCTTCCGGTAGAACTGCCGCTCGCTGGTGCGGATGTCGCGAATGCGCTCCTGCTTGCCTTCCTTCACTTGGCCGTCGAGTTGGCGCGTGGCTTCATGCGCCCTCTGCAACCGGCACCGCGCTGCTGGCATTCGGCCCCGATCGGGGGCACGCACGCCCCACAGCCCCACCCTTCTGGCCCGGTCACCTGGTTGAGGTGCAAGAGGTTGGTGCCATGGCCCCGCCCTTGCGATGGGACCGACCATAAATTGACCGATCACATGCGCCATCACCATCTCGCACTGCTCCTCCTTTCCCTTATCGCCACCAGCGCCACCGCACAGAAGTGGGGCCTGGGCGTCCGCTTGGGCGACCCCAGCGGCATTTCCGTGAAGAAATACGGCGAGGGCCATGCCTGGGAATTCAACTTGGGTCGAACCCACCTCTTCAATGGGCATCGCTACTTCAACAACCGCTATGCTTATTGGTATGACCATCAACACTTCGATCATAAGGAGCATGAATTCATCGGCTATAGTGCCTCTGTACCCTTGGGCCTGCAGGTGCATTACCTCTTCCAGAAGCCGGTGAAGAATGCCGAGGGCCTTCAATGGTACTGGGGATTTGGTGGGCAGGTCCGCACGCAGCGGGTCTCCTACACCTACCGGTACAAGGTGAAGAATGGTCCGGACTGGGTGGTGGTGAACGATGCGTCCGTGCAGGAAACGAACTTGGGCTTGGACGGCGTGCTCGGCTTGGAATACAAATTCAAGAATGCCCCGTTGGCCATGTTCCTCGATGGCACCCTCTTCATGGAACTGTACGACCAGCCCTTCCTCTTCAGCCTGCAAGGCGGGTTGGGCGTGCGGTATACCTTCTAGCCGGGGCAGCGGCCATCTCGTTCCACCTCAGTTGGCCTTCCTCGGTCTGGTGCGAGCGCCCGATGGATAGCGCTCCCTCAACCCACGGATCCCGCCTGCAGGCTGCAGACGGGATCCGTGTTCGGTAGTTGTAGGCCCACGGCCACCGCTTAGGCGCGGGCCTTGCGCCAGATGGAGCCGTTGCGCGTATCGAGGCGCTCCAGCTTGCCTTCCTTCACTTGGCCGTTGAGCTGGGCCGTTACCGCTTCCGGCGTGGTGGCCAACATCAGGGCGGCCTCCTGCGCGCACCAGCTGGGGTGCAGGGCGAAGAGCGCATCCACCGTGGTGGGCAGCGCGGCGGCTTGAACGCCCGGCGCGAGCTGCTTCAGGGCCTGCTCCATCTGCTCGTAGGAGCGGGCACCGTACACCACCTGCCGCTGGCCTTCCGCGTTGCT
Source organism: Bacteroidota bacterium (assembly GCA_018266475.1). Taxonomy (GTDB): domain Bacteria; phylum Bacteroidota; class Bacteroidia; order Flavobacteriales_F; family PHOS-HE28; genus PHOS-HE28. The sequence goes on from JAFEAI010000267.1 coordinate 15,463, forward strand.
GAAGAGCATGGTCGGGAAGCCGCGCACGCCGGAGGCCCGTGCCAAGGCGAGGTCGGCCTTGAAGAGGGCATCGCCCGCGCCCTTCATGTCGCTTTCCAGGCGCACGGGGTCCAGCCCCACTTGGGCCGCTGCCTCATTGATCACATCCTGCCGCGCGATGTTGCGCTTCTCCATGAAGACCATCTCGCGCATGCGGCGCATGAAGGCATGGGCCAGGTCCTTGTCCTGCAGTTCCGCGGCCTTGAAGGCGATGCTGGGCGGGTAGCTGCTGGACAGGGGATCCTCCAGCCACACATCGCCGATGATGGGCATCTTGTAGTGCTGGCTCATTTCATCCCAATGGGTGGCCACGTCGCCGGGCTTGCTGATGCCGCCGCCGTTGAAGCCATCCCAGCCGGGCAGCAGGCCGCCCATGTGGTATTGCATATCCACGGCCGCACCGTACTCCACCGCCAGGCGGCGCAGTTGCGGCTCGATGCCCCAGCAGCTGGAGCAGATGGGATCGGTGAAGTATTGGATGGTGACGGTGCTGCCGGCGGTGGGCTGCATGGGGGCCTCGTTCACCGCCTCTTGCGTGGCGGCACCGGCGACATCACAGGTTCCGGTCTCGATATCACAGATCAGGGGATTCTCGCTTTTCATGGTCTTATCAGGTGTTTGGGCGCATGCGCCGAACGTGGTGAGCAGAAGAAGAAAGGGGATATGGCGTGCCATTTCGTTAACTTGCCCACAAAGGTCGCCCTCCATGTCCGGCATATCAATAAGTCAGAAAAAGCTGACCACTCCCCTACGCACCGCGGACTGCCCGGCGGAAGCCCTGCTGCAAAGCGTTTCGGGAAAGTGGAAACCGGGCATCATCCTGCTCGCCTCGCAGGGGCCCGTGCGCTTCAGCCGGCTGCTGCGCAAGCTGGAAGGCAGCAACAAGCAGTCCATCACCACGGCCCTGCGCGAGCTGGAGGAAGATGGCCTGCTGGATCGCGTGGTGATCCGCCTGAAGCCGTTGCACGTGGAGTACACGCTCACGCCGCTCGCGCTGCAGTTGGTGCCTTTGCTGAAGGGAATGGAGGGGCTGGGGTGAGGGCGTACGTGTGGTCCTCCTTGCCTTGGTCGATCAACAATTCTCCTTTGCTCATTTTCATTCAGGTTGACGCACTTCCCGTCAGCCGCGTTGCGACAAGATAGAGGCAAGTTCCGGTGTGGACCAGCGCGATGCGGCAGGAAGTTGATCAGCAGGCTTTGGTCGTGCCATCCATCCTTCCAATGCCGATCTTCGCTGTCCATCCTATCCCCGATCCATGCTGCCCGCACCGGACACCATCCATGCCTGCCCGCATTGCGGACACAATGCCTACCGAAGCAGTTTTCTCAGCGGCAACACCTTCAGCTCCCGGCTTTGGTCCGATGGTTACTTGCAGGCACCCATGCTGGACGATGCCGTGCAAGTGACCCGTTGCGCCAACTGCAAGGCCACCTATTGGGTGCAGGACGCGCCGGTGTTGGAACGCGTGCCGTACGGGTTCTTCAACCAACACAGCAGAACCCAGCAGGAAAGCCGGAACTTCGCGCTCAGCGAACAGCAAGCGCTGCAGGATGATCCCGCCCCATCGCGCCCCGTACCACCGAAGATGGAACACCTGGACCAGCGCGGCCACCTCGAAGCGCTGAAGGAGCTGGCACTGGCGCCGCACAAGGACCGCGAGGCCTACCTGCGCCTGCGCATCTGGTGGGCACACAACCAACCCTTCCGCAATGCCCTGAAACCCGCCACGCCCACCGAGGATGCCGAAAGCTTGGCGAACCTGCACGGCCTGCTCGCGCTCTTGGAAACCAGCACCGAAAAAGGAATACTCCTGAGCGCCGGCGCCTTGGCCGCCTTGGGCCGCTACGGAGATGCACGGGCGATCCTGGCGGAGCTGAACCCGGCGAGGTTAAGTGAGGAAAAGAAGTGCTTTATGCAGGCGCTGAAGGCAGAAGAAGGTTGGCTTGTGGCGTTGAGGTAGGGGGATCAGGTGAATTGTACTTTCACGCTTTACCACACGCACAACCATGGAACCCATACCTGTTTTCTACGACACCATTGACCGCAACGCCATCCTGGTGCGCCCCAAGCAGCCGTACCTGGACTGGACTAGCAGCGTCTTCGCCGATGGCAAGGGCATGGATGCAAGGGACGAGTGCAACATCTACTTGATCCATGAGATGGACCACAACGAAGCAGTGATGCGATGGGTCAAAAGGCACTTCGACGAGCTCTTCGTGAACGAGCTGAACGACTGGTGTACGGACGAAAATCGCTGGCCGCAGCACCGCACCCACAAGCTGTTCACGGAGTGGTTCAGCGTGGAGGTGCATTCCATGGTGCTGGACCTGGAGGAAGGGCCGGTGACGAAGGAGTAGGGCGTGAGGAGTTCACTCTTCCAAGTCCTTCTGAATGGTCTCACTCATGGATCTCCGGAATGCCGGTATCGCATCCCTTGTGACGATGCATGCTGCGTTCATTGCACGGACATTCTCCGGCTCCAATTGTGCTGCATTCACGTACGAGGGCAGGTCCCGCACATCGCGAAGGCACATCTCGCTGTGTTGGATCTTGCCCATCAAGGCCGCGAACCGATCATTGAACCCTTGGTCAAAGTACTTTTCGCACTTCACCTTCGCCTGGGCCACCGATCGCCCGGCCTTGCGCAGGTCCTCGATCACGCGATCGTCTTCCCGCCTCCGCTCATTCGGATCACGACCGCGATCGTGCAACTGCAGCCATGCATTGAATTCAGCAAGCTGCACATCCACCAAGCTGTCGTCCGCCACTTCCATGGCCTTGAACCGGGCCGTGTGCAACAGGTCATAGCGTTTCAGGTTCCGTGCGTACAGCTTGCGGAGCTTCTCCAAGCGTAAGGCAAACCAGGTGCCTACCCCGACCATGGCCACCACTTGGGCCAATGCTATCCAATCCCGCCATTCCATCGCTTGCATATCATCAATGATCCCAGGTCATGCTGTACCGCGCTCCCTGCTTCTCGCCCTCCGGTTCACCTTACCCACATTGACCAGGTTCTTGATCGCTGCGTTCGAGTCCGTGGCCTCCACGCCCGAACCGGCCAGGATGACGCTTCGGCCATCGTCCGGGATGGTGCGTGGATGCAGGTGGTGATCCTTCTCGCGGAGGTTGCGTTCATCCCAATGGTTCCGGAACCTGCGGGATGTGCAGCACCAGTTGTTTCGGATCGATCACCGGAAGGATGACGCCACCGAAAAAGGTGCCCGCCGTGCGCTCCAGGATGATGCCGCGGGCCGTGCTGTAAAATATGCCCATCAGCGTGGCCGCGAGCTGGCCATCCACGATCAGGTTTCCGTTGTCATCCTGGATGAGGTCCTGCAGGTTCTCCACCTTCATGTCGCACAGCAGGTCGTACGATGCCTTCAGGCCGAGCAGTTGCTTCTGCTTGTCCACTCCTTGAAGGTCGATGGTCAGGCGGGCGCGGCAGAGCTTCTGCGGCGGGTCGAAGGCGATGTTGGTGCCGAACGCCGTGGTGCTGTTCACGGGATCGCGCGGGTCAGCCAGGTAGGCATCGGTGGCCTCGATGTTCGCCTTGGCGATGGCCAGCTTCAGGATCTTGATGCGCGTGGGATCCACGGCGCTCTTCTTCTTGCTCATGCGGCCTTGGCTTCTTCGGGCACCATTTCCACACGCACGGGCTTGGTGGTCTTCGGCCCGCGTCGGTACAGGTCGTTGGTGCCGGCATCCAGCACGAAGAAGGTGCGGTGCATGTCCGCAGGCGGTACCACCACCACCTTGTGGCCCAAGGCCACGTTGAGCCGCGCGATGTTGCGCAGTGTCAGGTTGTGCAGGCCGTTCAGCCAGCGGCTCACTTCGCTCTCCTGCTTGCCCAAGCGCTGGGCCAATACCTTCTGGTTGATCCCTTCGCGCTCCATGATGCCGTACACCCGGTCGGTGATCGCAAGGCGCAGGTCAGCGAACTCCAAGTGGTCCGGAGTGGCGCTCTCCATGGCCTGCTGGTACAGTTCCTCGTTGGTGCTCATAGGGGAATGGGGGTGTTGGGGTCGAAGGTGAGTGCGTCGCAAGCGCTGTTCCAGCCCAGTTGTTCTTCCACAAATGCCTGGTGGATGGCCACGGTGAGGCGGTTGGCCAATGCGAAGTGCGGGGAAACCTTGGGGCAATCCTGCGCGGCGTTGATGCCTTTGGTCTTCACGTCGCCGTTGAAGAGCACCACCACCTTGGGCGATAGCACCTGGCAGTACAAGCGCATGCGCGACCGGGAGAACGCCTGAGTGGGGATGGCCATGGCATCGCCCCGGTGAGCGAGGTCGCGCTCGTCGCGGAAGTAGCGCAGGTGCGCCTCGTACTTGTGGCCCATCTGCTGGATCTGGGCCATCAGCTCGCCAAGGTCTCTGCTGTTGTGTGGGTCGCTTCGCATACGGTCCAGGAAGTCGGCGAACTCCGTCCGTGGTCTCCCGGTCAGTTGCACGGTGTAGTACTTCACCAAGGCGAAGTCGTACACCAACCGGGGGACAAATGTATTCACTTATATGTAAATTCGGCAAGCGGGTTACAAGGATACGGGTTCTGGCCGGATGCCCTCGCCTACACCCCCCTGTACCGCGCCCCCTTCTTCTCGCCCTGCCGCTCCGCCTGCCCGGCCTCCAGGAGCTCCTTGATCGCCGCGTTCCAGGCCGAGGCCTCCACGCCGGTGGCCGCCAGCACCGCGCCCTTGCCGTGCCAGCCGGGGTGGGCGTGCAGGTAGCTTTTGATCGCTTCGGTGGCCCGCCCATTGAGCGGCTCGCCCTTGCGCGGTCTTCCCGGACCGCGCCGCTCTATTTCCGGCGAAGGCTCCGCCGCCAAGGACACTTCCTCATCCGGTTCCGGGTAACGCGAACCGACCTGCTTGGGCTCGATCATCCGATCATCTGATCGACCGATCTTCTGAACATCTGATCCGCCTCCCCACACCCGCGCCACCCGCTCCTTGATCCGCGCCTCCATGCGCGCCACCAGCGCCGTGTTGGCCGCCACCAGGCGCCGCTCCTCCTCCAGCTCCGCTACAATGCGCTGCTGCTCGGCGAGCGGGGGAAGGGGGATCTGGAGATTCTTCAGGACGCTGACAGAAGCCACGTTCTGAATGGCAGCACCCATAGTCAAGCGACCGAGAGTTTCCTGAAAGTTGTCGCTGTCCATCCAATGCTTGAGATACTCCTTCAGCAAAGTCGCTCGCGGAACGAGCTTGAGTAGCGCCTGATTGATGATCCCGGGCCGAACGTGTTCAGGAACGATGGCCACTTTGCCCATCGTGCCCGAACAACTCATGATCACATCACCTGGCCGAACTTCAAACCGTTTCATCTCTACGAACTTCTCAGCAGTGATGAAGTACCGCACATCATCGAACTGGTCATAGATCGCATGCCCTTGCTCGTACACGGCGTAACCAGACGGAACGAAGATTTCCTTCTTCAAGCTGCCTCCGAAAGGCCCACGTGTGAAGTCACACACCTCCCCCAACTCCACCATGTCCCATTGTGGGTCGATGGTGATGCGCGGTTTGTAATGTGCCACCACCTGCCGGGCGCCGTCGATCACCCGCTGGTAGCCCTCCACCTCCGCCACCAAGGCTTCCTGCTCGGAGAGCGGGGGGAGGGGGATCTGGATGTTCGTGAAGTAATCCCAGTTCACACGGGGCAACTGCGCACCACCAAGACCTTGAACGACTTGCTCGTTGAATGTCGAGGACAACAGCAGTTTCGACAAGTAGGCTCCATTCACTCCTTGCTTTGGTCGGCAAACGAAGATGTCCGTTGAACATATGCCTTCCCTATCAGCCAACCAAACCTTGTTCAAGTTCGGCCGCAACTTGCCATAGAGAATGTCGCCCGGCTTGAATACATTCTTCAGGCTCTTGATCTCTCTCGCGTGAGTGATCAGCTCTCCTTCCAACTGTCCAGTTCCTTGGCCGATGTTCTCAAGCCCTATGTAGGTGAGGTCCGTATTCAGTGTCTGCGGATCAACTGATTCACCAGCCTTCTCCAACACCTCCCTGATCGGCACCATGACATGCGCTGATGCTGATACAGTAGACACGCCGTAGCGATCACCAGTTAGAGAGTACTCCCCGCTCTTCGCGATCACTTCCCGCTCCACCACCACCGCCTTCGCCTCCCACCCTTCCGGCGCCTCCCACTTCACCCCTTCCTTCAGCGCCCGCTTGTAGTCCATCATCAGCGCGTAGGCGGCGGGCAGGTCGTTCTGCGCAATGGGCCTGCGCTGGGCGCCGAGGTCGAAGCCATCGGCCTCTACTTTTACAAAGAGGAGCTGGTCGGTCTTCCGCGCCAGCGCGCGATCGAACCAGAGCAAGCTGGTCTTCACCCCGCTGTACGGGTTGAACACGCCGCCGGGCAGGCTTACCACGCCCACGAGGAAGTGCTCATCCACCAGCTTTTTGCGCAGTGCCTTGTAGGCCTTGCCGCTTTGGAAGATGATGCCCTCGGGCACCACCACCAGGGCGCGGCCGTTGGGGTGCAGGTGCTCGGCGATGTAGTCCACGAAGAGCACTTCGCTGCGCGTGCTGGGGATGCCGAATTTGCCGTGGGGCCGTATGCCGCCCTTGGGACTCATGAAGGGCGGGTTGGCCAGGATCACATCGAAGCGTTCCTCCCAGCGGTCGGTGCTGGTGAGGGTATCGTACTCGTGGATGTGCGGGTCGGGGAAGCCGTGTAGGTAGAGGTTCACCAAGGCCAGCTTCACCATGCCGGGGTCGATGTCGTAGCCCGCGATGTTGCCCACCAGGCGCTTGCGGTCGTCGGGGGTCAAGGCGGGTTTGCTCTTCGCGCCTTTGGCACCAAGCACCTCGTGGCGGGTATTCCCTGCCCCCTGCCCCTGCGCCTGCCCCTTTCCCCCGCCCACGATGTGCTTGTAGGCGCTGATGAGGAAACCCGCCGTGCCGCACGCGGGATCGAGGATCGTTTCGTGCTTCTGCGGATCGATCACGGCGGTCATGAAGTCGATGAGGTGGCGCGGTGTGCGGAACTGGCCGGCATCGCCCTGGCTGCCCATGATGCTGAGGAGGTACTCGAAGGCATCGCCGAGCTTTTCGCTGTGGTCGTAGGTGAATTTGTCGATGCCCTTGAGGAATTCGCGCAGGGTGGCGGGGTCGCGGTAGGGCAGGAAGGTCTGCTTGAAGATGGCACGGAAGAGCGGCGGCAGGCCGGGGTTCTCGGGCATCTTCTCCAGGGCTTCGGCATAGAGGCGCACGCGCTCCTCGCCGCCGAGCTCCTTGGCCATCAGGCGGGGCCAGGCGTATTGGGCGAAGTCCTTCACTTCGTCCTTGCCGTTCACCTTTTCCGTATGCTTGGCGAAGAAGGTGGGCTTGCCGCCGAGCTCCACGGCCTGTTGGTCCATGTCGTGCATGAACTTGTAGATGAGGGCCACGGTGATCTGGTCGATCTGGCTGCGTGGGTCGGGCACCTTGCCCACGAGGATGTCGCGGCAATCGTCGATGTTCTTCCTGGTGGTGCTGTCGAGCATGGGGATCAGAAGATCAGAAGATCGGATGATGTGGAGGCCGAAGATGGGGCTTGTGGGGAAAGTGAGGGGGTGGATGGCCGTCCATTGACCTACTTTGTCATAAAGTGTTGGAATAAGGAGATAGGAATATGCTTAATCTGCATAGCCTGCTATATTTGCTACATGGCGACGATCAAGCCCCCCAGCGAAGAGCATGTGCAGGCGCGGATCCTTACGGAGAACCCGTGGTGGACGGGTGCGGGCGTGGATGAACTCTACCGGTCCATGCGGCACCGGGCCTTCTTTCCCCCGTTCATGCATTTGGTACAGGCCAAGGTGCGGCGGGCGGTGGTGCTGCTGGGCCCGCGCCGGGTGGGCAAAACGGTGATGTTGCACCAATGTGTGCAGCAACTGATCGAGAGCGGTGTTCCGCCCCGGAAGATCTGCCTGCTGAGCGTGGATCAGCCGGTGTATAGCCGCATGCGCCTGGACGACCTTTTCCGCTTGTGCCGGGCGGCGCTCAAGGACGATGATCCAACGGGCTACCACGTGGTGTTCGACGAGATCCAGTACCTGGCCGACTGGGAGCGGGACCTGAAGGTGCTGGTGGACACTTACCCGCGCACGCGGTTCGTGGCCAGTGGCAGTGCGGCGGCGGCCCTGAAGGCCAAGAGCCAGGAGAGCGGCGCAGGCCGGTTCACGGAGTTTCTGCTGCCCCCGCTCACCTTCCATGAATTCCTGCATTTGCAGGACAAAATGCAGCTGATCGTGCAGGTGAAGCGCGATTGGGGCGGGGAGCAACGGCCCTTCTACGAGACCATCGACATCCATGAACTCAACCGGTTGTTCACGCAGTACATCACCTTCGGCGGTTATCCGGAGGCACTCTTCGACCCGCTGATCCAAAAGGACCCCGGGCGCTTCATCCGCAGCGACATCGTGGACAAGGTGCTGCTGCGCGACCTGCCCAGCCTGTACGGCATCGCCGACGTGCAGGAACTCAACCGCTTCTTCAGCGTGGTGGCCTACAACACCGGGCAGGTGTTCAGTTTCGGCTCGCTGGGCGATGCCAGTGGCGTGGATGCCGTCACCATCCGCAAGTACCTGGAATACCTGGAGGCCGCCTACCTGATCCGCCGCCTACGCCGCCTGGACATGAGCGCCAAGCAGTACAAGCGCGAGCATGGTTTCAAGGTCTATCTCACCAATCCCAGCTTGCGCACGGCGCTCTTCGGCCCCTTGCCGGAAGGCGACCCCGGTTTCGGCGCGTTGGCCGAAACGGCGGTGTACGCGCAGGACCTCACCCTGGGCGAGCCGGTGTACTATGCCAGCTGGAAGGTGGGCCGCGATGAGGGCGAGGTGGACCTCGTGCGCCTCGATAGCCGCCTGAGGCCCGACCGTCTCTGTGAGGTGAAGTGGAGCGATCGGTATGTGGATCAGCCCGGTGGGCTCAAGAGCCTGCTGGCCTTCACCAAGCGCGTGAAGGTGCCATGGGCCGTGGTGACCACCCGGAGCAAGTCGCTCACGCGTACGGTGCAGGGCATCGAGCTGCGGTACGTGCCCACCGCGCTGTATGTGTACCACCGGGGTATCCGGGCCATTGAGGCGGTGGAAGCCAGCTATCGGTAGCGGATGTGCAGATTAAGCCGATTGCGATATGCTTAATCTTACATCGCATTATAATGCACTGGTATTCATTGAGTTACAAGTGCAGATTAGTGACCAGATAGCCGACCGGCCGGTGTAAACGGCTTCTCCCCGCCACATGTAAAGATTCTTTACACATCACGAAAACGTGTAAAGAATTTGCCGGGATCTTTACATATCAGGCTGCGAACTGCTCCAGGCTCACGTAGGCATCCACGTAGCTGGGCACCTGCTGGCGATTGGCCGGACTGATGGCCTTGTACTCGTCCATGCTCATGGCGGGGTGGCTGGCCAAGCGCTGGAATTCCTTCTGGCGGATGATCTCGCGCACGTCCTGGTCCACGATGTACGCCTTGAAGAAGTGGCGCAGGGCGGTGATGTTCTCCTGCTCGCCGGGCGGGTGGATGCTCACGAAGCGCTGGAATTCCTCCTCCAACAGTTCATCCTTCATCTTGAAATCGGCGATGATGCCGAAGATCTTCTCCACCACTTCGCGCAAGCTCAGCTTGCGGTCGATGGTGTAGGCCTTGCGCAGTTTTTCCAAGGTGAAGTAGTCCTCGGGCTTGTTGAGGATCTCTGTGCGGATGTAGTGCAGCACCTGGTCCCAGTTGTCGGCCTGCACGTCGCGCTTGATCTGTTGGTCGCTGCGGATGCGGTCCTCGAAGCGGTCGCGGAACATCTCGCGGTCCACCTTCATGCCCAGGGCACCCACCTCACGCACTTCGTAGGTCTTCAGCGGGTCGGCGGCCAGGTTGGTGAAGCCGGTGCTGGCGGTACTTGGCCCGCGTTCCGTGGGCGGGGCCTTGGTGGGCACGCTTACGGCCAGCTTGGCATCGTAGTCGTATTCGTTCTCGAAGAACTCGCAGTTGGCGAAGAAGTCGAAGAGCTTGAAGCCGTCCTTGGCCCGCACCGTGACCTCGGTGTGGCCTTGTGCGTCGCGTTCCTCCAGCTTGAAGTTCCACCGGCGGGTGCCGCGCCCTTTCATCTGCACGAAATCGCTGGGGCTGAAGATGGGGCGCATCAGCACCACGTTCAGCAGGTCTTCGCAATCATAGCCGGTGGTCATCATACCCACGGTAACGCACACGCGGGCCTTGCTGGTGCGGTAGCCGGGCAGCACGTTGCTGGTGCCCAGCAGTTGGTTGTTGCTGAAGTTGATGGTCATCTGCTGGGCGCCGCCCACGAGGCTGGTGACCTGCACGGCGAAGTCGCTCTGGTAGCGGCCCGGCCAGCGGGCGGAGGCGATCTGGTTGAGCAGTTGGGCCACCTTCAGCGCATGGCGTTGGCTCACACAGAACACGATGCTCTTGCCCATCTCGCCGCTGATGGGGTCCAGGGCGGCGTGCTCCACGAAGGCGTTGCAGAAGGCGAGGTTGGTCTCCTCGCTGAAGAACTTCCGCTCGAAGTCGCGGTGTACGAAAGTCTCCTCATCCTCACCGCCCTCGTCGTTCCTGGTGAGCACGGCGTAGCCGTCATCGCTCAGCAGCCGGGTGGTGATCTCGGTGCGCGCGTCGATGGCGACGGGGTTCACCAGGAAGCCGTCGCGCACGCCGTCCAGCAGTGAGTAGCGGAAGGTGGGCGTGCCATCGTTGCAGCCGAAGGTGGTGTAGGTGTCCTTCAGCAGGCGGATCTCCAGGGCGCGCGGATCGGATCGGCCTTCGTCGTCATCGAGGCCCTTGAGGAAATCACGTGGCGTGGCGGTGAGGCCCAGTTTGTAGCCGTGGAAGTACTCGAACACCGCACGGCTGTTGCCGCCGATGCTGCGGTGGGCCTCGTCGCTGATGATGAGGTCGAAGTCCGTGGGTTCGAATTGGTCGCGGTACTTGTTGCCGATCAGGAGCGACTGCACCGTGCTCACCACCACCTCGGCCTGTTTCCAGTTCTCCGGGTCCTCTTTGTGGACGCACACACTGAAGTCGTTCTTCAGTTGCAGCAAGAAGGCACGCTTGGCCTGGTCCTCCAGCTCCAGGCGATCCACGAGAAAGAGCACGCGGCGCGCGTTGCCGGTGCGCAGGAAGAGCTTGATGATGGCGCCGCTGGTGAGGGTCTTGCCCGTGCCGGTGGCCATCTCGAAGAGGAAGCGGTCCTTGCCTTCTTCCACGGCCCGCTGGATGGCCTGCACGGCCGCCAGTTGGTAAGGGCGCAGAAAGCGCAATTTGTTCTGCTCGATGAAGGCGGGCTTCAACAACGGTTCGCTCCATTCCGGCCGGCGTGCATAGTTGGGCAGTTGGGTGAGTGCGATGTAGTCCTCGCCAACCGTTTCATTCACCAGCCGTGCCCGGTCCGGCTGAAAGTGTTTCAGCGCCCCGAGCGACCGCGGCGATGGGAAACGGGAGACCACCTGCGGGTCGCCGCGCTCCAGCTCCCACAGGTAGTGCAGGTTGCCGTTGCTGAGGATCACGTACTTCACCTTCGCCGCAGTGGCATATTCCCGCGCCTGCTCCTTGGCGTTCAACGGGTGGATGCTTTCGCGCTTGGCTTCCAGCAAGGCCACCGGAAAGCCATCGCTCCCTACCAGCATGTAGTCGGTGTAGCCCTTCTTCGTCTTCTCGAAGTCGTCGCCCATTTCCGCCGAAGCGTACTCGGGCGTTATGCTCACGCCGGTCTCCAGCGTGATGTTGGCCGGGCCATGTTCATCGGCCAGGAACCGCCAACCCGCTTCTTCGAGCAGCTTGTTGATCTTGATGCGGGCACGGGCTTCCTTGGCCATGTAGGATCGCGAAGATCGGGATAAGGCCGTGAAACGATGAACACGGACTCTTTCCCGCTCAGCAGATCGCCTGTTCCGCCGCTTTCGGCCATGCTGGATCGCCCGCTTGCCCCCAGAGCAAGATGTGCGTGTCCAACAGCACTCGCATCACATGTACTCCTTGAAGTCGTCGAGTGGCGCGTCGAAATCGTCCGGAACTACCACCTTGCCTTTGGCGAGACCGAGTACGGGAGTCTTGCGCCCTCCTTTGTTCTCGGGATCCGTGCCTTGTTTCTGGCGCATCAGGAACGCGATGAAGTCGAGCACTTGTTGACGGACATCCTCGGGCAGGGAGGACAATTGGATGTAGTTATGGGCCGTAGCCATGTCACGAAGATAGCACGTCGTTAGGGTGTCACGTACATATTCCTCCGGTACTGCCCATCAACCTCAAACATCGCATCCGTAACTTGTCGCCAGATACCAACAACACATGTGGTTCAAGAAAGGCCCTATGTCGAAATTCCATGCGGTTGATCTCGGCAATGGAAAGACGCTTTTCGAATCCGACGAGTATCGAAGGGACCATGAGCGGCGGAAGGTGGAACGCACTGCAAGAACGCAGCTACGAGAAAGACTGGGAATCCGTTTGGACAACATCGAGGCGAACGCCAAACTCTTGTTCGACATGATGGAGACAAATGGGTGTTTCGGAGAAACGACCTATGATCCTTCCGTCATTTTCATCCCTGCCGCATCAAAATTCGGATTGGAACCGGAGCATGTGATGGTCCTTATTGATGACCTGATCAAGCGCAAAAAAATCAGCTTCCATTACAACCCGCACCACCTAGGAGACCCGAGGGAAATTCTGGACATGTGGAATGTTATGAAGTGCTAGAGAGCCAATCAGCGACGCTGCACTACCGTGCACAAGTAGGTGTGCAAACCATTTCCCGCTATGTATTCCACTTAGCTGCCTCCCCACCCCGAATTCCTCCCTCCGGTCCGTACGCCTCCTACCTCGGCTACGGCCCATACGCCGGGACTTCGCACTGCTCAGCATCGCAACTACATATTCCGTCGGTATTGACCCCCAACCTCAAACATCGCCGCCGTCAGCTGCCCCAGGCTGCAATACTTCGTCGCCTCCATCAGCACCTCGAACATGTTCTCGTTCCGGATCGCCGCTTGCTGCAGGTCCTTGATCGCCTTCGCCGCTTCCGCGCTGTAGGCCGCACGCAGGTTCTCCACCGTGGCGATCTGCGCCTCCTTCTCCTCCTCCGTGGCCCTGATCACTTCCTTCGGCAGGATCGTCGGTGATCCCTTGCTGCTAAGGAAGGTGTTCACGCCGATGATCGGGTATTCGCCGGTGTGCTTCAGCGTCTCGTAGTACAAGCTCTCTTCCTGGATCCTAGAGCGCTGGTACATGGTCTCCATGGCGCCCAGCACGCCGCCGCGCTCGGTGATGCGGTCGAACTCCTTCAGCACGGCTTCTTCCACCAGGTCGGTGAGCTCTTCGATGATGAAGGAGCCTTGCAGCGGGTTCTCGTTCTTGGCCAGGCCGAGCTCCTTGTTGATGATGAGCTCTCGGGTACCACACCGCACCCCGTTCCGGCGCCATGGCGGCACAGCCGCCACCCTTCGGGCGGGCGCGCTCGTCCGCCCATGCTGCGTTGCTCGGCGGTCGGCTACCTCGTGGTAGCCTCCCTTCCTCGCGCCTTGCCTGGCCGAACGATCATCGCCCGTGGCATCCGTTCGAGGCACGGCGTGGTACCCTGAGGCCATGGCGCGGCGCACGCTTTCCTCGGTGGGCGTGGTGATGGCCTCGTCGTAGGCGTTGGTGTGCAGGCTGTTGCAGTTGTCGTAGATGGCGTAGAGCGCTTGCAGCGTGGTGCGGATGTCGTTGAAGTCGATCTCCTGCGCGTGCAGGCTGCGGCCGCTGGTCTGGATGTGGTACTTCAGCATCTGGCTGCGCTCGTCGGCGCCGTAGCGATGCTTCATCGCCTTGGCCCAGAGGCGGCGTGCCACGCGGCCCATCACGGCGTACTCGGGGTCCATGCCGTTGCTGAAGAAGAAGCTGAGGTTGGGCGCGAAGGCGTTGATGTCCATGCCCCGGCTGAGGTAGTACTCCACGTAGGTGAAGCCGTTGGCCAGGGTGAAGGCGAGCTGGCTGATGGGGTTGGCGCCGGCCTCCGCGATGTGGTAGCCGCTGATGCTGA